>DZAX01000052.1 GCA_022729705.1 Helicobacter cetorum | reverse complement strand
GCCTTAGGAGGTAGGGCTTATATGCCTGTTGGGGTTGGGTGGTGAATGGTTACAATATTTTCTACATTTGCTTTTGATATGGCATCCATTATAATTTCATAGCTATATGAATAATAATCTGGATCAAACCTATTACCACTTATTTCACTAAAATTGACTTCAAAAATTCTTTTCTCTAAACTATTATCAATTTCAGGCAAAGTTATCCCTAATTCATCTAAAAGATAGTTGTCTATGCTATCAAGTAACTCTTTTGCTTTTTGTTCTTTTCTTTGTTTTTTCTCAAAATAAATTTCATATGTTTTTATAATACTTTCTTGGGTTTCTTTAGTTGGGATTGGAATCATTAAATTTTCAATATCAAAAGTTTGTAATCTTGGTAATGTATTACCTGTCATCATATGTTTTGTTTGATTAACAACACAATCTAAAAGTAAAAAAATTGACAAAAATTTATTAGAAACTATATTATCATCTAAAGTGTTCATAACAACAAATTCTGTTGTGCATCCCCCATCAAATTCAGCTAAATAAACTTTATTTAAATAGGGTCTCAACTTACCGTAGAGAATATCTCCTTTTTTAAATACCGTGCAGTCGCCTTTTCCTTTTTCTGTTTCTGTTTCAATGTATAAACCAGTATTGGATTCAATATTAGCCATACCAATATATTTATTAACTTCAAAAGCGATAGATTTTTTATTTTGAAACTCGACAATTTGTTTGAGTTTTTTTATCGAAAATTGAAAAGATGGATTTAGGAAAATTTCAATGTACCGTAATCGTTCTTTGTGGTAAAAATTAGGTGACCATTGTGTGCTAAATTCACTTAAATTTATTAAAAATATCTTCTCACCATTAACCTCACCACTTAACTCAAACTTACTCATATTTTTTCACTTTTTATAATATGATTTATAAACTTTGTGAGTTCTTTTTCTATGATTTCAAGCTCATTATTCCCAGTAGCTCTGCCTGTAGCATCAAAGCCTATATCTTCAGCTGTTGCCATAAAAATAGGATAATCTTTTAGTTTTGTTTGTTTCTCTTTTAGGTAAATCTCTTCTAGTTCATCTTTAAGATTATTGATTTTGCTAGTGTATTTTTCACTAAGTGCAGATTTAAACTCCTCATACTCTTTACTTTTTTTATCTCCATTAAAAGTTTTGAGTTCTGCTTTTTTTTCATCTTCTATTTTTTTGACAACATCTAAATATTTATATTTTGCTTTTATTTCATCTTGAACTGATGTTTTCTGATTTTTGATAGATTTTGTTGTTTCTTCACTCCATTTTCGCAAGAATAATACACTACTTTTTACCCCTGCTCCCGTATGAGCAAAAGCAGTTTGTGGCATCGATACGACCGCTACTATTCTAAACCACTCTTCTATATTGTCTCTTACATATTGCATTGAACTATTTGTAAGTATCCCATCAGGGATAACAATAGCCAAAAATCCACCCTCAACTAAAAAGTGATAATCTTGTTCTATAAAAAGCACTTCTGTACTTTGGTTTGCTCTCTCACTGGATGCACTATTTTTTGTATCTAGCCAACTGACATCTTTGTTTCCTAAACTATATTGGTGTAAATATGCCGATTCTGTTTGTTTGATAGTTGAGCCAAAAGGTGGATTTGTGATGATAAATTCAAAAGTTCCATACTTAAAGCCTTTGTTTCCACTTTTTTCAATCATCACTTCACTTTTTAAAAGCCCATCACTCGATATTACATTTGTATGTCCATCATCATGAATTATCATATTCATTTTAGCAGTTCGGCTAATTTGTTCGTTTATCTCTATACCGAAAAGTTTTTTTTCTGCGAAATCATGCCAGTGTTTATGATGTTCTACTGTTCCAACATCATAATATTCACTTGCTTGTTTTCGCACCTTATCAAGTGCATAAAGTAAAAATCCACCGCTTCCACAACTTGTATCCAAAACTTTTGAATCATTTGTCATAGGTAAACAATTGACTATAAATTTTACAATATTTCTAGGTGTAAAAAATTGTCCGAAATCTCCTCTAAAATATGAACCCATAAAAGTTTCAAATGCTTTTCCTTTGCTATCCAAATCAGTAGCACTCAAATTTATATCTTCAAGATAACTTACTACAGTTTTTACTTTTTTGACATCAAGTCGAATATCATCTTTAAAAACTTCTGGGTCTTTCTTCTTTCCTTCAGCATAAAGAGCATTAACTCTAGCAAACAGTTCAAGAGAAATCTTATTTTCTATCTCTTCTTTTTCATCATCTGTTGCATTTTTGGGAACGGTTAAACTAAAAATCTGAAAATCATACGGATCGCCTTTTTTCTTTGGTTTTCGCTCATCCCAAATCTTACAGAAAATCAATTTATCAAGTTCATCAAATGCGGAACTAGGATTGAGTTCACCTCCTGCCCAAAGAGCATTGTGTGCTTGTTTGAATCTTTTTGTAAGTTCATTTTCTTCAATAGTTTCAAGGTCAAAAAAGTTTTGTTTTACTTCATCTTCTAAAATTTGGTCTCTAGAAATTTTTCCACCTTTTGCATATTTGTATTTTTGAACTTCTGTTTTTCCGTATCTTGGAATATCGGGAATGGTTTGTTTTATGCTACTGTCTTTGTCAATCTTGAAACTTTTTTCTATACTTGAAACCACCCAAATATACTGAATAGTTCCTGCAAGTGCATAAGCATAACTTGCTGCTTGTTCTATAGCTTGATTAAACTCTTGGTCTGATACATCTTCATGTTTGCACTCAACAACTATGTGAGGTTTTGTATGTTCTGCATCGTGATAAACGATAATATCCGCTTCTTTTGATGATGAAGCCATCTTAACAGTTTGAAACATTGAAATATTTTCTTTTGGATAACCATAATTAAAAATAAGTTTTAAATATGCTTCCGCTTGAACCTTTTCTTCAGGATTTGAAAAGTTTCTTGGTTTTACACTTTGTCCTATATAAGTAATATATTTATTTTCACTATCAAAAGATATAAGACCTTTTTGTTTTCCTTGCTCGATTAAATTGCTCATTTGATAAAATTCCTAATTTGTTATAACAGGTGTTACGCACTTAGACGAACAAGTTCGTCTAAGTGGCAAGGACTAAAGTGCCAATTCAAGTCATAAGCGCAACACCTATGCTTTTTAACTTGCTCTCAAAATCTTACCATAAAAAAACCTCATGCTAAAGGGGTTTGACCCCTATATTCTGAGATATATAGTCTCTGGCTCTATGTATCGCCCTTATGTGGCTCTTTCTGGGTCTATATGCGTAAGAGGCGTTTGAGAAAGTTTTGTCAAAGTACTCTAAGAGAGCCGCTGAAAGAGCGTTTTGGACTATCTTGTCTTTGACGCTAGATACGGCTATGGGTCGAAACCCGCCACCGTCTTTTGGAAGCTTAAATCTAAGTAGCGGCTCCGGCACATACGAGCCCGTTAGTAGCGATTCTCTCAATTTTTCTATATTATGCGAAAGCTGCGCCTTATACGCAAGGACGCTTACGCCGTCTATGCCTACCGCCTTTGAGTGGATGCGGGCAAAACCGGCTTCTAAGTTTGCCGCTGAAAATATAGACTCTAGCGACGCTAAAAAAATTTTATCCAATGAAATACGCCTTTAAACGGTAATTTTTGACCTTTTGTTTGGGTAGTATTTTGCCAAAAAAACTAGGAAAAAACTATGAAAAAACAGCGCATAATATGGCCAATTCGTCCCGTTGTAAAAATACACGGCAAAAATAGAGGCTACAACAGAGCTAGGCAAAAAGCAATTGCTAGAAATGAGAGATTATAAGTGAAAAAATTGTTTTTGATATTTAACCATACTCTTACGGTGGAACAAATAAAAGACGCTAAAGACTCTCTTTGGATAGAGGAGTTTGTGGCTTTGCCGCCGGATTTACAGAGTGCTTGGGGCGCCGTGCCGCCTGAGATTTTTGATATAAAAAAGTTTTTACGTCCAATAAAAGAGTTTATCAAAAATGAAGCCGACAAAGAGGACTATATTTTGGTACAAGGGGATTTTGGGGCGTGCTGTGAGATTGTCAATTTTTGTAAAGAGATAGGGATAACGGTGGTATACTCCACAAACCAAAGAGTCTCTACTGAGACGGTAATAGACGGCATAGTCCACAAGACGAGCCAGTTTCGGCATTGTATATATCGAAAATACTAAAAAACGGGGAAACGGTATGAAAAAAGCGGTTGTTACTATACTTGGGATGAGCGGGACAAAATACAATAAAGAAAGAAAATGTAATGAATTAGCCGATGAATGTTCTTATGAGCTTGGAGGGAAACCAGAAAAATCTTACAATATGCTCCCTATATTGATAAGCGAGTACGGCAACGAATATGTTATAGAGTCAATATACACTGAAAAATCAAAAGAAGCTCAAAAAATGGTTTTGCAAGCAACTAGATACGGCGAAAAAGTAATATTTGACGATTCAAAAGGGCTTATCAAAGATGAAAACGATTTTGATGAGATATTTTCGATAATCGACAAAATAGTATCTGGGTACGACGAGGTCATAGTGGACGTATCGCACGGTTTTAGGCATTTGCCTATTTTGATGATTGTGGACGTAATCATAAGGGGGCTGGGAAATAACGGCAAAATATCAAAAATACTATTTGCCAAAGAGATAGAGGCGTTCAAAAGCTATGAGGTAATAGATCTAAAACAATATGTCGATTTGGCTAGCTTTGCCTTTGTCGTCACGAACTTCAAGGATAATTTCACCATCTCAAACCATATAGAGATAAAAAAAGCGGAGCTTGCCGGGCTTATCGGCGCTATGAAAAAATTTTCTGGAGATATTTTGTCGTTGTCTTTGGAAAGTCTGGCTACCAAAAGTTCTATAAATCTGATAGAAGAGATAGACAAAGTACTAAAAGACGGTTTGGTGCGGTCGTTTTCTTTTGAAAAAGATTTGACGGAGTTAAAGGGGCTAATCGACAAAAGCTTTACCGTCAAGGGCAAAAAACGTTATCAGTCTTATTATGACATCGCAAAAGCTCTTTTTGAGAGAGGGTACTATAGCAATAGTCTGGCGATACTCAATGAGGGGGTTGGGTTTTATATAAAAACTATCGGCAAACAGGTTTTAGGCGAAAAGATAGAACTTATTGAAAATAAAATCAAAAATAAAGAGGAGGTTGCACAATATAATTTTTATGCCCTTTCTAGCGCATTTAAAAATATGATGATTCATGGGTATAGATTTAGAGATGAATTAAATATCACGGGAAGTGATGCGGAGTTATTATCCAATAGCGTTAAGCAATCCATGGGAGATGAAAAATATAAAAACTTTAGAAAATTTATAAGCGATATTATAGGCACAAGAAACGATTTGCTACATGCAAACTCTTCTGGCAATACTTCAGACTATAAGAATAAAATCGAAGGTTTTTTGAAAAAATATAAAGAATTTTGCGTGAATAGACAAATTAAAGCTGTAGAGAAACAAAAAATAATGGTAACCATTCACCACCCCAAAACAACAAAGGAACCAAAGTTGCTTAATAAACAC
>DZAX01000031.1 GCA_022729705.1 Helicobacter cetorum | reverse complement strand
AAAGTAACATATGTTAAAGGGAATAAGATTTTTTAGAATGTTGTCTTGACAATTTTGGGGATTATATCTTGAAATTAGGTATAACTTATACTAGATGACTTATTTCTTCTAATGGTATAGGTTTTCCAAGATAATACCCTTGCGCATAATCAATTTGAAGCTCTTTGACAATGTCGAAAATCTCTTTGGAGTGGACAAATTCTGCGACCGTTTTCATATTTAACTTTTGTGCAAATACGACAATAGTTTCGACAACAAGACGAGCATTTTTGTCTGTATCCATATTTTTAATCAACGAGCCATCAATTTTGATGCAATCTGCTTTCATTTTTGTCATATGGATAAAGTTTGCAAATCCGCTACCAAAATCATCAATGGCAAAATCAGCCCCTTGGTTATGTGCTTTTTGTATGAATTTCTGCACCAACAGTTCATCCTCTATTTGTTGAGTTTCTAAGATTTCAAATGTTAGTTGTTGTGCAATATCAAATTCTTGGATTTTCTCAAAAATAAACTCTCTTGTTTCTTGGTTTAAGATATCTGCAAATGATAAATTTAGACTAAAGTTCAGCCCATTTTTTTTGAAAAAAGAAAATGATTTTTCAACCATGATTTTCGTAATTTGTGGATAGAGTTTGATTTTATGGGCTATATCGAGAAAAGCTATGGGAGGGAGTATTTTCCCGTCTTCTTGGCGTAATCTCACAAGGGATTCATATTTTTCTATAACCCCTGTAGTTGTGTTAAAGATGGGTTGAACGTAAGGGATAATAGCGTCTTGTTTAATAGCATGGCGCAAGACGGTAGCCATTTTCAGATTTATTTCACAATGCTGCGCTAAGAGTAAGGATTCATCAAAAATTAAAAAACTTTTGGATGACTGTTTGGCCAGTTTTAATGCTAAATTAGCATTGATAAGCCCTGTTCTTTGCGTGTTAATCATAGCAGCAGAAAGTGTAAGTTCGATATTTATAATATTGTCATCATAGAGTGCAGGGCTCTTTTGAACAAGAGTCAAGATATGTTTGATTGTATCCTTAAGCTCTTCGTTATTATATGCTTTTTGTAAGATGAGAGCATACTCGTCCGAGGGTAGTTTAAAGAGAAGTGCACCCTCGGTATTGGCATATTCTTGTAAAAGTATAGCAATGTGTTTTAAGACAAAATCACCAGCAGCATGACCATAGAAATCATTAATGAGTGCAAAATCATCAATATTTAGCAAAAATAATATCTTGTTGTGGTGATTTGGTAGCGCCTCTAAAAGTTGCAGTCGATTGGGAAGTTGTGTTAATTTTTCCAAATAGGCCTGCTTCCAAATAAGCTCTCTATTTGCCTTGATTCTGGATTCAAGTGTATTGTTTAGATCTTCTAATTCGCCAGATACAACATTGGTTAAGTGGGAAAGAACATGAAGTGGATTAATTCTAAAATGGTCATTAACAATCATTTGATTATCAACAAGCGTATGTGTTTTGACAGAGCTCTCGCTGAGGGCTATACTGGTCATTGTTTCATTGAGAAGTTGATTTTCGCCCTGAGCGTGATAAAACTCTCCATAGGTGAAAAATCCTGCTGTTGGTGCCATCTGCGCAAAAGAGCGAAGCTCTTTTTGGGTATAGGAACCCATAAATCTGCGTCTCGCCATACATGAGTAGATAAAAAATGTTTCAGGTTGAAATTGACTCTTGTCTAGAAGTTCACAAATATGATTGTAACTATTTTGCAGAATCGCTTCAATGTTTCCTACACCAAAACGGACAAGCTCTCCCTCATGAATATTTCCTGCAAACGTTAGCGAGTCATCATCATGTTTGTACAAAACAGCACGACCAATTAGAGTCCCATTTCGTTCGAAAATCAGTGGAAATTCGATACCAATAGAGGGGAGTTGCTGTGCAATCTCTTCTCCTAAATATTTGGCATATAAATCGACTGCCGACATGCCATCAATCTCATAGACTCTATTGCGAATAGATTTGCTTATACGTAACTTTTTGCCAATGGGTAGCCAAGCAAAATTGTAATTCGTAACAACTTGCAAAACTTCACTGTGTAAAGCAACGGCGACGGCACCGCTGGAGACTAAGTTGTATTTATCAAAAACAAAAGTTTTTTGAAAAAGTCCATTATCCCCAGCCATACCACCTGCAATAATGATATCCTTGTTTATAAAAGTAATGCCGTTTAGATACTCTTCACCATTAGTATTGGTACCATCGGTAAAGGTAATGAGGAGCTTTGTGTTGTGTGTGATTAAGGTTAAAGCAATTTTTTTGCCCAATTGAAAGTCGTCTTGAAGGGTATCATCTTGATTTATCAACGCTACACTTAAGGTGGTTGCTTGAAAAAAGGTGAATGATAGTAGGCTCCCTCCTTGTGCATCGACATCTGCATTGCATATAACCCCATCGCTTGTGCTACCAATGAGAGTTGCCAGAGGGAAGTTTAATTGAAAAAAAGTTTGAAATTCTATGATTGCCACAGCATCATTAGTCCCACTAAAGAGTTGAATTAAAAGTTGTGCGCTATCATCAATAGAATTTGCTTCTACCGCTTGCTCAATATCATATAAACACGTAATGATTGCAGTGAATGTTTTCATGTGATTATTGTATTATAATACACCATAAAAATCAAACAGCAGGAATATATGAGCTAGACAAAACAGCCAATTGGCGGTGCTGTAATAAAGGGTGTCAGGCACTCTTTTGTTGGCACTCTTTTGTTAGTATTAAGGAGAGCATTTCAGGGTGTTACGCCGTCATTTCACTCTTTATTCAACAGGTCACACGGTATTCAATCTTCACCTTATAAGGAATAGAAGCGTTACCATCAAACTTTCACCTCCCTCCTAAGCCTAATCTCCAAACTAAAACCGACGGCTTTTGAAGGAAACAAGAAACGGAGACGGGGAAACTGCCCCTGTTTATTAGACGTTTAGTCTTATCGTCGCAACTTTATGCAAACAGATTTTTTTATATTACATTTATCAGACTTATCCTGCGCCGTTTTGATATAATAAACCAATAAGGAGTCAAAGATGAATTTGGATGAGAGAATCACATTTGATATTCAAAAGTGCGAAGGGGTGCCTATTATTCGGGGGATGCGAATCAGGGTGAGTGATATACTTGAGATGTTGGCACAAAATGTCTCTATCGAGGAGATACTTGAGGATTTTCCCGACCTTGAGAGAGAAGATATTTTGGCGTGCCTACATTTTGCGGCGAAGAGAACAGCGGTCAAAAGAGTAGCGGCTTGACAATTTGGCTTGACGCACATCTGCCGCCAAAACTGGCGATATGGTTTGAATATAGATTTGGGATCAAAGCCGTGGCACTTAGAGATGCGACGGATATAGAAATATTCGAGAGAGCCAAAGCGGAAATGCAGTCATAATGAGCAAAGATAGGGACTTTATGGAGCTCTATTTTCGCTTTGGCGCACCTCCAAAAATCATCATTCTAAACTGCGGCAACCTAACAAACAAATACCTACAAGAATTTTTAAGCGACAAAGTAGAAAAAATCATCGCCATATTGGACGCTGACGACATCGTAGAGGTTGGCTAAAAAACTACTATTTGCCCACAGTAATATCTTTCTGCAAAAAGGGGATAGTCCCGAATGGCACCCTTTATTGCCGTCTCCCTCTTCGCCATATCAGTTTTTGCCGCAAACTGCAATGATTTACAAAAGACGATAGACGTGAAAAGAGTGCGAGTCGATAAAAGAGAGTAGCTCGGATATGGCATAATTGCGCCAAAAAAAGAAGCATTCTAGGAGCAACATTTGAGCGCATTGCCATTTACCCATCTTCATCTACACACTGAATACTCCCTGCTTGATGGAGCAAATAAAGTAGACGCTCTAGCAAAAAAACTTGTAGAGCTTGGGCTTAAAGCTTGCGCTATTACAGACCATGGGGCGATGTTTGGCGCGGTGCATTTTTATAAGACTCTCAAAAAAGCGGGTATAAAACCTATTATTGGGCTAGAGGCGTATATTCACAACGGCGAAGAGATGGACGACAAAAACGTTCAGAGTTTTCACGCTTGTTTGCTTGCCAAAAATGAGATAGGCTACAAAAACCTTATGATACTAGCTTCAAGGGCGTATATCGAGGGGTTTTATTATAGTCCCAGAGTCAATAAAAAGCTTTTGTGCGAGTATAGCGAGGGGCTTATAGGGCACGATAAAGCTCTCTATTGAGACGGGTATCAAGCTTATCATCCACAGTATAAACAGCTTTTAAAAGCTGTTTTGCAGATGCGTCTCGCATCAATATCTCAAATCTATACTTTTTGGCTATCATGCTAATACCCGCCTCTCCAAAGCCGACTATCTCGACTCCAAAACCCTCTAGCCTCTTTACGACCCTGTTCATATCACCCCCTGCGCGCTCTTTGTTTGTCGATGAAAATCAAAAGAGTGCCTGACACCCTTTATTTTCATTTTCTATTTATTTACAACACTTTTTGTAGCGGCTATTTTTTTATCGGCATACAAAACAACATCTTTTATAGCTAGTTTTTGGATAGCGGAGATGAAAGTTTCCATAGTTTTGTAGTCAGGTTGATTATCTTTTATTGGAAGAGCTATATTTTTATTTTGTACAACATTCCAACCACCCAATTTGTTTTTGTATGAGTATATAGATAAATCTGTTACTTTATTAATGCATGAAACTGTAAATAAATACTGATTAGGAGATAGTTCCACATCATCATAAAACCAATTAATCGCATAAGCATCAGATAAAACCGTAAACTCTCTTGCTTGAAAATAAGCTCTATAAATATCACTATTTGAAGGAATAGAAATTACATTTTTTAAAATTGTTGCCTTATCTTTGGGTACAAAATAGTTTAATCCTTGGTTCTTGAAACTGGAAGTAAGACAAGGAAGAGTATATCTATCTATTGATTCTTTTGGGAGTTCATCTGCCTTAAAAGGTAACTTGTTTGTTTGAATTTTTTCAAACAATTCACCTAATTTAAATGCACCCCACTTTATGCTGTCAAACTCATCCAAAACCTTTTGTTCTTCAGCCGTCAAAACATAATCTTTCAGCCCAGTTGCCACCAAATAGGCCTCCAGCTCCGCTATACGCTCCGCCTCCAGCTCCGCTATAAAGCTTTCCATAAAATCAAAATCAATTTGACCGTTTTTAGTTGGAAGTTGAATTTTTGTTCCGTAAAACTCACTTTCAAAGTGTCTAACTAAAATATTCTGAAAAACTTTTTGATTTTTATTTAGCAAGCTTATAAAGTAATTCGCTATTCGTGGCGTTAAAGAAAATGATTTTGGAATAGCCCTTTTTGTAAACTGCCCAGCATAAAAATCATTTTCCATATAGAAAAATTTCATAGCAATCATTCCAACTGCTAGACATTTACCGCTAATTTTATGCTCTTCATCCAAATAATCTACATAACCCAGAATACCGTTATTGAATTCAGTTCTTGTAAAATAAGGAATTTTCCCATTTTCGTTAAACACAAAGCTTTCTTTATTTAGTTGCGGATTACCTTTTATCTCAAATAGCTCTTCCAGCTCATATTCGCCCCACTCAACTTTTGCTAATTTTTCGTTAAGCGGGGAATCTACTTTCCCTCGTCACCTCTTTGTTTGAGGATATTTGAGACTTTCCAAGCCAGATAATCGCTTACGGTTTTTTTAAAATCCTGCAAAGCAGGCTTTGTATCTATTGGCGCAGTTTGATTCCAGTCGGCTCCATTTTTTGGGTCTATAACGCCTTCGTAATACTCTTTTTCTGTAAATATTTTTAGTTTAGATTTTCCAAATCTAACCAAATTTACAAGTTCTTCGTAGCGCTCTTTTGCCTTGTCTGTATCTTTTAGATTATTGCTTGCTTTTTTGCGGTTTGTGCGGGTGTATCCGTCGTTGGAAAAATCTATAAACTTCACCACTTCGTCTTTATGATGTTTTTCGTTTACCTTGAACACATAGATATTGGTTTGCACGCTCGACTTTCCGATAAACAAATCAATAGGCATTTTGATACTTGCAATAAGCGTATGCTTTTCCAAAATCCTTTTGTTGTATTCTCTGGCTTTTCCGCTCCCTGCTGAGTTTTGTATGATGATGGCGGCATAGCCTTTATTCATCATGTTTAGCGCTTTTTCTACAAAGTTCATACCGTTGCCGTTGGCAGAATAAGGGGGATTTAGTACAAAGGCGTCAGCCGTAAAACTATCGTCTGTTTTGCCAAAGCCGTATTTTCCGTCAAAGTCCCTCAAAGAGTCTTTATTCAAAATATTTGAACTTCCGTCACCCATCAAAATCATATTTAAAATTGCGAGCATATAGACACTTGAAAGTAGCTCAAGCCCCAAGAGTTGTTCTGCTTTTATTGTGATTTCTTTTTTAGATAGTTCTTCTGGTGAAGTAATATTGTTTTTGGCGTCGTTTAGCATTTCATTCATAGCGGCAACCAACAAGCCTGCCGAACCCGTAGCAAAGTCCCATACGAAAGAGTCTTTGTTGACTCGTGCCAGTTTGACAAGAAGTGAACCGACATAAGAAGGCGTCAGCACTACATCGTTTAGTTTGTCTTGCGTAAAACCAAGCCAACCATACATTTCATTAAAGAGTTTTCCCGTGAAATCGGTAGTTAAGCCTATTTTGTAATATATTCCCAAATCATCTACAATTTTTGTAAAAACCCTTTTGAGCTGGCTTTCACCATTTTCAACTTTGTTGATATTTTCAGTCAAAAGTGTATTTTGTAAAGCCCTAATGATGAGTTCTTTTTTCTCTTCTGGTAACTTTTTTTCGCTCAAAAAAGCTTTTATTTTTCTTACGATTATTTCGCCGTCAGTGTTTCCTTCTTCGATAGATGATTTTAAATCAGACTTTTCAAGTGGGGCAACTTTGCCAGGAATTCCAATTGTTGCGATAATAGAAGCGGCAACGAGATAAACACGGTCATTTTCACCCAAACCTTTTTCGTTTTGGTAAATATCATTGTTGAGCTTTACTAGACTGGTATCAATCTCTTTTTCTCGTTGCTCCTTTAGTCTATCGATTTCCTCTTGTGTGAGACTCAAGGTTTTTACCTGCCCAATAAACACATCAAAGTTTTTAGGCGCTAAAAAAGAAAAATCTGAAAATTCTCCAACTTTTTGTCCAACACCAAAGTTGCTTTTTGAAACATAATACGCACCAATTTCGTGTTGTATTTTTTCAGATTCATCTTTGTAACCTGTCATACCGATAGCTATAATATCAGTATAGCTGGTGTGGTGCAGTAAAGCGTTTGCATAATGCACAGCCCCATTTACAGCGAATGAATTGATATTTTTGAAATTTGGTTCGTTTTTGGCAGTTCGGTTTTCAACTTGTTTATCGGCATCAAGTTTTTCCAATTTTCCTTTATATCCTTTGTACTCGATAAGAATAGGATAGAAGTTTAAATTTTTATCTTGCAATAGAAGTTTTGTATCAGGACGATTTGCCCCTGTTCCCCCGTTTTTAGTAAAGTAATCAGAAAGCGCCTTGTCTATTTCAGTATTTAAAGATTCTTGCTCTAGTTTATAAGCTAGTTTGTAAGCTTTGAGCCATCCATTTGCTAAATCTGCAATATTTGGTTCTATTGATTGTGCCATAAATTTTCGCTCCTCGTGCATAATCGTGCTTGCGATGTTCGTTGTGCAAGCATTTTTTAGGATTATACAAAATCTAAGTTTGTGGGAAAAAGGAAACAGCCCCGAATAGCACTTACTTAATAAAAAGCTTAAGTAAGTGCCATTCTACTCTGACACCCTTTATTGCCGTCTCCCTCTTCGCCATATCGATTTTTGCCGCAAACTACAATGATTTACAAAAGACGGTAGACGCGAAAGAGTGCGAGTCGCTAAAAGAGAGTAGCTCGGATATGGCATAATTGCGCCAAAAAAAGAAGCATTCTAGGAGCAACATTTGAGCGCATTGCCATTTACCCATCTTCATCTACACACTGAATACTCCCTGCTTGATGGAGCAAATAAAGTAGACGCTCTAGCAAAAAAACTTGTAGAGCTTGGGCTTAAAGCTTGCGCTATTACAGACCATGGGGCGATGTTTGGCGCGGTGCATTTTTATAAGACTCTCAAAAAAGCGGGTATAAAACCTATTATTGGGCTAGAGGCGTATATTCACAACGGCGAAGAGATGGACGACAAAAACGTTCAGAGTTTTCACGCTTGTTTGCTTGCCAAAAATGAGATAGGCTACAAAAACCTTATGATACTAGCTTCAAGGGCGTATATCGAGGGGTTTTATTATAGTCCCAGAGTCAATAAAAAGCTTTTGTGCGAGTATAGCGAGGGGCTTATTTGCACTAGCGCTTGCCTTGCCGGAGAGGTTGCTAGACACCTAAATATAGACACAAAGCGAAAATTCAAAAACTTTACGCCGGGTGGCTATGAGGAGGCAAAAAGAGTAGCCCTTGAGTATAAAGAGATTTTTGGCGATGATTTTTATCTTGAGATTATGCGCCACGGTATTGACGACCAGCTTGCGATAGATGAGGACACGATAAAGCTCTCTATTGAGACTGGTATCAAGCTTATAGCCACAAACGACACGCACTACACTGAGCCCGAGGATTCTGAGGCGCATGAGGCGTTTATGTGTATCTCGCAACAAACGACGCTTGAAGATCCAAAGAGGATGAAGCACTCCGTCCACGAGTTTTTCGTAAAATCAGCCGCACAAATGGCGGAAAACTACGCCGATATTCCGGAGGCTCTAATCAATACGCAAGAGGTTGTGGATAAGTGTGCGCTTGAACTAAAGCTCGGCTCTCCCACACCCCCCAATTTTAAATTTACAAGAGAGTGGATAAATCCAGACACGGGCGAGCTATTCGTGGATGACGACGAGCTTTTTGCGTTTAAGTCAAGAGGGGGGCTTCTCAAAAGACTTCTCAATGTAGACCCCGCAAAGCACGATGAGTATAGAGCGAGATTAGAAGTTGAGATAGAGATAATCAACAAAATGAAGTTTCCCGGTTATATGCTTATCGTTTGGGACTACATCAGGTATGCAAAAGAAAACGCTATTCCGGTGGGACCTGGAAGAGGAAGCGCCGCCGGAAGCCTTGTGGCGTTTGCGCTTGAGATTACGGACATCGACCCTTTGCCTTACAATCTACTATTTGAGAGGTTTTTGAATCCTGAGAGGGTGTCAATGCCCGACATCGATACCGACTTTTGTCAAGAGAGGCGCGACGAGGTAATCGAGTATGTCGCTAAGGCGTATGGGCGACTTAATGTGGCGCAGGTTATCACGTTTGGTTCTTTGCTTGCAAAGGGCGTCATCAGGGACGTTGCGCGGGTCATGGGGATAGCGTACGCCGAGGCGGATAGGATAGCAAAGCTAATTCCTGAAAAGCTGGGCATTACGCTAAAAGAGGCGTTCGAGCAAGAGCCAAAAATCAAAGAAGCGATAGACTCAGATCCGAAAATCGCAAAGATGTGGGAGTTTGCCGTAAAGCTAGAGGGGCTAAAACGAAACGCCGGAACTCACGCAGCGGGACTGGTTATCTCAAATGAAGAGCTATGGCACAAAACCCCGCTTTTTAAAAGCAACGTAGGCGCTATAGCGACGCAGTACGACGGAAGGTTTTTGGAAGACGTTGACCTTATCAAATTCGACTTCTTGGGGCTTAAGACGCTCACAGTGATAGACAACGCCGTCAAAATCATAAAAGAGAGCTACGGCGTAGATATAGACTGGAACAAAATGCCGATGGATGACGCGCGGGTGTTTGATCTTGTGCAGAGCGGCACGACTATCGGACTATTCCAGATAGAGTCGGATGGTATGCAAAATCTTGTCACGAGGCTAAAGCCCACAAGCTTTGAGGACATCATTGCGATACTCGCTCTTTATCGTCCGGGGCCGATGGAGTCTGGGATGCTTGATGATTTTATCGAGAGAAAGCATGGGCGAGCGAGGATAGAGTATAGTTTTTCAGAGCTTGTTGAGATATTGGAGCCTACATACGGCGTTATCGTCTATCAAGAGCAGGTCATGCAGATAGTGCAAAAAATAGGCGGCTTCTCTCTAGGTCAAGCCGACCTTGTGCGTCGCGGTATGGGTAAAAAAGACATCAAATATATCGAAGAGCAAAAGGCGGTTTTTGCAAGCGGAGCGGCGGCGCAGGGGCTTGACGCAAAAAAAGCTGAGGATTTATTCGACCTTATTCTAAAATTTGCGGGGTACGGCTTTAACAAGTCTCACTCAGCGGCGTATGCGATGATAACTTATCGTACGGCGTATCTAAAGGCGTATTACGGGGCGGCATTTATGGCGGCTTTGCTTACAAGCGAGATGGACAATACCGACAAGATAGTAAAGTATATAGACGAGATAAAGCGGATGGGCATCGCTCTTTTGCCCCCCTCCGTAGCTAGAAGCTCCATAGACTTTAGACCGATAAAAGAGGATGGCAAAGAGTATCTACTTTTTGGTTTGGGGGCTATAAAAGGGGTTGGAGCCGCGGCTTTGGAGAGCATACTTGCCTCAAGGGCGGACGGCGCTTTTGTCGATATGAGCGACTTTGTCAGCCGGATAGATAGTCAAAAAGTCAATAAAAAAGTGCTTGAGAGCCTTATGAAATCTGGTTCTATGGATAGCTTTGGTTTTTCAAGACGCTCTTTGCTGTTTCATGTGGAGACGCTAGTGGAGGCGGCGCACGACTCTACAAGAGCCAAAAAAGAGGCGGGCGGCTCTTTGTTTGGCGATGATGAGGAGATGACAAAGGTAAATGTCACTATAGCAAGAATGCCGGAGTTTGAGCCAAAAGAGATACTTGAGTTTGAAAAAGAGACGCTTGGATTTTATGTCTCAGGTCACCCGCTAGATAGTTTTCGTCCAAAAATAGACGCTATAGAGTACACGCTTTCAAGCGAAATAGACGATTTGGCGGACGGCTCCAATACGATGGTAATAGGAAAAGTCGAAAATATTACGCACAAAATATCAAAAAAAAATAACCGTAAATTTGCCATTTTGACTATTATGGATTTTCACGGTTCATTAGAGCTTATGATATTTGACGACCATGTAAAAGTCTTAGAAGAGATGAACCTAGAAGAGCCGGTAGCTCTTACTATCAACGTCTCAAAAACGGAGCAGTTTACAAGGATAAACGCCCGTAAGATACTCACTCTGGACGAGGCTAGAAAGCAAAAGGTAGATATAAGAAAAGAAAAACCAAAAGAGGAAACCCCAAAAAAGGATGACAATGTAATAGTAGAGATAAATCCCGAGCGAGACGCATCGCTAATAGATGCGATAAGAGAGGTTGCGATTGACTCTGCGGGGGATAAAAAACTACTCTTAAAGATAATCGGAACAAAAGAATGGGTAGTGATTGATACGAATATGTTGGTTTCGGAAAGCTTTTTGCATAAACTCTCAAAATATGTTTCAATTGGAAGTTGAGGTGATGTGTTATGAGGGTACTAATTTTTTCCACGTTGACGCTATTATGCGCAAATGCGGACAATGGTTTTTTATTAAATATGGACTCGTTTGGGGTAAATAAGAGTCCTGATGTTGTTAGGCGGGAGGATAAGCCGGTTTATAAAATGGGCGCTATAGCAAAAATCGTAGAGGCGGCGGCAAATGACGGTGGAGTAGATTCCCTGCTTGCCCTATCGGTCGCAAAAGTTGAGAGCGATTTTAACCCTGTTGCGGTTAGCTCTTCAAATGCCATAGGCGTAATGCAGTTAAAAATGGAGACGGCTGTAAGTGATATTTACAGGGTAATGTATGAAAAAACGGCGTTACCGCCCGCAGAGATTCTCTTTGACCCGCAAGAAAACGCAAAACTTGGCGTCGCATATCTACGTCTTTTACAAAAAAAATATTTTAAAGACGTTGAAAATCCAGAAAAGTTGGAGTATTGCACGATAGCCGCTTACAATGCGGGACCCGGAGCCGTCCTACGCACATTCCACCCAAGCAGCGCCGAGGCGATAAAGGTCATTAACGCTCTTTCTAAAGAAGAGGTGTTAAAACGTCTTTTGGTAGATCTGCAAAACGCACAGGGACGCAGATACGTTGTAAAAGTACTAGAGGCAAAAAAGGAATACTTATCAAAGAAAGAGCCGATATTGTAGCTAAACGCTTCAAATAAGCCTTATCTGCTCCCCCACACAAAGTGGGTAATCTTTGTTTAATCTTCCGCTTGTCTCTTTCTCAAGAGCTTCCAGCAGGCGATTATTGATGATGCACAGTCTCTCTTCGTTCTCCTTAGAGCTGTTGCATTGTTCGCCTTCTTCATCTTTTTGTTTTTTTGCAAAAGCAAAAACAAGGTTTCTATCTCCAACCGTCTCATATTCTGCGACGACTTCAAGCTTTAGTGTGGAGTGATTTTTTGCTTTTTCATTGGGCTCGTATTTTTGTTGACCATTTTGTTCAGCCGTTATGAAACTTAGCAACATTTTACCAAGCGAGTCGCTATTGCCTTTTTTTGTCTATATCACAATATTTGCCCTCGCTGTCAATACTCAACTCTTCCATAATACTTGTCTGTTCTATATAGTTATTATGCGCCAATACGAACAAAGTCCGGATTAGTGGCAAGAGACATAAACATCCCTTTTATAGAGCCATACCCGCTTTTACCTCCGCCGTCGTAGCCTCACGCACAGCGGTAACCGTACAAGAAAATACAAGCGGAATACCGGACAAGGGGTGGTTTGCGTCTAAGGTTATTTTATTCCCATCTATCTCTGTAACTGTATAAACAAAAGGCTCCGACTCACCATCTTCTCCGCCTCTTTCAAACTGCATACCAATCTCAATATCTGAGGGCAAATTAGAATCTACCTCTTCTTCTACCAAATCCTCGTCATACTCC
Source organism: Helicobacter cetorum (assembly GCA_022729705.1). Classification (GTDB taxonomy): domain Bacteria; phylum Campylobacterota; class Campylobacteria; order Campylobacterales; family UBA6016; genus UBA6016. Next base: position 9,005 of record DZAX01000031.1, on the reverse strand, counting down.
CCAAACGCCTCTTCGGGAGAGAGCTCCACATCTATACTAAATCCGACCGTTTGCCCATCCAAAGCCGCTTCTATCTTTGGAAAAAGCCCCATCTCATAACCGCCGTGCAGGTATGTGATAGGCTGCGCCCCTTCGTCTACCACTGTTCCCTCTATATCCGCCGCGCTATAGTCTATTGTTACGACGCTATTTTTTAATATTTTCATTGTTTTTTCCTTATATTGGTGTTATGCGCATTCTATAAAAGTTTTGCTGTCATAAAATACCGATATGAAAAGACTAAAATACATATCCCAATACCCAGAGCACCTAAAAGAGCAAGTTTGTCGCCTCATAGATGACGGCTCTCTAGGAAAACACCTAATCCAAAAATACCCAAAAACACACTCAATCTCAACAGACAAAGCACTATATGACTATACAATACAGCTCAAAAACAACTCAATGCGAAAATCGCAACCGCTTAGCAAAGTGGTGTATGATGGCAAAATAAGCGAACTTAACGCGGCTTTGGGGCTTCATACGTTTAATAGCAGAGTGCAAGGCGGAAAGCTCAAAGCAAAAAATGAAATCCGTATTGCTTCGCTGTTTAAAACCGCACCCGAGGAGTTTTTGAAGATGATAGTGGTTCATGAGCTTTCGCATCTAAAAGAAAAAGAACACAACAAAGCCTTTTACGCCCTTTGCGCCAATATCGAACCCGCGTATCACCAAATAGAGTTTGACGTGAGGCTTTATCTGACGCATCTTGATTTATTTGGTGAGATGTATTAAGCAAAAGAGTGTCTGACACCCTTTATTTTGCCACAACAACTGAGCATCCTCAAAATTTATACCATGCTTTTGCTTATTGGTATATGATTTATTGCTGTCGTATTCAAACTTCATACCATGATTATAACAAAATATAAAAAAGAAAATTATTTTGAGAGAATTGGCATATATGTGAAGCACATAAAAGAGCATAAAAGAGTGCCTGACACCCATTTTTGACACCCATTTTCCTTTTCTTGCAATATCGGCTGTGTCTTTTCGTTCTTGTAGTGTCATAACAAGATTATAGCAAAATATAAAATAAAAATTGAGATTTTTAAGAGAGAATGCGGATTATGTGAAGCGATGGCGGCTAATGAGAACGAGGGAAAAGTTTTAGATTATCCTTGACACGGTTGATGGATTTAAGTTTAAAAAATCTGCTATTTCACTTTTTGAATACCCATATTCATATACTTTTTTGATGTTTTCATCTCTTTTTATATCACAATCTAGTTCGAAAAAAGTCTCTAATCTTTTTGTTAATACTTTAAACTTGCCCTCTTGTGTCGTGATAAGCTTAGGAGATTTATAGACTATATCTATAGTATCCATATCCATCTCACTACTGATATAATCTGCATATTCATCATAAGTCATATCAAAAATCATAGAATTATTTAGCAATTCGTAGTATTTGGTTTTATATTTCCATTGAAAAAAAGATTGGTATTTGTAAAGGGCAATATCTTTGAGCATACCAGCTTTGACAGGATTTCTCTCTATGTATTTTGCAACTATCCAAAAATGCACATCGTCAAAGAGAGGATAAGATTTGTATCTACCTTGCCAGAGATGACCGCTTCTTGTGTATTTTTTGTTGAAATATTTGGAGTATTTGTCATTTATGAGCTGTATAGCTTTTGAGAGGTTTTGCTGTTTGGTTTCCAACAGAAGATGATAGTGATTTGTCATGAGACAAAATGCATGCATAGTTATCTGATAGTCTTTGGTAAGCTTGAGTAGCAAATCCAAAAAGAACTCATAATCTTCAGGTTTAAGGTATATAGACCTGCGCTCTACTCCACGGTTAATGATATGATAGTGTCCGGCTTCTTGGTATCGTTCTTTTCTTGGCATAAAATATTTTATAAAAAATAAGCTTAAATTTCATTAAGCTTTTGCATAAAAGAGTGCCTGACACCCTTTGTTGACACCCTTTGTTGTTGCTTTGTTTTTATCACAATGTTTGATATAATCACAAAAATACAAAAAAGGCTCTTACTATGTTTGAAGACAATATTTTCGAACAGTGGCTTGACACAAAAACAAAAGAGATAGTGATCAAGATGGGCGACGGCAAAGCTCTTTTGAGCGATGAAATGATTATCCTCGTACTAAAAGCCCAAACAAATCACTTTGTACATCTCGACCAAGATTTACGAACCGAGATGATAGAACTACGAAAAGATATGGACAAACGTTTTGAGCAAGTAGATAGACGCTTTGAACAAGTAGACAAACGTTTTGAGCAAGTAGACAAACGTTTTGACGCTATTACAACCAGAATGGATCGTTTTATGATATGGTCTTTTGCGACGACTATAACTGTCGGCGGTATCGTCATCGCCGCAATAAAGTTTTTGCCGGAATACAGATAAAGAAAGCGGCAACAACAAAAAATATTGTCAAACCCTCCGATTGAACAAACGTAACCACTCACCTACCCACCAAAAACGGAACTAAAATTGCTCTTTGTTGAGCATGAAACGTGAAGAAGCTGAAGCAATATAAGAACTTGCACAAAAGAGTGCCTAACACCATTTGTTTCTTTTTTCGTGACCCCATTTTATTTTGCCATAAAAACAGTATATGAGAATGATGAAATAACCGCTATTAGTGCGACTAATATCAAAATTTGCTCCATCATAAATCCCCTAATTCTTTTATGTGTCTTTCTATTTTTTTAGATGTTACATAAAAGAGTGCCTGACACCCATTTCGACACCCATTTCTCTTGTATTATTTTGACTCGAAGAGTGGGAACAGGGAAAATATTTAAAACCACTCAGCTATTTTCCAGTGATTTTTAACTGCTAAATAGGCTATTGCGGCCGCCATTATTAATCCCAATGGAATTATCATAGCTGGTTCATACATTTTCGAGCTCCTCAATTCTTTTTTCTATTTTATGCAGTTTTAAATAATTCACAAAGACTCCAATAGATGCAACAATAAACACTGACGCAAATAAATATCCCAAAATTAAGTTATTTGTATCGAATAAGAACTTAATAGCATACGCTCCTATGCCGCCAGATATAGCAAGTAGCAATATAGCTTTTTTATTTATAACATCAGATTTCTTTGAAAGAATATCAATTATGTCTTTTCGTTCTTGTAGTATCATAGTAATATTATAGCAAAATATAAAATAAAAAGTTGAGATTTTTAAGAGAGAATGCGCGTTATGTCAAGCGGGGTGGTGGTTGATAGGGGCGTTCTCATTCGGAGAGTGGGAACGAGGAAAAATGCATAAAAGAGTGCCTGCATAAAAGATAAAAGAGTGCCTGACACCTATTTCTCAAAAATAGTCCGCTATTTTCCAATGCTTCTTGTATGCCACAAGTGCCAACATACCAGCCGCAATGAAACCAATTGCATAGATTAAAATACCAACACTACTCACTTCTTAAATCCTTGATTAATATCTCTAATTTATTCAATTTTAAGTATGCCAATACAATTCCGAACGATAAAAAAAGAAACGGCAAAAGTAACACCAGGCTGATAATAAAAGCTTTGTCGAATATAGATAAACCAAAGCCGCCGATAGCACCGCTTACAGCCATCAGCACAAGCAACTTTTTATATACAACATCTGCTTCTTTGGCAATAATATCAGCCGTATCTTTTCTCTCTTGCAATGTCATACTTTCATTATAGCAAAATATAAAATAAAAAGCTGATATTTTTTAGTAGAGAATCCGCATTATGGAGGCGGTGGTGGTTGGTAAAAAAAGAGAGGTTTACTAGAGGGGTCCCGCATAAAAGAGTGCCTGACACCTATTTTAGATGTTGGGGCTAAAATAAACAATATCATCATGGGAGCTGTAAAATGCGTTACGCTAGTTTTGATAAAGTCGTGATAAAATAAACAAACTAACGAGGGTGTGGCTTATGGGTTTGATTTTTGAGTGGGATGAGAAAAAGGCTCTTTCAAATATCAAAAAGCACGGGTAAGTTTTGAAGAGGCTTGCACGGCGTTTGGCGATACGCTTTCTATTGCGGTTGCCGATATTGAACACAGCGAAAAAGAAAACAGATTTGTCCTGATTGGCAAGTCTATCAAAAACAACACTCTTGTCGTCGTGCATCTAGAAAAGTCAGACGCTAAAATACGGATAATATCCGCCAGAAAAGCGACAAAAAACGAACAACGAGTATATGAGGGCTAAAAAATGAAAAAAGAGTATGATTTTTCAGGCGGCGTACGAGGTAAATATGCCAAAAAATACGAAGAAGGCGTAAATATAGTAAAACTTGATGAGGATATAACAAAGATATTCCCAACGTCACAATCGGTAAACGAGGCGCTAAGGACGTTTATCAAGCTCGCTTCTTCTGCGCAAGGTTCTTTTTCTAAAAATGTTACTGCTGGACGTTAGAATTAAATCCATCGCATAAAAGAGTGCCTGACACCTATTTTTTGACACCTATTTCTTCAGCATTTAAGAAAAAAATAAGAAAATGCATAAAAGAGTGCCTGACACCTATTTTTTTTTAATATCAGGGGCTGACCCCCATATTTTATCGCTTAGAATGCTTAGGGTCGGTCGGCTTGATGATAAAAGAGGATATTAAAGCGATAGTAGCAAGCAATGCCACGACTATATACATTTCCATTATTCGGCTCCTTCATTAATAAATCTCAAACCTGCAATATATAAAACAAGAACGGAATATACAATGATTCCCGCAATAAGAACAGATGGTAAATTATGATTACTCCCAAATAAACCGTTTATCATTGAAAGACCGCCGACTAAATTTCCAAAAGCAATCAGTCCTTTACCAAACTCTTTAAGCGTCTCTTTTTTCATAGTTCGATTATAGCAAAATAAAAAATAAAAGTTGAAATATTTTTTAGAGAGAATCCGCATTATGTGAAGCAGAGAAAAAAGAGAGAGATTAAGGAAAATGTAAGAAATATGCAATATCGGGGTCTGACCCCCATATTTTTAGTCTCTAGTCAGCTCATATGCTCCGTATGACAATGCAAACACAAGTGAAACTGCCAGAAAAATAACCATGAGTGTGGCGCCTGACATTATAAAACCTCCAGTTTTTTGATGTTTTTATGCATAGCTCTAGCAATAATCACAAATAATATTATGCACACAAAAACTATCAAACCTCCAATCCAAAATAAAGTATTAAAGTTTGAATCCAAATAAAGCTTTGACACTCCGGCGCCTATACCTAAAATCATAGCTACAAGCAATGCCAAGTATGACTTCAACGCACCGATGTGCTCTTTTATTTCATCTAATTTTGCCATATAAGATTGTATCAGATTATTGTAAAAAATAAATATTAAGGAGCATTTTTATATGGAGCTAGAAAAAAGTTGCAATATCGGGGTCTGACCCCCAATATTTCCTAGTAGTGGTGGCGGGGCTTACCAGTAATCAACGCCGCATAAACAAAAGCACCCACAAAAGCAAACATAAAAGAGTGCCTGACACCCATTTCTTGCCCATTTCTCACATATTCGAAGTGAGAGGGGAAAGACGTTCCCACTCGGAGATTGGGAACGAGAGGAGAGCGCCTGACACCCATTTTTAAAAACGCCATACTAATGAACTGGCGGCAAATAACGGATAGCCGCAACCACGGCGGTGCCAATGGCAAGAGAGGTACTAAAAGACCAGATCATAAATCTATCTATTCTCACGGTAAGAGCTTCAAATCGTTTGTCTACTTGTTCAAATCGTTTGTCCATATCTTTGCGCAAAAGTATCATCTCTTCTCGCAACTCTTTATTTAGCTCCGCCATTTCGCTACGCAAGTCTTTATCCAGATGGGCAAAATGGTTTGTTTGGGCTTTTAGTACCAGCACTATCATCTCGTCGGAACTTAAGACCTCTTTTCCTAGTTTTAAAACTATCTCTTTGCTTTTTTGGTCTAGCCATGTATCAAATACGTCGTCTTCAAACATAGTAGGAGCCTTTTTTGTATTTTTGTGATTATATCAAATATCAGGGTCTGACCCCCATATTTGGTTTAAGGTGGCAACTGACCCATATGCTATATTATTGGAGCTTAAGATTAATGGAAGTATAAACAATATAACCGAGGACAATAAAAAATGATACTGTCATAAAAATAATCAACGAACTCATTATATATCTCCCAAAGATTTTATTTGTTTTAGTATCTTTTTGTTTAGCAAAAGCGCAAATAAGAGATCCGATATAAATACAACCATGGTCAAAATCTTGTCCGTTAAAGACAATATGTCATAATTATTAAATAGCCACGCTATTAACGATAATGCGACTGCAATAGCAATACCAATCAAGACTTTTAAATAACCGATAAATTCTTTTACTTCATCTATTTTTGCCATGCAGCGATTATAGCACAAAATAAAAAAATGCAAGACTGTTTTTATAGAGAATCCGCATTATATGAAGCAACAAAAAAAGAGAAATAGTTTACAAAAAGGTACCTGGTAACTAAAATCTGGTGCCTAAAATCTTAGATTGCATTTTTAACAGTATTGAAACTCAAGCCTAAATAATCTGCTATTTCTGCATTTGAATATCCATAGTCGTAGGCAAGTTTTATATTTTGATTTCTGTTAATATCTTTATCTTTTTCAAAAAATGTTTCGAGTCTTTTATTAAGTATTTTCATTTCTCCATCTTTTTTGATATATTTTCAATATCGGGGTCTGACCCCCATATTTTTCATTTCTTAAGAAAAAAATAAGAAAATGCATAAAAGAGCATAAAAGAGTGCCTGACACCCTTTTCGTATTTCGAATAAGAAAATGCATAAAAGAGTGCCTGACACCCATTTCACATTTTTATTCTTGGGATAGTTTGTTTATACTATAGAATATCGAAGCTAGAAAAGAGATTGCGACCGCTATTATTGCAATAATTGGAGTTTCCATTTATAAATCCTTTATCTCTTTTGTCTTTGCGGATAGTTTCTTAACTATTAATAAAAGAAAAATAATCAATGCAAAACAAGACGTTATCGTTAGCCAAAAAATTTCGTCAACACAAACCATTGTCATATCGTCCAACGGCACTACCTATTAAGACCACCAATATACCGACAATAACACTTAGGGCTATTCTGAACGTGTTTAATATTTCTTTTATCTCGTCTATTTTTGCCATATACCATTATATCAAATAAAATAAAAAATGAATTTGGAGACTTGCATAAAAGAGTGCCTGACACCCATTTTTCTTTCTTACCTCGCAAACTACGGATGCTATAAAAAAAAAAGGGGGGGGGTGGAACGGATACCCTAACGCTAACTGGGGTTACCTTTATTTAAGAAAAAAATAAGAAAATGCATAAAAGAGTGCCTCATAAAAGAGTGCCTGACACCCATTTCCACTTTTCCCCTTTTCACATTTCTTGGCGGTTGGCGGTTGGCGGTTTTTTCAAGCAAGTAGAAAAAAAGAAAAGAATGAAATTAAGAAAAAAATAAGAAAATGCATAAAAGAGTGCCTGACACCTATTTTTCACCTATTTTTTGTGTGACACCCATTTTTATTCTAAAAATAATCAGCTATTCTCCAATGTTTCTTTACGGCAAGCACACCTATTACTATGGCTGCAACTAACGACATACCATACAAAAGTTCAATACTCATCTTCGATTTCCTTAATTTTTATAATAACTTGCCCTAGTCGGACTAAATTGGCAACCACACCTATCGACGAAAGAAAAAATGCGAGAAGAGCAAAATAACTTAAAATATCGACCTTACCGACGCCATAAAGCCAACTACCCCCCTGCAATGGCAATAAGCAAGAGTAACTTTTTATAAATTAAGTCGCCCCTTTTGGCAATAATATCAGCCGTATCTTTTCTCTCTTGCAATGTCATACTTTCATTATAGCAAAATATAAAATAAAATTTTAAAATTTTTCAATAGAGAATGAGCATTATGTGAAGCGCATAAAAGAGTGCCTGACACCTATTTTTTGACACCTATTTTTTCTGCATTTCTGCATTTCTGCATTTCTGCTGTTGGCTGTTGGCTGTTGGCGGTTTTTTCAAGCAAGTAGAAAAAAAGAAAAGAATGAAATTAAGAAAAAAATAAGAAAATGCATAAAAGAGTGCCTATAAAAGAGTGCCTGACACCTATTTCTAGAAAATGCATAAAAGAGTGCCTGACACCTATTTCTTTTGGTGGTTGGTGGTTTTTTTCAAGCAAGTAGAAAAAAAGAAAAGAATGAAATTAAGAAAAAAATAAGAAAATGCATAAAAGAGTGCCTGATACCCATTTCTAAGGAAAATGTAAGAAATATGCAATATCGGGGTCTGACCCCTATATTTGACACCCTTTTCTTTTATTTTTTAGTTTATGTGTTATAATTTTCATATGGCAAGAATAGATGAAACCAAAGAAGAGTTAAACTATTTAAAAGTATGGCTCGGTATTGTCGTTGTGACTGTGATAAGCCTTATTGGTTGGCTAGTTGGCAACTATGACTGCGAGACAAAGATAAAGATATATTTGGATATGGTAGCCATCATATCATTAACTGTTTCAATAATTATAATTGACAAAAAAATTAAAACAAAAATAAAATCACTAAGGGATCTATAATGGAGTTTTTAGTTATTGCTACGGTAGCTTTTTTTATTTTAACCATCGCCTACATAGGAACTCATGCGACCGTGAGCTGACGCACAGAATAGGTATCAAAAATATTTGGTACCAAATATTTGGTACCAGGTACGAATGGTGCTTACTTAAGCAAAAAACCCACAAAACTTCAAAAAACGGAACACAACTGGCTCTTGCATAGCAATCATAACCAAATGAAATACAGCAGACAAAGAACCAATCGCAATGAATGTTATCAGCATAAAAGAGTGCCTGACACCCATTTTGGGCGTTGGCGTTGGCGGTTTTTTTCAAGCAAGTAGAAAAAAAGAGTAACCACTCACCTACCTCTTAATTTTTAATTATTTTGCTTAGTTTTTGCCAAAT
>DZAX01000001.1 GCA_022729705.1 Helicobacter cetorum | reverse complement strand
TGTTAAAGGGAATAAGATTTTTTAGAATGTTGTCTTGACAATTTGGGGTATTATAGTTTCTCATATTGATGAAGCTATAATAAGAGCATACGAAATTTTAGGTAAAGAGTCGCCAATGTGTATTTTACCGATGCCAAAAAAAACAAACAAGGAGTTTAATGTGCAACGAAGAGATTTTGTAAGATTTGCAGGTGCCGCAATGGCGGTTGCCGCAAGCGCCCCTCTTTTATCCGCCGAGGCTAACCGCGATAATTTTGTTTTGACAAATATACGAGACGTTTCAAGAAAAATGCTGGAAGAGATCTATAAAAGCAACGACTACTACAAAAAAAGTAAAAGCAGAACCTTTTTTCAGACGTTCACAGATCATCAACGTCCAAGAGTTACGCTAGTCGGCTGCTCAGACTCCAGATTTCAGATGGGTGCTATAGACGAAACGCCGGAAAACGATATTTTCGTGGTTAGAAATATAGGCAATCAGTTTGCGTCAAACCCCGGCTCAATTGAGTATGGAGTAAGACATCTTCATACGCCGCTTCTAATTATCCTAGGTCACACAAGATGCGGAGCCGTCAAAGCCGCTATGAGCGACTACTCTAGCGAGAGTCTTCATATCAAAAAAGAGGTTGACTCGCTATCGCTATCTATCAAAAAAGCAAAAAGCGGCGCAAACGAACATGAAAAATGGCTAAACGCCGTACTCTCAAACGTGCATCAGCAGGTTGCCGACGCAACGGTTGCATTTGCACACGAGGTAAATAACGACAAACTAACGGTAGTCGGTATGGTTTATGACTTTGCAAACGATTTGAGAGAGGGGCATGGAGCCATCAAAATAGTAAACGTCAACGGAGAAACTGATATGAAAAAGGTTAGAGAAACGCCTATTTTTAGGAGTGTTCTACCTTAATGGCTCTGTTTTCTCCAAATATCTTGGAGTCTTTGGGTGTAGTACTCGATGGTTTGCTGTTTGGTTCGGACGTTTTTTTCGCCAAGCTTTGCCACAAACCTCGCTACATCGGCTATAAGCCATGTGTCCTCAACCGATGAGGAGCTGTCTATTTTGTCGGCGGCCTCATGTGTTTCGGCTTCGACCTGTTCTCTTGTCAAAAACATTTTGTTATATTTTTTAAAAAGTCTAGCTTCTATTGTTTTTGCGCTCATTTATTCCACTTGAGATAATTATTTTTATGGTATTTTAGCAAAATTTTAGGTTTTTTTATCAAAATTTTGAAATGTTTTTAAAAAAGGCGTTCAATGAATTTTATAAACGATTTTCTAAAGCAGCTCTCAGGTCTACTCTGGGGCGTACCGCTTGTTATTTTATTGCTTGGAATCGGTATGGCTACAAAGTATTCAGAGATACTGCTAGCCCAAAAATATAGGTAAAAAGATCCTCGCGGCATTCGCGGCGGACATATGCAATACCTAAGAGATGGCGCCAATATGCCGCACCTTGCCGTAATGTTTGCGGTTTTTGCTATGATAGCGAGTTTTGGGATTTGAGGAGAAAAAACTATGAGATACTTTGGATTATATTTTGCGTTTTTCTGCTTTATTTTTTCATTTATATTTAAGCAAGACGCCGTAAATTCTGCAATCTTTGCCTCCAATATGCTATTTTCATATTTTATGCTTACAAGCGCTATTACGCTCTCATTTGCCCTCATAGCGTTTTTGGCTCTCAAAAAAGGGCTCAAATTAGCGCTCACTTCAACTCTTTTTACGGGACTATTCAAAGGTGCTGCGGGAATATTTTTTTCGACACTTCTGGCAAATAGAGGGGCTTTGCTGTTTGGCTCATATCTTTTGTCGCTTTCCGCCGAGTCGCTTGATATGTATGAAGCGGCCATTGGCATAATATTTATGACGCTGGGCTACACACTATTTCGTCCTTTTAATTTTAACTTTTTAAACCAAAACAACATAAGACGAAAACGCGAAACGCCGATGCAAAGAGGGGACACAACCACAATAGATGCGGAGATTGTCGAGAATTTTGAAAAAATAGAGAAAAAATGAAATTCCAAGAGCGACTAGTCGCAAGGGCAGTCTGCCGAAGACCTAATTTTGGGCTTTGCCCAAAATGTGAGAATTAATTAAAATAAAAAAGAGTTGGATGATAAGCAAAAAATAGAGAGCCTCGCAATCGAGCCGACAATGATAAAACGTCCAGTTATAGAGTTTAAAGATAAGCTTATTGTTGGATTTGATATTGATGAATATCAACGATTCTTTTTATATTAAAGTTTTTTAAATGGAGATTTGATATAATCGTGCCAATATATGACGATATATAGAGGTGAGTAACTCAGCAAGAGTTTGGGATAACTTTTGGCATAGAGCCAAAGAAAGGATTTAAAATGGCAAATATAAATGCCATAGGCTACACGAGTAGCATTTACGCTCAAAATATGCCTGATAGCATAAAATCAAAAATAAAAGATGAAAGAGTAGAGCGTAAGCATGACGTTACTACAATTACACAACCTACGACAGTAGACGCTTCAGCCAAACTAACCGATGCTATCGCATCTATAAAGTCAAATGTTGCGAGTCTAACTGATGATTCTACTTATATTAAAAGAGTTGCGACAAGCTCAAGCACTGATGTGTCCATAAGCGTTGGCGATGGCGCAAAAGCACAAGAGTCGATAATAAACGTCTCAGGATTGGCACAAAATCATATTATGCAATCCAGAGGATTTTCCGCTAAAAATGCGGCGGTCGTTTCGACGTATGACGCTACATTCAAAATGAGCGTAAACAGCCAAAGCTACAGCGTAGATGTAAAAGCGGGAACCACGCTAGAGCAGTTTGTACAAAAAATTAACGATGCAACGGGCGGAGCTGTCACAGCTGGTATTTTAGATACTGGGGTTGCAAAAAATCCATTTGTTATGACGTTAAAAGCCAATAACACAGGTTTGTCTAACAAAATAACAATAGACTCCACTTTTGATATTGGTTTGACGACAAGAAAGATGCTCGACAGCACAGTAAAAAGTGGAAGTGCTGAAATTGCAGACGGCGAGCTGTCAATTAACGGCGTCAATATCTCAATGGCGGCTACAAAAACTACAAATACCAGCGAAGATAATGCGCTAGCTATAGTAAGAGCTATAAATACAAAAACTGCCGAAACAGGCGTAAGAGCTTACACTTACATCACAGAAACAGACAAAGTAAGAAAAATAGGCTTTAAAAATCTTAGCGGTGGAGAGATAAATATAACATCCTCTGATGCCGCAAATGAACTAATGGGCAAAACGCAAGACACAGACGGCGATGGCAATGTCAATACTGATATTTCGAAAGCCAGATTATTGCAAGTTGCAAAAGACGCTAATTTTACTCTTAACGGCGAACTGATGACTCGCTCAAGCAATGAAGTAACAGACGTTATTGACGGCGGAGTGTTAAAACTGAACAAAGCCTCAGGCGTAGATATTAAGCTATCCGTATCACAAGAGCTTTCCAATATTCCCACTTTAGTAGATAGCTTTACCTCATCATTCAACGCTCTTGGCTCAAAAACTCTTGGGCTAACTAGACAAGACTCTAAGAAGGTTGCAGAGCTCTATAATACAGTTGGCTCTCTTATCACCGAAAAAAGCCCCGGTGGCGTATCTTTGAGCGATTATGGTTTTTCAATAAGTGCCTCCGGTGCTATAAGCGTAGATAAGACCGCACTAAATAGTGGGATTAACACTAATCCAAACACATCAGAGTCGTTATTTAAAAGTGTGTTCGCAAAAATAGATTCTGCGCTTAGCGTTGCACTTAAGGGCAGCGTCGTGGATGGCACAGATAAAGACGACGATCATAAACACAAAGATAGATTTAGGCATAGAGATAGGGATAAAAAAATCCATGTTATCAAAAATCTAGTAGACAGATACAAAGAGTCAGACAACAGATTTGAAAATCTTGGCTCAATTATAAGCAAGTTTCAGCAAGTTGCAAACTCTATTAAAAAACAGTACGACGAGATACACTAATATCTGATATTTACAGCCAACGCAAGCTTTACTTGCGTCGGCTGTGAGGTTTATGCTACGCCATACGCATTAATACGAAAATATAACTACAGTTTAGCCACTCCAGCCTAGCTAACACATCAAGCTTCCCATCTAAGTATCCACTTCTTACTTCTATAACTTTTTATCTTCATTTAACAATGAATTTAAAATAATTGATTATTTGCCGATACTGTAAGCGAACAATAATATAAACAAGAGGTGACTCCAATGAAAACATCCATCAGTGCCTACAGCACGGCCACTGGTTATGAAAATAAATATCTAAAAACCGCAGAAGCCGAAAAAAGCAAAAAAATTACCCCAAAAGAGCCGATGGGAATCGATGCGTATAGAGCCATCGATATTGCAGATAGTAATAAGCAAGAGGCATTTAAAGTAAAAAAAATATACGAAGAAGAGCAAGAAAAGTCTAAAAGACGAGATAGTGAGCGAAAACAGAGAGCAGAGGAAGAACGAAAAGCAGAGGAGATACAAGAGCTAACTGACAGACTAAACAAAAGTATGAATACGTTTAGTCAAAATATAAAGTTTGGTATCAATGATAGGGCAGACTCCATTGCTATCTCTTTTATTGAGAAAAATGGAGTTAAAAAAATAAAAGATTTATCTAAAGATGAGGCGGATATGCTACTTAGAAGAATTGATTACGCAATTGGTGTTTTGTTTGACAAAAAGGTGTGAGATGGATTACTCCATCACACATCCCGCTGTGTCGCATTTTGCTTTGTAGATTTTACCGTTCATGGCGTCTATTGCGTACTTCTCACCCAGTTCGTAAGCCTTAATATTTACTTCATGAACTTTTGCCGGAACCTTGCTTAGCATCACGCCTTTTAACAAATCCTTATCAAGGGCTTTTGTCATAGTGTTTGCAATAGCCAGAGCTACAACAGACTGAGTAATAACATTACCAACTTCCTCTTTTGCGATTGTGATGATAGGAATTTCAATAATATTCCATTTTTTCAAATCGTCTTCAGTCGGTTTTACCAGATTTGGCTCTATAACAATAGTGCCGCCATCTGATACGCCGTTTTTAAACAAATCATAACTTTTTTGAGCGACTGAGAGCATAAAATCTATCTCTCCGTCATTTGCATAAGGATAAAATATCTCTTCATCATCCAGCGTAATATCAACAACCGTTGGACCACCGCGCACTTGTGATGTGTATGTGGCGGTTTTAAGACCGTAGCCTCCTGTTTTTATTTTTGCGGCGGCAAATATTTCGCCCGCAAGAAGTACGCCTTGCCCACCGACGCCCGTAAATCTCATTAATGTTCTAGCCATTGTGCGCCTTCCTTATATTTTTTTAGCGAAATCGTCTTGCGTCAAGGCTTTTCTATTTCCTTGGTGAACAGCGATAATCTCTTTGTACATATCGCAATACTCTTTGGCTTCCGTGTCGTGTTTTAAGACGCCTGTTGGGAATTTATTGAGTTGCTCCTCAGGCGAGAGCTTCTCATATTTTGCCAACGGAGTCGTAATAGAGTCGATCCAGTCTAGGTTTTTCATAGCGCTTTCCATTTTGTTTTTTCTACCAAGGTTTACGTGGCAATTCGAAAATACGTCAAAGAAAGAGAAACCCTTATGTTGAAAGCCTTTTACAAGAGATTTTTCTAGTTTTTTAGGGTCAAGCATAGACTCTCTAGCAACAAAAGAAGCTCCTGAGGCGATAGCAAGCTTACACGCGTCAAATGTAGGGTCAATGTTGCCGGCTGTTTGACTAACGGTCCACATACCTTGCGGAGTTGTCGGGCTTGTTTGAGAGTTTGTTAAGCCGTAAATAAAGTTGTTTATAACTATAAAGTTTAGATCTATATTTCTTCTGCAACCATGAATTGTGTGGTTACCGCCAATTGCAAGGGCGTCTCCGTCGCCGGCGACAACGATAACATGCTTATCAGGATTGGCAAGCTTTATACCTGTTGCAAACGGGATAGTTCTACCGTGCGTAGTATGCACTGTATTGCAATTGATGTAAGAAGAAAATCTTCCCGAGCATCCAATACCAGAGACAATACAAACATCATCCATATCCCAACCGCACGCATCAATCGCTCTTATAACGGATTTTAGAATAACGCCATCACCACAACCCCAACACCAAAGTGTCGGCATTTTTTCTAGTCTTAAGTATTTATCATAATCAAATGCCATTGTTACATCCCCTTCACTTTTTCAACGATTTCGTATGGAGAGATCGCTCTACCGTTTACTTTATATAGACCGTCTATATCAAGTCTTCCTGAAACTCTTTCAACTTCTTCAGTGTATTGTCTAATATTTAGTTCGACACAAAGTACTTTTTTTACTTTGTCTGTAAAGTGTTTGATTCTTGTAGCAGGACTTGGCCAAAGTGTTATTGGTCTAAATAGTCCCGCTTTAATGCCGTCTTTTCTAAGATGTCTAATAGCCTCTTTTGCTGCGAGAGATACGGAGCCGTAAGCGATAATAAGAACGTCTCCCTCTTGCAAATCATCACACATAAACTCTTCGTTTAGCTCAATCTCATCAGTGTGCATCAT
The DNA here is from genome assembly GCA_022729705.1 of Helicobacter cetorum. GTDB lineage: Bacteria > Campylobacterota > Campylobacteria > Campylobacterales > UBA6016 > UBA6016. The sequence continues at coordinate 152,370 of DZAX01000001.1, read as the reverse complement.
TACTTTATCTTCAAGTCTTTGAATCAGTTTTCTGCAAGTCTCAATCTCTTCTGTTGGAAAACCTTTTGCATCGTGGTGAAGACCAGTAAAATGGTATCTATACCCTTTAAACATCGGGTTTAATACCGCCGCTTCATCAGCGCCGACACCGTATGGTCTATAATCTTCAGGGGCTCCTGTAAACACAGCTCTTAATTTAATATCAGCTTTTACCTCTTCAACAGTTGGCACCATCGCTTTTCCGTGCATATGCCCCAATGTTTCGTCAGTCAAAACAATTACAGGCTGCATAAATCTATCGGCAAGATTAAACGCTCTAACCGTCTCCGTGTAGCACTCAGCCAAAGTTCCGGCGCAAAGCGTTATTGATCTATAGTCGCCGTGACTTGGATTTCTTGATTGTCTTACGTCGCCTTGAGATACCCTTGTTGGTAGACCTGTCGAAGGACCGCCTCTCATGACGTTTACAAGCACTAGCGGCGTTTCTGTCATTTGGGCTAAACCAAGATTTTCAGCTTTAAGAGATACGCCCGGTCCGCTAGTAGCGGTCATTGACCTAACACCGCTCATAGAGGCGCCTATGGCCGCCGCAATACCGGCTATCTCGTCTTCCATCTGAATACATGTGCCGCCTTGTTCCGGCAAAAGATCCGAAATAGTGTGCATTATTTCACTTGACGGAGTTATTGGATACCCTCCAAAAAATCTACAACCAGCGTCAACTGCGGCGATTGCGGATAAGTCGTTTCCTGTAGATATTATTTCTCTTGTTGCCATTACTCTTCTCCTTAAGCGCTCAAAATTCTGTATTTGTTGTCTTTGATAGCCTGTGCTCTCTGTTTTGACTCTTCGCTTAGTTTTGCAAATTTATATTGCGCTTTATCAGCGACAAAAATTGCAAAATCTGGACAGCTTATTTCACAATCATTGCATCCAATGCAAGCATTTGGAGCGATTATTTCTATCATAGATCCAAGCGTTGAAGTCGGCTCTGGTCTCATAGCGAGAACTCCCGCAGGGCACACGGAAACACAAATATCGCACGCCTTACATCTAGCTTCGTCAACCCATACCGGAGTATTTTCGGGCGCATTTATTACTGACATCTCATCTCCTCTTATTATTTAAAACATCATAGTTAATTCTCACATTTTGAGCAAAGCCCAAAATGAGGTCTTCAGTAGACGGCTCTTGCGGCTTGCCGCTCTAAAATTCTGAATTATTCAGAGAGTCATATTTTTCCAATAGCGCAAGAGACAAAGCTTTTAGCCTTATCAAGCATTCCGCTCTCTTCGCCTGTCAAAGGGTAACCTAGTTTTTTTAACATCTCGGCACCTTTTGATATTTCAGACTCATTTTTGATTTCAACTGTTACTTTTTTACTCATTACATCTATTTCAACATCTTCAAATTCTGCCGAAAGAGCTTTGTTTATAGTATTTGCACAACCACCGCATCTAATATTTTGAACTTCGTAAGTATGTTTCATTTTGTAATCCTTTTGCCAATTAATTCACTCAAAGTGACTTAATACAGCGTAACAAGAAGAAGCTTTGCTTCTTTTTGTTAATTATTAAAACTTAACCTTACTGTTTTTCCTATATCAGCCGGAGATTTTACGACACGTACGCCAGCCGCCTCAAGAGCCGCCATCTTCTCAGCGGCAGTTCCGGCGCCGCCCGCTATGATAGCTCCCGCGTGACCCATTCTTTTACCCTCAGGTGCGCTTTGACCTGCGATAAACGCCGTAACAGGTTTTGTTACATGCTCTTTGATGTATTTTGCTGCTTGTATTTCAAGGTCGCCGCCGATTTCGCCTATCATTGCGATAGCTTTTGTCTCAGGGTCATTTTCAAACATCTCCAAAAGTTCTATATAGCTAAGACCTATTATTGGGTCGCCGCCGATACCTACAGCCGTGGAGATTCCAAGTCCCTCTTCTACTATTTGATTTGACGCTTCGTATGTAAGCGTTCCTGATTTTGATATAAGACCCACATTACCTTTTTTGAATATCATACCGGGCATAATCCCTATTTTTGCCTCTTCAGGAGTGATAATACCAGGGCAGTTTGGTCCTATTAGCTTTGCGCCTTTTTTTGTCGCATAAGGTTTTGCAATCATCATATCTTTTACAGGCGTTCCCTCTGTGATGGTGACGATTAGCTTAATACCAGCCTCTGCCGCTTCCATAATTGCGTCTGCGACAAACATAGGTGGGACAAATATAAGAGACACATCGGCTCCAGTCGCCTCAACCGCATCTCTTACCGTATTAAAAACAGGTTTATCAAGATGCGTCTGACCGCCTTTGCCAGGAGTTACTCCGCCTACGATATTTGTGCCGTAGTCAAGACATTGAGTCGCGTGAAACGTTCCCTCTTTACCCGTAAAACCTTGAACTATTACTTTTGAGTGTTTACCAACTAGTATCGCCATATTAAAACTCCCCCTTTGCCGCTGCTACCGCTTTTTTTGCGCCGTCTTCTAGGCTCTCAGCCGCTATTAGATTTGGTATATTTGAATTTTTTAGTATCTCTTTTGCCTCTACTGCATTTGTGCCGTCTAGTCTTACTATGACCGGAACTCCGACGTGAATGATTTTTGTCGCTTCTATAATACCGTTTGCGACTCTATCACACCTTACTATTCCGCCAAAAATATTTACGAATATAGCTTTTACATTTTTATCTTTAAGTATTATCTCAAAACCTCTAGCCACAGTCTCAGGACTTGCGCCGCCGCCCACGTCAAGGAAGTTTGCTGGCTCTCCACCTTCGTGCTTGATGATGTCCATGGTTCCCATTGCAAGACCTGCGCCGTTTACCATACAGCCGACGTTTCCATCTAGCTTTACATAGCTTAGCCCGTATCTTGAAGCCTCAATCTCAGTCGGCTCCTCTTCGCCAAGATCTCTTAGTCCCTCTATTTCGTGGTGTCTTGGCAAAGAGTTATCATCAAAACCCATTTTTGCGTCAAGAGCCAAAAAGTGACCCTCTTCTGTTAGTATAAGCGGATTTATCTCTACAAGATTTGCCTCTTTTTTTGTGTAGCACTCATAAAGAGCTTTGGCGAATTTGATAAACTCAGGTATCTGTTCGTTTGCTAGCCCCAAACCAAAAGCAAGCTCTCTCCCGTGAAAACCTTGAAAGCCGCACGCCGAGTCTATGGCTACTTTGATAATTTTTTCAGGATGGTTTGCCGCCACCTCTTCTATCTCTACGCCGCCCTCCGTAGATGCCATCATCACCGTCTGCTCTTTACTTCTATCTAGCGTCATACCAAGATATAGCTCTTGCTTTATTTTTGCACCCTCTTCGATATATACTTTTTGAACCAACTTACCCTCAGGACCTGTTTGGTGAGTTACCAGTGTCATACCAAGGATTTGTTTTGTAAGCTCTTCTACTTCAAGCGTAGATTTTGCAAGCTTAACGCCGCCGCCTTTACCTCTTCCACCTGCATGAATTTGAGCTTTTACCACCCAAATATGTCCGCCAAGCTCTTGCGCCGCTTCTCTAGCGTCTTTTGGGTTTGAAACTACAACCCCTTTTAAAACAGCAACGCCAAACTCTTTAAAAATAGCCTTGGCTTGGTACTCGTGTATATTCATTTTTATCTATCCTTTGATCAAGATTTATTTGTCATATCGATGGGGACAACCCATGCGTCAAACTGTTCGGGCGTAAGAAGCCCTAGCCCTACAGCTTCCTCTTTTAAGGTGGAGCCGTTTTTGTGCGCCGTTTTGGCTATTTTTGCCGCATTTTCATAACCTATATGAGGATTCAGAGCTGTTACCAGCATCAAAGAGTCATTTAGATATGTTGTAATTTTTTCAACGTTTGGCTCTATTCCAACTGCGCAATTATCGGCAAAACTAATCATTGAATCAGTTAGCAATCTTACGCTTTGAAGCACGTTGTAAATTATCACGGGCTTAAATACGTTTAGCTCAAAATTTCCCTGTGATGCCGCAAAACCGACCGCCGCATCGTTGCCCATTACTTGACACGCCACCATCGTAATAGCCTCTGATTGCGTAGGGTTTACTTTTCCCGGCATAATAGAGCTTCCCGGCTCGTTTTCGGGAATAGTTAGCTCGCCGAGTCCGCATCTAGGGCCCGATGCGAGCCATCTAATATCGTTTGCTATTTTCATCAAGTTTGCCGCCAAACCTTTAAGGGCTCCGTGAAGACTCGTAAGCGCATCGTGGCTTGTAAGTGCGTGAAATTTATTTGGGGCGCTAAAAAATCTCTTCTCTGTAATCTCGCTAATTACTCTCGCCGCCGTCTCTGAGAGTTTTGGATGCGCATTTAGCCCCGTACCCACCGCCGTACCGCCTATTGCAAGATCTCTTACAAACTCCAAATTAGCTTTTATCTGTGCTTTTGAGTTGTCAAGCATAGCGACATATCCGCTAAACTCTTGCCCTAAAGTAAGAGGCGTTGCGTCTTGCAAATGCGTTCTGCCGATTTTTACGATGTCGTCAAACGCCGTCATTTTGTCCGCCAACACCACTCTTAGATGGCTTAACGCCGCAAAAAGTTTGTCTTCAACCTCAACCACCGTCGCTATATGCATAGCCGTAGGAAACGTGTCGTTTGAGCTTTGAGACATATTGACGTGGTCGTTTGGATGTATCGCTTTTTCTTTTGTGAAGTCAAGACCCATATTTTGCATCGCTCTATGCGCTATTACTTCGTTCATATTCATATTTGTCTGTGTGCCACTTCCGGTTTGCCAGATAGATAGAGGAAATGCGCCCTCTAGCTTGCCTTCCATTATCTCCTCACACGCTCTTACGATAGCCTCTTTTTTGACCTCGTCCATTTTGCCTAGCTCGTGGTTTGTAATTGCCAACGCTTTTTTAAGTACCGCAAACGCCGATATAAGCTCAGAGGGCATCTTCTCAACGCCTATTTTGAAGTTTTCAAGGCTTCTTTGCGTTTGTGCGCCCCATATCGCCTCTTTTGGTACGCACACTTCGCCCATTGTGTCTTTTTCTACTCTATACTCCATTTTTATAGCCCCCCAAAGAAGTTTGCGTTTTCTAACTTGTCAACCAACGTTTGCACACTTGCCACCGAACGACCAAACGCCGCTTTTTCATCGTCGTTTAGATTGACCTCTATCACCTTTTCAACGCCTTTTGCACCTATCATGATTGGCACGCCGCTTACGATATTGTTGTAGCCGTATTCGCCGTTCATCATAACGGCGCAAGGGTGAATCTGCTTGGTGTCTCTCATGATAGACTCAACCATCATAGCCGTAGCTTTTGCGGGAGCGTAGTACGCCGAACCGGTTTGCAATAGCTCCACTATCTCAGCTCCGCCATGTCTTGTGCGATAAACAATCTCATCTATCTCCTCAGGCGTCAAAAGGTCATAAAGCCCAACCCCCGCAACGGTCGAATACCTAGGAAGAGGCACCATATCATCACCGTGTCCACCCATCACAGAAGCCCTGATCTGCCCTGCCCCATAGCCCAATTTTTGCTGGATAAAGCTAGCCATTCTCGCCGAATCAAGTATTCCAGCCATTCCAAGCACTCTGTCTCTATCAAAACCAGAACTCCGCACCGCTGTGTAAACCATGGCATCAAGCGGGTTTGACACAACGATTATTATAGAGTTTGGAGCATGCTCTTTAATATCCAAACATATAGATTTTATAATTTCTGCGTTAATAAACAAAAGGTCGTCTCTACTCATACCCGGTTTTCTAGGGCTTCCCGCTGTTATAACGACTATATCGCTACCGGCTATATCTTTTGGAGTCTCCGCCGCTCTAACTACGGCGTGACTTCTTCCGGCTTGCGCAGCTTGGCTCATGTCAAGTGCTCTGCCTTTTGCTACGTTTACTTTATTATCGCGCATCCAAATCTCATGGCAAACTCCGTTCATAGCAAGGATAAACGCAATAGTAGAACCAACATTTCCAGCACCTACAACCGTTACTTTTCTTCCTTTCATGTTTCGCCTTTTTCATTTTGATGTTATACACAGAGGGAAGCGAAGCTTCCCTCTGTGGCAGGGACACGAATGTCCCTTGCGACCCCCTAAAGCTGCCCGCATTCGCGGGAGAGTTGAGGTTTTGTTTGTATCTTTTGTCTAAAGTCCAATCTAAAATCATTTGATTAAACTTTACACAAAAAAATGTTTTAGAAAGCCGCCCCAAAAGGAGCGGCACTTAACTATTTGATAGCGTCTATAATGGCGTTTAGCGTAGCGGACGGTCTCATCGCCGCAAACGCTTTTGCTTCGTCTAGTCTGTAGTATCCGCCTATGTCTTGCGGTTTGCCTTGTGCGCCTATTAGCTCTGCGTTGATTTTCTCTTCATTTACTTTTAGATCTGCGTATACTTTGCTAAAGTTTGCTTTTAGATCAGCGTCTTTATCTTGATTTGCAAGAGCTTCAGCCCAATACATTGCCAAATAAAAGTGGCTTCCTCTGTTGTCTATTTCGCCGACTTTTCTAGCCGGTGATTTGTTCTCATCAAGAAACTTAGCGTTTGCGACGTCTAGCGTATCGGCCAAAACTTGTGCTTTAGCGTTACCAAATGTAGCGGCTAGATGCTCCAAGCTAACGCCTAAAGCCAAAAACTCACCGAGCGAATCCCATCTTAAATACCCCTCTTCAACAAACTGTTGAACGTGTTTTGGAGCGGAACCGCCCGCACCCGTCTCAAACAGTCCGCCGCCTGCAAGGAGAGGAACTATCGAAAGCATTTTTGCCGATGTTCCAAGCTCTAAGATTGGAAATAAATCCGTTAGGTAGTCTCTTAGGACGTTACCCGTTACGGAGATTGTATCTTCGCCTTTTCTAATTCTCTCAACTGAGAACGCCATTGCGTCTTTTGGAGACATTATTTTGATTTCAAGACTGTTTGTATCGTGGTCTTTTAGGTATTTTTCAACCTTTTTAATCATCTGCGTATCATGTGCTCTAGCTGCGTCTAACCAAAAGATAGCCGGATTTTTTGACGCTCTCGCTCTATTAACAGCCAGTTTTACCCAATCCTCTATAGGAATATCTTTTACCCTAGACATTCTCCAAATATCGCCCACTTCTACGTCGTGGCTCATTAGCACATTGCCGTCAGCGTCTATAACGTCCACACTGCCGTCGCTTGGAATTTCAAACGTTGTCGGGTGAGAGCCGTACTCTTCCGCTTTTTGAGCCATAAGACCTACATTCGATACGCTTCCCATCGTTGTTACGTTATATTGTCCATGTTTTTGGCAATCTTCGATACACACTTGATAAAAAGTAGCGTAGCATCTATCAGGAATTACAGCTTTGCAATCTTGTACTTTGCCCTCTGCATTCCACATTTTACCGCCGTCTCTTACCACAACAGGCATAGAAGCGTCGATAATTACGTCGTTTGGAACGTGTAGATTTGTAATGCCTTTATCAGAATCAACCATTGCAATTGCCGGTCTGCTTGCGTATACCGCTAGAATATCCGCTTCGATTTCAGCTTTTTTTGCCGCAGGAAGTTTTGTAATTTTGGCGTATACGTCGCCTAGACCGTTATTTGGGTTTACGCCAAGCTCTTTAAAAGTCGCCGCGTGTTTTTCAAATACGTCTTTATAAAATACTGTTACAAAATGACCAAACATAATAGGGTCGGAGACTTTCATCATCGTAGCTTTGAGGTGTACCGAAAATAACACGCCTTTTGCTTTTGCGTCTTCAATTTGCTCTTCTATGAAGTTTCTTAAAGCCTTAGCGCTCATAAAAGTAGCGTCAAGTATTTCGCCCTCAGTCGCTTTAAGACCATCTTTAAGTACAACAGTAGAGCCGTCTTTTGCTTTTAGCTCTATTTTGAAACCTACGCTTTTTTCTACACATATAGATTTTTCGTTACCAAAAAAGTCGCCGCCGTTCATGTGCGCAACGTGTGTTTTACTTCCCTCTGAAAAATCTCTTAACTTGTGCGGATTTTTTTGAGCGTACTTTTTTACAGACGCTGCGCATCTTCTATCAGAGTTACCCTCTCTAAGAACTGGGTTTACAGCGCTTCCTAGACATTTTGAATAAAGCTCTTTTACTCTTTTCTCTTCGTCGTTTGATGGAGCTTCTGGATAATTTGGTAGGCTATACCCTTTTTCTTGCAACTCTTTTATAGTAGCTTGTAGTTGGGGGATAGACGCTGAAATATTTGGAAGTTTGATGATATTAGCTTCCAATTTTTGCGTCAAATCGCCTAATTCGCTTAGATAATCAGGGATTCTTTGCTCTGGTGCTAGAAATTCGCCAAGATTTGCGATAACTCTACCGGAAAGAGATATGTCTCTAGTCTCTACGGCTACGCCCGCCGCATTAGTAAATGCGTTTACTATCGGAAGTAGTGAATATGTGGCAAGCGCCGGAGCCTCGTCGATTTGAGTCCAAATAATCTTTGTTGTTTGTGACATTGTTAGAATCCTTTTCTAATTTGCGTGTGCGAGTATAATTGTAACAGTTTTTTATACTATAGAGATTAAGTAGTTTTAAAAAAATGGCATATTAGGCTAAAAATAGCCTATCTGTTACTTTTCTTCACATCACTAATGTTTATTTTATGTTCAGTGTAACTATTTGAAAAGTTATGCTTGCCGTCAACGCCCTTTACAAAGTATAAAAAATCAGTGCTTAAGGGATTAAACGCAGCGTTTATAGCCTCTCTCGAGGGCGCGCATACCGGATAGCGCGGTAGACCTTTGTACTTGTATGTGTTGTAACTACTCTCATCGGTTCTAATCCGCTCAGGTGTTACTTTTTGGTGGCTATATAGTCCATAATTTAACGCTCCGTCCATTTGAAGCGGCATATTTATTTTTAGGCGATTATAAATCACTGAGGCGATTATCGGCATCTCCTGATGGTTTACCGCCTCTTTTTCTATAATAGACGCAATAATTAGCTTCTCGTCAAACTCTGCTTCAGTCGCGCCGTACTTTTTTTGTAACGCAGCATACTCTTTTTTGGAATATGCAAAAAGCTCTGTTATTATTTTCTCCTCATCGGCGTCAAACGGCAAACTATACGTCTCCGGATATAGCTTGCCCTCGGGTTGATTTGTTTGCCTCGCATATGCGGCTTTCAACTTTTCAAGACTAAGCCCCTCTTTTTTTGCCAGATTTTGCAAAAAAACTTCCGTTGTTTCGCTTGGTATCAAAGTCAAAGCACTGTTTTTTTGCTTTCCCGCAACAAGAGCTTTGAGAAGCTCTATTCTACTATTTACGCCGTTTGTGGCTATAGCTCCGCTTTTTGCGCCGCCAAGATATTTAATGACCGCTATATCAATAATATTTGTACCGATAGACGCCTCGTTTAACGCCTCAATAGCCTTTTGATTTGAGCCTTTTTCTATTACAATAACAGCCGGAGCCTGCAAATATTCGTTTAAGTAGACGTAGACATAACCTAGAGCGCCGAGCCCCGCAAAGACAAAAGAGAGAAAAACTTTTAAAAATAAGTGTTTAATTTTCATCTAAAGATTGTAGTAAACTCTTCTTTAAACAAAATTGTTTGTTTTTCTTGGGGTATTATACATCTTTTGTGGTAGTTAAAACGAAATAAAGCCCTAATTTGAGATATAATAAGCAAAAAAGGAGCTAGCCATGAGCATAAATGAAATAATCTCAGAAGCACTACATCTAAAACCGCAAGATAGATATATAGTGATAGAAAATCTAGTCCAAAGCCTCGACAAGCCAGATGGTGAGATAGACGAGCAGTGGATAGTAGAGTCCATCAAAAGAGCAAAAGCGTATCGAAGTGGTAGCCTAAAAACTCTCTCATATAACGAAGTATTTGGTGCTTGAAGCCAATTTTACAGAGTTTGCATTTTCGAAAGATGGAAGATGCAAAAGAGTACTACAACCTCCAGCAGGAAAACCTAGGCGATAGATTTAAACAAGACATTAAAGAAACCGTGGATAGAATTATCCGATTTCCAAAACTATATCCGATAGCCAGAGACAATATCAGAAAATGTGTACTTCATAGATTCCCATACAATCTATTTTATACGACAACAGAGGATACTATCCTGATATTATCTGTAGCAAATCATCATAGGAAGCCGTATTATTGGGCTTTGGGGGAGAAAAAATGAGAAAAATTGCTTTGGCGTTGTATACGCCGGGCGTTCTAGCATAATATCCCAAAACCTCAAACCCCCTAAGAGCATTCATTATAGCCGCCATTTTAAATGACGGTAAATCTTTTATCTCTATGTCCGCTTCCTCCAAAAACCCATCCGCCAATAGCTTCGCCCTCATCGTTCCTTTCAGAAGCGGTGTTTTTGGCGTTAGCCATATATCGCCTTCACTTAAAAAAGCGACATTGGCGATTGTCGTATCTGTAATGAGTCCATTTTTGACGATTAGCGTATCATCGCCCGCCCCCCTCGCCTCAAATAGCGCGTCGAGTTCTTTTCTGTCGACAAACTTACTTGAATAGCTTATATTTGATTTGATAAGCGTCAGGCTTTTTATCTCGCATTTGATATATGGCGTAAACTCTACGGATATGATGGTTTCGGCATAAATAAGTTTACAACGCCATAAAGCACTAATCGGCGGACGCAAAAAAGAGAGGTCAAACTTTTTGCCGCTTGACTCAAGCATCCGTCTTTCGTGATACTCCAAATTTTGCGCCGCCCCGTCTTTGCAAAGAATAGTCTCAAAAAGCAAGGTAGACCTTTTGTAGCATCTCCGCATATTCGGCATTTGCGTCGCTATCGTATGTGATTCCGCCGCCGCTTTTGTAGACGTAGCCCTCTTCTGTTTTTTCGATATACCTGATTGATACGGCGCTTTGCATACTTTTTCCGTCAAAATACCCAAACACACCACAAAAAAACCCTCTATCGTACCCCTCGATACTCTTTAGCGCTTCAACACACTTTTTCTTTGGCGTCCCCGTGATAGAACCCGCCGGCAAAAGCGCAAAAATAGTGTCGCCAAGCATAAAATCAAGCGGCAAATCGGCGCTAATCTCTGAGACCGTTTGTATCAGCTTTTGCCCGTTTGCCTCTATCATAAGCGGATAGCGAAACTTATCAACTTTCACGCGCTCGCCGACGATTGAGAGGTCGTTTCGGAGCAAATCCACGGTCATCGTATGTTCGGCTAACTCTTTTTGACTATTAAGTAGAGTTTGCGCACTTGTTTCGTCAATAAATGCGGCTGTGCCTTTCATCGGATAAGTAAAGATTTTGCCCTCTTCCACTCGCACAAACGCCTCAGGCGATGAGACGACAAACCTATCTTTTACAAGCAGTTTAAAATAAGCCTTAGAGGCGCAAAAAACATCCTCCAAGTCGCCGACAAGTTCAATGAATGTCGGGGCTGTGAGGTTTGCCATATAGACGTCGCCTTTTGCTATTTTTTCTTTTATGGCGGTTATTTTTGAGGCGTAGTTTTTGGCGCTTATCGGAGTTTTGGCTACTATTTTTGGGGTTTGTTTTAGGCTAACTCGTCCGTGACGGCGTCCGCCTATCTCAAAAGCAATATTGTCAGGCAAAGACTCTAGCGGATACACAAAACCGTCTTTAGCCTCATAGTCAAGGCAAAACAAAAACGGTGTTTTAGAGCCTGCAAGAGAGTTTATCCTCTCCCTCATCCGTTAATTAGTTTTTCTATAACCGCCATTCTAATAGCGACTCCGTTTCGCACCTGCTCCAATACTTTACACCTAGAATCAGCCAGTACGCCGTCCGTTATGTCGATATTTCTATGCACGGGTCCCGGGTGAAGCACGATAATATCTCTGCCCTCTATAAGCTCCTCGGTGATGCAAAAATCAGACGCATAATCTTTGAGACTCGCATAACTAACCGTCTCATGCCTCTCTGTTTGCGTGCGAAGGCTCATAATAGCGTCTGCCCCCTCAATCGCCTCTTTGAGATTGTATGTTTTTTTAAGCTCCGTTTTTGGCATAAAGTGAGGCGGAGCAGCCAAGACGACCTCTACGCCAAATCTCGTCAGTAGCTCTATATTGGAGTTTGCGACCCTTGAGTTTTTGACGTCGCCGACTATTACCACTTTTTTGCCCTTTAACTCGCCAAGATTTGCCCTTAGCGTAAAGAGATCCAAAAGAGCTTGCGTCGGGTGCGCATGAGAGCCGTCGCCGCCGTTTACGATGGAGCATGAGACGTATTTGGAGAGTATTTGCGGCACGCCGGAGCTTTTGTGGCGGACTACTATGATGGATGGTCCCATTACGTCAAGATTTGCCGCCGTATCGTAAAGCGTCTCGCCCTTGCTTGTAGAGCTGGCGCCAACGTCTAGGTTTACCACATCAAGCCCTAGCCTCTTTGCCGCAACTTCAAAAGAGCTTCTTGTTCTTGTGGAGTTTTCAAAAAAGATATTAATCAAAAGCTTGCCTGTATGCTTTTTTTCATCCTCTTTCGCCTCCAAAAACGTAGCCGCCCTAGCCAGTATCCCCCCTACTTCGTCATAATCAAAATCCGTAGTCGTCAAAAGGTGTCTCATGCTTTTCTCACTTAAAAATTAAATATAATTCGTTTGCTTTTTCTAGCTTTTTTTCAAGCTCTGACCAATTTTCAGACTCTATCATAGATTTTAATTCGCCTAGATTTTGCAAAAAAAGCTCCATTGATTCAAGCAGATTTGCTTTGTTTTGCCTAAATATCTGCGTCCACAAGTCCGGTCTACTCTTTGCTAAGCGGCTCATATCGCGAAAACCGCCCGCCGCCATTGAGAGAATATCTTGTGGATTCTCTTTTGAAAGCACAGCACCCGCTAGTGAAAAACTGATTATGTGAGGTAGATGGCTTATGTGCGCCGCATGTGCGTCGTGCGTATTTGAATCCATCTCTATAATTTTCATACCAAGAGCATCAAAAATGCTTTTTGCAATATCCGCCTGATACGTTCCGCTTTTTTGCAAATCGCAAAGAACAACCGTAGCACCCTTATAAAGCCCCTCTTTGGCGGCTTTTGGTCCGCTATACTCAGTACCGGTCATCGGGTGAGCGGCTACAAAGTTTTTGCGTATATCCGCTTTTATGGCGTTTGAAATCTTCTCTTTTGTGCTTCCCAAATCAATAATAGTTTGAAACTCGTTTGTCGGTCTAAAATCGTTTAATATTTTTATGCACACATCAACCGGAGTCGCCAATACGATAATATCTTTTGTAAAAGCTTCGCTTAAATCAACTATCTCGTCAACCAAAAAAAGCTCTAACGCTTTTTTTGAGTGCTCTTCATTGTTATCGCAACCGTACACCCTATATATGGGCGAGATTTTTTTTAACGCAAGCCCCATAGAGCCGCCCATTAGCCCCAAACCTACAATAGCTATTTCCATTCGCACCACGTTTTTAAGTAAAATTATATCAAGTCAAGGATTTAAAACAAAAAAGGTTAAAATCAACTAAAATCAAGCGCTTTTTAAAAGGTTTAACATTGAAAAAATTCTCCGCAATTATGTTGGCGGCAGGCGTTGCAAGCTATGCGTTAACGATAAAAGACGTGAAATACGAAGGGCTTTCCAGAATATCGCCGATGATGGCGGAAGAGCTTAGCGGCGTGCGCAAAGGCGATCAATTTAGCTACGACAGAATTGGTAAATCGATACTAAACTTTTACTCGCAAGGATACTTTGAGGATATTTGGGTTGACGAACAAGACGGAATCTTGACGTACCGCTTTAAAGAAAAACCAATAGTCGCAAAAATAGAGTTTGCCGGAGAATCTGAGGGTGATATAGAAAAATATATGAGCAATTTGGGCGTAAAAAAAGGCGATAGTTTTGACGAAGACAGAGTTGAAAAAAGCAAAAAAGCTATTATAGAACATATAGAGTCCGAGGGCTACTTTAACACCGTCATCGAAACAGACAAAAAAGAGCTAAACGACGGGCAAGCGGTAGCACTCACATATATTATCAACAAGGGCGAGAAGATATATATCGAAAAGCTAAACGCACTTGGAATCAAAAAAATCAAAAAAAGAAAAGCCCTCTCGCAAGCCGCCAATCAAGAGAAAGAGTGGATGGGGTGGCTATGGGGAAGAAACGACGGTAAGCTAAAACTAGACGAGCTTAGTATGGACGGAGCTAGAATTAAAGACGTTTATAGGCAAAACGGCTTTTTGGACGCAACGGTTAGCGAACCTTTTTTGAGTGCTGATTTTAATACCTACACAGCTACGCTTGATTACAAAATTTCAGAGGGCGAAGCGTATAAAATCTCAGAAATAAAAATCGAGCAAAAAGAGCAGGTAGTAGATGAAAAAGAGCTTTTAGCGGAGCTAAAACTTAAAAAAGGCGCCGTATTTAACGTTGATAAACTAAGAAAAGATATGGAGTTTATCAAATACAAAGTATCCGATAAAGGCTACGCTTTTACAAGAGTAACGCCTGATTTTATAAAAGATGAAAAAACACACACAACGTCTGTAGTTTTTATGGTGGAACCGGGGCAAAAAGTATTTATTAACAATGTTATTATCTCAGGAAATAATAGAACTTTAGATAGCGTCATAAGAAGGGATATGTATTTGGCTCCCGGCGATTTGTATAGCCTTACAGACATGACAGACTCAAAAAACACTCTTAAGCGAACAGGATTTTTTGAAGACGTAACCGTAGATGAAAAAAGAGTCTCGGTAGAAAAAATGGATATTATCGTAAAAGTCAAAGAAGCTCCAACCGGAAATGTGCTTGTAGGCGGTGGCTACGGCTCTTATGACGGTCTAATCTTTAACGCCGGAATTAACGACAAAAACATATTTGGCAGCGGTCTAAACCTAGGCTTTAACGTCGAACTATCAGGTAAGCAGTCAAATTTTGATATATCTCTTTTTAACCCGCACCTTAGGGATGGAAAATATTCGCTTGGGGGCAATATATTTTCAAGGAAATATATCTCTTATGACTACACAGAAGAGACAAAAGGAGCAAGCGTAACAACGGGTAAACAGCTTACTAGATACTTATCCGGCGGCGCCTCATATCAGTACAACACCATTCAATACTCGGAGATTTCAACCAATATCACAAGACCTCAAGATTTGGAAAACACGACAAAGTCATCAGTAACCCCATTTTTAAGCTACGACAATACCGATGACTACTATACACCAAGAAAAGGTTTTAACGCCTCAACAAGCCTAGAGTATGCGGGTATTGGCGGCAAAGAGAAGTATGTAAAAAGCTTTAGCAAATTTGGATATTACTATGGTTTTGAGGATTTGATAGATTATGACGCCATCTTGAGATACAAAGCGAGACTTGGCTGGATATTTAACGACAAACAGATAGCCAGAGGAAGTAAGCTTTATATGGGCGGCTTGTCATCGGTAAGAGGGTATCAATCAAGCTCCATCGGAGCAAAAGACTCGCAAGACTATCTGCTTGGCGACACAAAGACATTTTCAAATAGTATAGAGCTTAGCTTGCCGCTTATTACTGAGGCAAAAATGAGATGTTCGTTTTTCTTTGACTACGGCATGATAGGAAGCTCAAGTATCACAGATAATACAAGAATGGGAACGGGCGTGGCTCTTGAGTGGTTTTCACCTATGGGTCCTATACAAATTATCTACGCAAAACCGCTAAATCAAAAAACAGGCGATAAGACATCAAATATCGAGTTTACGATAGGGACTAGATTTTAACACTATTACGTCAATACGAGCAAAGCCGGCATTGGCGGCAAAGGACATAAATATCCCTTGCACCCCCCCCATTGCCGACAGAAGAGAGAGTATAAGCTTAAGTCTCAAATCTAAAATTTAGACCGTTACCTTTAAGTAAGGCTTTTAGTTTTTCTTCCGCGAGATAGAGTCTTTTTTCACTTTTTATAACTATAGTATTTTTTTCGAATAAAAACTCTATCTTTGCCTCAGACCTATCGACGGCGAGGGCTTCGGCAATGGAGATAATCGATGTTAACCATTTAATTTTCTCTTCATGCGGTTTTAAGGTGTCAAAAAATACGTCGTCGTCTAATCCTGCAAATTTTTTGCCGTGATATTTTACGATTGAAGATATAAGCAACTTATCTAAGTGAGTAAAGCCGTAATCAAGGTTGTTTAGTATTAGATAATGACTGTGGTATCTGTGGCTATAGAAGTTTAGACAAATCCCTATATTAAGGAGCTTTGCCGCTGTATCCAAATAAAACAACTCACTATCGTCAAGCTTGTGGACAGGTTGTAAGACTTTAAAAAGAGCTTTTGAGATAGTATTTATACGTCTTGAAGAGTCGTCTAAAAGAGAAAATCTATCGACCAAGCTTCTAAGGCTTGGGCTAAAGTTTTTTGGAAATTTGCCGCCTTGGTTTCTCAAAAGGTCTGATAAAAATACACCCTCCCTTACGCCAACCCCGCTTGCAATCATTTTCTCAGCTTTCACAATACTTATTACGGAGCGGATAATCAAAACTCCTTCTCTGATAACATCATATCTATCCGGTTTAATTCTAAAGTTTTTGAGCTTTTGAACTTTTGAGGAGATAATTTCATCAAAAAAATCAAGCCGACCGCTAAGAGAAAACTCAAAGCCGTGAAGCGTGTCTATAGGATAGTTCTCAATCTCCATAATGGCGTTTGCTAAAGCCCTATTTGTGCCGCCTATACCTATGATTGTTTTACTTTTAAAATGTGCGGGAACTCTTGATAATTCTACATTAACAAATTTTACCGCTTCTTCAAGCGGGAGTTTTTTATCAAATACAAGCTCTTTTAGCCTTACGGTGCCAAGATTTAAAGATATAAGATCTTCTATCTTACCATTTTTGATAAGAGCCATCTCTGTAGAGCCGCCGCCTATATCAACCGTTATTCCATCTTCTATCTTGAGCATATTGAGAGCCGACAAGGCTCCAAAATACGCCTCTTTTGGTCCGTCTATCACCTTAATGGAAAGTCCGGTCTCTTTTTTGACTAAAGCTAAAAATTCTGATTTATTTGGAGCGTCTCTAACCGCAGATGTAGCCACACAAAGTATTTTTCTCGTTTTATGCGCTTTTACAATCGACAAAAACTCTAAAAGAGCGTGAAGAGCCCTCTCTATAGCCTCAGGCTGAAGAGCGCCGCCATTTTCGTAGGCGCCCTCCGATATTCTAACTTTTGATTTTATCTCTTTTAGTAGATGAAAGCCAAACCTGCTAGTCCTTTCAAAGACTACCATTCTAGCAGAATTTGAGCCGATGTCTATTACGGCGGTTATTCTCGCCATAAATTAGAGTTTATTCTGTAGATGTTTAAACTTAAATTTTAACTCTTCTAAAGTCTCTTGATTGTCCGCATCAAGCTTAATACAGTCTACCGGACATACGGCCACGCACGCCGGTTCGTCATAGTGACCAACACACTCCGTACATCCGTCTGGGTCTATTATATATATTGGATCGCCTTCGCTTATCGCCTCATTTGGACACTCATCTACGCATGCGTCGCACGCTATGCACTCATCGGTTATAATTAGAGCCATTTTTAAACCCTCTTTGTTTTTATTTAATGTTATGCGTTAATACGGGCAAAGCCCGTATTAACGGCAGGGACATAAATGTCCCTTGCAACCCCCAGCCGGGCCCCATTGCCGACAGGCGATGGGTGGCTCTAGCTACCCGCATTCGCGGGAGAATTGAGGGTTTTTTTATGCTATTTTAACCTGTGCCTGCCGCTAAAGCGGCTAATTGACTTAGGGCGAAGTTATACAAAATCAAAACTTAATATTTACGCTTACTTGCCAATAGCTACGCTTTATAGCTCTTCGGCTGGTTTTGGGTAACAAAATCTGTACCCTCTTCTTCTTACCGTCTCAATTGTTGATATTTCAAGCGGCTTATCCATTTTTTGTCTAATTTGATTTATAGCCACCTCTATAACGTTTGGCGTAACAAGCTCTGGCTCTTCCCAAATTGCGTCCAAAAGCTGCTCTTTTGAGACTATCAAATCTCTATGTCTAGCAAGGTGTGTCAATACTTCAAAAGGCTTGCCTTTTAGCTCTATTTCTATACCCTTGAAGGTTGTCTTCTCTTCATCTGGATCGATAACCAAATCCTCTATCTCAATAATACTTGTCCCGCCAAACCTAAGCTTAGCCTCGATTCTTGCTACCAATACGTCAAAATCAAACGGTTTTTTAAGATAATCATCGGCTCCAGCTCTAAGCCCGTCTATCTCGTCTTCTTTACCGACTCTTGCCGCCAAAAGTATAATCGCCATTCTGTTTGATTTTCTTTTTATAGTCTCAATAAGCTCTCTAACGTCGCCGCCATCCATAAGCCAATTGATAATAATCAAGTCATAATTTCTTATACTTATAAAATATAGAGCGTCTTTTATGCTCTCGGCATCGTCTGTTTGGTATCCAAGCTCGCTTAAGCCCTCTGTTATCATTTTATTTAGTGCGGTTTCACTCTCAACCACTAATATTCTCATCTATCGTTGCCTTAAATTTTTTTAGCGATTATAGCAGAAATTTTAAACTTTTTTAAGCTTAGATAAAACTTTTTTCAAAAATTATTCCCACTTTTGCATCCTCTCTAACTTCCGGCTTAACGATTTTGATATAAATAGAGGAGATTGATGGATTTTTAGATTTTAGCGTTTCGCTCACACCGATAACCGCCTCTTCAAGAAGTCTAAATTTTTTTACAACAAACTCTTTTTTTATCTCAGAGCAAAGCTTCATGTAATCCAAAAATCCGCCATCTTTTGGCTCATAGCCTATATGCGCCGTTATCTCTACTTTTTGCGCTTTTACCCTCTCCTCTTTCATGATTCCAATAATACACTCAAAACAAAAATCTTCTATCAAAATCGTCACGCTACAACCTTTGTCTCTTGACCGCTAAAGAGTCTGAGAATATTTGGAATATGCTTGTAGATAACCAAAATAGCTATAATGGCAACAGGCGACATACTTCCCACATCAAATATAACCGGAATAGGCAGATAAAAAGAACAAAGCAACCCTATTAGTCCGACAAGAGAGGATAGAGAGGAGACTTTAAGAGTTTTTGCCGCCGCAAACCAACACACAAAAGCTAAAAGCGCATTTAGAGGAGCAAGAAAAACCAAAGCCCCAAAAGCCGTAGCAACGCCTTTGCCGCCCTCAAATCCGAGATATGGGCTAAAGCAGTGACCAAGCACGCTTAGTACACCCATTCCCCATAAAACCGATGCATCAAGCTTAAAGATAAACGCCGCTACCGCCAAAGGAATAATCGCCTTAAAAGCGTCTGCCGCAAGCGTCATAGCTCCTAGTTTTTTACCGAGAACCGGGTCTTTTTCTTTTACAACCCGAAGCACATTTGTCGCCCCAATGCTCTTACTACCTGCGTCCCTGATATTCACCCCAGCTATATATTTTGCAAACAGATACCCAAACGGTATACCGCCGACGAGATACGCCGCTAGATAAAAAATCACATTTACATTCGCCAAAGCTTCCACAATTCCATTCATCTCTCTATTTCTTCCATTTCATGTTTATTTTTTGCTATTATGCACTTTACACGCATAAAAAACCATTTTAGCGCCACACTCTCCCGCAAAGCGTATAACATCAAAATTTTACAATATCTTTAAGGCTAGCTCAAATAAAATCCGCTAAAAATTTAAACACTATGGAAGACTATGGACATAAAAGAAAAAATTTTAAATTTAAAAGAAGAGTTAGGAGTTTTGCTTGTCGCCCACCACTACCAAAGGGATGAGGTTTTTTTTATGGCGGACGAGAGTGGGGATAGCTTGGAGCTTGCCAGAAAGTGCAAAGAATCGACAAAAGAGACGGTTGTTTTTTGCGGCGTTGGTTTTATGGGTCAAAGCGTAAAGATTTTATCTCCTGAAAAAAAAGTGTACATGCCGCGCCTAGCTTGTTGCTCGATGGCAAAAATGATAGACGGCGACTGCTTTGACGACGCGGTAAAAAAAATAGAGGAAGCCGGAATCTCTAAAGATAAAATTTTTCCGCTTGTATATATCAACTCAAACGCCGACGTTAAAGCAAAAGTCGGGCAAATGGGCGGCGTCGTATGCACAAGCTCAAGCGCCGTAACTATCATCAAACACGCTCTAAAAAGCGGCAAAAAAATACTCTTTGCGCCGGATAGATGCCTTGGGGTCAATACGGCAAATAAAATGGGGTTAAAATCATGCGTCATCGGCGACGGCGCTGACATGAAAGAGTGCGACGTAATATGCTATGACGGGTTTTGTTCCATCCATCAACTCTTTTGCGTAGACGATATAGAGTTTTATAGGGCAAAATATCCGGATATCCAAATTGCCGTACACCCTGAATGCGACCCATCCGTAGTAAAAAAAGCTGACTTTGTAGGCTCTACATCACAAATCATCAACTATGTGGCGGCGCTTGACAAAGAGCAAAAAGTAGCGATAGGTACGGAGTTTAACCTAGTAAACCGCCTAAGAGAGAAAAACACTTATGTACTCTCCTCTACAAAGCCGGAGTGTCCGACGATGAATGAAACTACGCTGGAGGACGTATACAATCTCCTACTCTCCATAAAAGAAGGGGCGCCGTACAATGAGATTGTATTAGACGAAACAATACGCCTACAAGCGAAAACGTCCCTTGATAAGATGCTGGAAATTACGCAATGACAAAAGAGGAGTTTGTAAAAAATGCGCTTGAGGAAGATATTGGCAGGGGTGATTTGTTTGAGCGCACTATTTTACCGGCGCCCTACTCCGCTTATATCGCTTCAAAAGACGTAGGTGTGTTTGCAGGCGAAGAGTATGCTCGCATTCTTTTTGGACTTTTTAACACCCAATACGAGTTTTTGGTAAAAGACGGCGAAGAGATAACACACGGACAAAAACTACTAGAACTGCAAGGTCAAAACACTGATATTTTAAAACTAGAAAGAACGCTTTTAAATATGCTCCAGCACGCCAGCGGTATAGCCTCAAACGCCGCAATTTTTGCAAAATTGGGAGCAAAATACAACGTGTCGGCACTTGACACCAGAAAAACAAGAGCCGGAATGAGAGTATTTGAAAAGTATGCGGCGAGAGTTGGTGGCGTAAAAAATCATAGATTTGGACTAGACGACGCTCTTATGATAAAAGACACTCATTTGCAAGCGATAGACGACTTAGAAAGCTACATTCAAAACGCAAGAAAAAATATTCCCTTTACCGCAAAAATAGAGATAGAGTGCGAAAGCGTAGAGGTGGCAAAAGAGGTTATTGCCCTTGGGGTCGACATTGTGATGTGCGATAATATGACGCCAGATGACGTAAAAACAGTGGTAAACTTCAAAAATAAAACAAACAACAAAATTTTGCTAGAATGTAGTGGAAATATAGACGAAAAGAGTTTTGAAGAGTATGCCAAAACAGGCGTGGATGCCATAAGTATCGGCAAAATCATTCATCAAGCTGTTTGGCTTGATTTTTCTATGAAAGGAGTACGAGCATGAAAGTTTTATTCATAAGACACGCGCCTGCGCTTAGCCGCACTAACTGGCTTAGAGACGATATGGAGAGACCTCTTAGCGATAAAGGAATTATAACGGCGAAAAAATTTTTTAAAGAGTTTGCAAAGATATATGATGTTCCGGCTCTTATATACTCTTCGGAGGCAATAAGGGCAAAAGAGACGGCTCAACTTCTCTCAAAAAGTTTTAACGGAGTTAAGATAACACAAAGCGCACTACTAAATCCAGGCGCCTCTTTTAAAGACTTTAAAGCTCTTTTAGCAGACGACTCAAACGAATGTGTGGTCATTGTAGGACATGAGCCTGACTTTACCTCAATCATAGGCGCACTAGTCGCAAACGGTGGAAACCTCTCAATAGACGTCAGGAAAGCTTCTCTTATAGAAATAGATATAAACGAAGACTTTAAAGGTGTTTTAAAAGCCGTTATTCCGCCAAAAATATTCAGCTAAGACAAGGTTTATAACGGGTGGCAGAAGATAAAGAGTCAAAAACCGAAGAACCCACCGGCAAGCGTATTGAGGACGCTAGAAACGAGGGCAATGTTCCAAAAAGCGCCGATACGGCGGCGTGGGTTAGTATGCTTGTCTCTATTCCGGCAATTATATTTTTATTTGGTTTTGCCGCTGAAAATGTTTTGCGCCTATATTACTATTACATCTCTCTTATCGGAAGAGAGCTTACAAAACCGCTTATTTACGAGATAATGCTTATTTCAATGCAATACACAATGTTGTCGTTACTGCCAATTTTGGGAACAATTTTGCTTGCCGGAATTATCGGCAATGTGGCACAGATAGGTTTTCTTTTTACAACAAAACCGCTAGAGTTTAATATAGCCAAATTAAATCCTATCACTGGTATGAAAAATCTTATTTCATTCACAAAGATTGTAGAAGGGCTTAAAATGACGCTCAAAAGCTTCGCTGCTTTTGGGATTGGATACTATTACTTTTTGGGATATATCAAAGAACTCCCAACCGTTTCGCTATTTAGTCTTGGAGCTCAACTCTGGTGGCTTGTAGAAAAAGCTATTCAAATATCGCTTATTATGCTTGCGATATTTTTTGTTTTTGCCGCTATAGATCTTTTTTGGACAAGATACAAATTTTTTAAAGATTTGCGTATGACCAAGCAGGAGGTCAAAGATGAGTTTAAAAATATGGAAGGAAACCCTGAGGTAAAGGGTAAAATCAGGCAGTTACAATTTCAAATGTTTAAAAAAAGAATGATGTCCGCCGTTCCAAGCGCAAGCGTTGTCGTAACAAATCCAACACACTACGCCGTAGCTATCAAATACAAAGCCGAAGATGGAGACGTTGCGCCAAAAGTCGTAGCGAGCGGAACTGATAAGATTGCGCTAAAAATAAAAGAGATAGCGATGGAAAACAATATTCCAATTGTGGAAAATCCGCCGCTTGCTAGAGAGTTGTATGCAAAAGTAGCACCCGAGGAGTATATTCCAGACACTCTATATCAAGCCGTTGCCGAACTACTTGTATATGTCATGAAACTAAACTCAAAAAAATAAGCCCTTTTTCGGTACAATGCCCGCTATAGTTATACAATAATACAGGCTTTGCTCGTGTTTGTGTGTAACATCAGTCAAAAAGGTTTTCGGCGTGCAAAAGGCATTTGAACTAATAAAATCAGCTAAACACATAGTTTTTGCTTCGCATCTCAATCCGGATACCGATACGCTTGGCTCGGCAATCGGGCTTATGCTCTCTTTGGCATTTATGCAAAAGCGAAGCTCTCTGTATAACGTCGGCGCCGCTCCGATCTCTTTGGCTTTTTTGCCGCAAGTAGGCACCTTAACACAAGAGTTTCCTAAAGATTGCGACCTTGTAATCTCTTTTGACTGCGCAAATAAAGAGAGACTATGTCTGCCAAATGGCGACTATAAAATAATCAACATAGACCATCACGCCTCAAACACTCTTTACGGAGATGAAAATCTAGTAAATTCATTGGCGCCAAGCGCTGCGAGCGTCGTATTGGAGTTTTTGAGCGCACTTTGTATCAAACCAACAAAAGATGCGGCGACATGTTTATATGCAGCTTTGGCTGACGATACCGGATTTTTTCAATACGGCTCCTTGGCAAAAAAACTCTTTTTAGACGCCGCATACTTAATCGAATGCGGTGCCGAGGCGCCGATGGTAACGCACTATTTGACGCAAAAAGAGCCTTTGTCAAAGATAAAACTACACTCGTCTATCTTGTCAACCTTGGAGATAATGGCGGATGGAAAACTTGCGTTTTTGTATATGACAAGAGAGACTCTAAAAAAAGCGCAAGCCAATGAAGAGGAGGCTGACGGCGTAGTCGAAACCGCTAGAAGTATAGACGGCATAGAAGTGGGGCTTTTTTTAAGAGAGCTAGAAAACGGCGATATTAGAGGCTCATTAAGAAGTAAAACAGCCGCAGATGTCGATACGATAGCCGCAATATTTGGCGGCGGCGGACATATCAGAGCCGCTGGGTTTACAATAAAAAATGATAGAGAGTTTATGCTTGTTGCAAGAATGGTAGCGTTAAAAATTGAGCAAGCGCTGGAGCAGGTAAATGGATAAAGATTGGATTAGATTGATAAAAATATCAGTTCTTTTTGCGTCGATTTTGGGTTTTATAAGTTATATTTACTATTTGCCTCTTTTTGAGGGAGAAGATCCAAAGATAGAGCTTAACGGCACAGTATACTGGAATTTTAAAACTCCATTTACATTTAAAATATCAGACAATAACGAAATAGGCGATTATAAAGTCGAGATTAAAGATGAGGGCAAAATTACAACCGTCGCTCAAGGAGAAGTTGTAAGTCGTCAAAAAGAGTTTAATATTACACTCTCCTATCCAAAAAACGCTTTTCTACCCAAAACGCCGGAAGCTAAAATGTTAATAGAAGTAAGCGATAGAAGTCTTTGGAATTTTTTTAGACCAAATACCACACGCTTAGAGCTTCGAGTAATATGCGATAAGATACCGCCCGTTGTTTCCGTTATCTCAAACTCATACGCCATTGCAAGGGGCGGGAGTTCGGTTGTTATTTTTGAAGCAAAAGACCCAAACCTAAAAGATGTGTATATCAAAACCGCAAGCGGCAGAGTATTTGAAGCGCAGCCTTTTGTCAAAAAAGGATTCTATATATCGCTTATAGCGTGGGAGCTTAAAGATAGTAGGTTTTCAGCGTCGGTTGTGGCAACCGATTTATCCGGAAATAAAAGCTCTGTTCCAATTAGATACTTCTTGCGAGATATGGCATATAAAGACGCAAAAATTGAGCTAAAAGATAATTTTCTAAACAGCAAAATAATGGAGCTATCCGCCGCTATGCAAGATACGCCGCAAACAACGCCGCTTGATAGGTTTGTCTATGTAAACAATACAATGAGAGAAGCAAACGAAAAACTCATAGAAAGAGTTACAACAAGAATAGGTAATAATAGCATTGATAGTTTTTTTACGGAACCTTTTTTGCCTATCAAAAACGCCTCTGTAGTCGGAAACTTTGGCGATCATAGAAGCTATATTTTAAATGACAAAGTAATAAGCGAGTCCTATCACAAAGGCGTCGATTTTGCAAGCGTCAAAGAAGACACGATACTCTCTCCAAACAACGGCGTGGTAATTTTTGCCGAACCAAACGGCATTTACGGCAATACATCCATTGTGTATCACGGACTTGGGTTATTTACCCTTTACGGGCATTGTAGCTCATTTTTGGCAAAAACCGGCGAGTTGGTGAAAAAAAATCAACCGATAGCAAAAACAGGATTAAGCGGACTAGCATTTGGTGACCACTTACACTACGGCGTATTGATTCAAGGCGTAGAAGTGCGTCCCGTCGAATGGCTTGACGCAAAATGGATAAAACTCAATATAACAAATGTTATAAACGAGGCGAAAGATATAATTTCGGGTATGAAATAGATGAAAATAAAACAAAAAAATATTAGGGTTTTTGAATTCGAGTGCGAAGATTTAGGCGCATTTGAAGCGTATTTGGATAAAAACGCAATTTTATTAAGAAATTTTTTACTACTTTTAAAAGGCGATGCCGACGGCGCTTTTGCAAAAGAGTGTAATCGTAAAGCTCTTTGGTGCGCCTCTTGCTATGTAGAGCGTGGTGAAGACGTTGCACACGCCTCAAAAGAAGAGCAAACAATACAAGAGAGCAAACCACAAGAAGAAGAGAAAAATGCCGAACAATCCGTTTTTATGGATAGCATGAGTAGATATGAGCAAAAAGAGCTTGCCAAAACAATACTCGTAGCAAAAAATCTTAGAAGCGGCGAAGATATAGACACAGAAGCAGGCGTCACCATAACAGGACGCATAAATAGCGGAGCAAAAGTAAAAACAAGCGGCAACGCTATTGTCCTTGGAACAATAGACGGCTCCCTTGAGGCTTGGGGCGACTACATGATGATAAAAAAAATAGGTAAGGGTACCGTAGTGTTTTGCGGTCAAAATCTCAAAAGAGAGAGCTTTGACGGTAAAACAAAACTTATAACATTTGACGGCAAACTTAACCTGAGGGATATTTAGTGAGGCAGACTACAATATCCAAGCAAGTCGAACTCTCCGGCATAGGGCTTCATAAAGCCGTTGTTGTAAAGCTTCGCCTTGAACCTCAATCGGAGAATAGCGGCATAGTTTTTTATAGAGAAGATGCGGCAAAAACGATAGAGCTAAAACCCCAAAATGTCGTAGACACAAAGATGGCGACCGTCATAGGCAAAGACGGCGTAGTCATCTCCACGATAGAACACCTAATGTCTGCAATATCCGCTAGCGGAATAGATAATTTGCGAATAGTGATAGACAACGATGAGATACCGATAATGGAGGGCTCCTCTTCGGCTTTTTGTATACTTTTGGAAGAGGCGGGAATAAAAGAGCTAGACGCCGCCAAAAAACTGCTTGTAGTCAAAAAGGCTATTGAAGTGCGAGAGGGTGATAAATTTGTCAGGCTTTCGCCATCCGATGAGTGCAAATACAGCTATGAAATCAAATTTGACCATCCGATGATACAAGTGCAAAAATATGAGTTTGTCTTTACAAAAGAGAACTTCAAAAACGAGATAGGCAGAGCTAGAACATTTGGATTTTTGAAAGAGGTGCAATATCTTCGCTCCATAGGTCTTGCAAAGGGCGGAAGCCTTGAGAATGCAATCGTATTGGATGATCTTAAAATATTAAATCCCGAGGGACTTAGATTTGACGATGAGTTTGTTCGCCACAAAGTGCTTGACGCAATAGGCGACATGACGCTTCTTGGGGCGCATTTTATCGGGCATTATGAAGCAAGCGCCGGTAGCCACAAACTAAACCATCTACTTACAAAAAAACTGCTTGAAAGTGCTGAAAACTACGAGGTAGTCGAGCTTAATTTTGAAAAAGAGGGCGAAAAAGAGAGCGTTATGGAGAGTATTAGAGGTTGATTAGGTTTTTATTTTTAACTGTCTCTTCACCTTTTTTACTCGGCATATACAAAGATAATAAACTCATAAAAAAATATGAAAAAGAGGGTAAAGCAAGCGACGTTTTACCCGCTATGATAGATGAAGCTCTAAAAAATTTTGAAGCGGACGAAATATACTATACAAACGGTCCGGGCAATCATATGTCTCTTAAAATTGCGTATGTATGCCTAAAATCGCTTGCTCTTATAAAAAAAATACCACTTTATGGCGTATCACCATTTATTTTTAACAATAATTCGCCAATAAAAGCGTTTGGAAATAGTTATTTTGTGTCAAATACTGGTAAAATAGAGTTAATAGGTTTTGAAGACAAGCCATCGCTAACATTTGCCGCCTTACCAAATAGATTTGAGGCGGACAAACTAAAAAGTTCCGACGAACCTCTGTTTTTATTGCCACCAGTATAAAATAAAGCCGCTTTTAATGCCGCTCAAAAAATCTGCCGCCTTGGCGGCTAGCTTTAGTAGCTTAGCGCTCAGCGTAGCTACAACGGGCTTTGCCCGTTGTAGCGTACTATTAAGATATAAATGTAAAGGATTAAGAATTGTTTTTTTCGGTACCCGCAACAAGCGCCAATATGGGACCTGGATTTGATACGCTTGGTGTCGCTCTCTCTTTGAGAAACGAGGTCGACGTAAAACGCTCTAAATTTTTTAGCGTCTCCATAAGAGGAGAGGGCAAAAATAGTATTAAAATGAAAAGCGGAAATATATTTGTAAATATTTTTAACGAACAATATAAAAATATAACTGGCAAAAAAGATAATTTTCGGTTTGAATTTACAAACAATATACCGATTTCAAGAGGGCTTGGAAGCTCTTCCGCCACTGTGGTTACAGCGGTTAAAGCGGCTTACGAAATGGCGGGTATAGAAATTTCACGAGAGAAAGCACTAAATATAGCTCTAACTTACGAGCCTCATCCGGATAATATAACGCCTGCAATACACGGCGGATTTAATGTGGCGGCGGTAGAGGATGCAAGGGTCTTTAGTATAAAAAAAGAGATGCCAAGCTCTCTAAAAGCCGTCGTGGTAATACCAAACGTGCATATGTCCACCAATCACTCAAGGGGTTCATTGCCAAAAAGGTACACAAAAGAAGAGGCGGTATTTAATCTTTCGCGTTCTTCTCTTTTGACTGCTCTTTTGTTTGCCGGTAACTACGATATGCTAAGAACAGCCTCAAAAGATAAGTTTCACCAAGAGATTAGAATGAAAAACTTACCCGAACTCTTTGAAGTGCAAAGACTAGCCCTTGAGAGCGGAGCCCTTATGAGCACGTTATCCGGTAGCGGTTCCTCGTTTTTTAGTATGGTGTACGCAGACGACGCTGAGAGACTAAAAAGAGTTTTGGAAAATTCGTTTGGTTTTTTTAGAATTGAGATTTTTGATTTTGATAACGACGGGCTTATTTGCCAAAAAAGCTAAAAAGCAAAACTTTGGTAGAATTCGAAAAATAATATGAACAAACAACATCCCGTTAGAATGTGTATCGTCTGCAGAAAGCGCTTTTTACAGCACGAATTAAAAAGATTTCAATACATAGACGGGGGCTTAAAAGAGTTCACGAAGTCTGGTAGAAGTTTTTATCTGTGTAATGAGTGCGTCAATTCAAAACAACTTATAAAAAAATTCTCTTCGTTTTTAAAAATTCCAAAAACAGACGCCGAGACCATTTGCGCAAAATTAAAGGAGACCATTTTTGATGGACAATAAGGTAAAAGTTAAAGAGATAGCCGATGAACTCGGGTTAAAACCCAAAGAGATTTTGGAGTTTTGCGCAGAGTTTAAAATAGAGGCAAAAAGCCACTCAAGCGGCATAAGTCTTGAGGATGCCCAAAAAGTAATGAATTTTTTTATGAAAGGCGAAAAACCAATAAGCCCTGAGGAGATAAAAAAGCAAACCGAAGAAAAGGTTACGCCAAAACCAAAAGAGACACCTAAGCTGCAACCAGAAACACAGAGCGCACAACAACCACAAACCCAAACAAAAGAGGAAATCGTAAAAGATAAACCAAAAGAGCCAGAGATAGCTCCGGTAAAACAAAGAACACAACCGCCAAGAGAGAGAAAAAATTTTGAAATAATCAGAAAAGCTAATCCGCAGCCAAAAGTAGAAGCTAAAAACGAAGAAAACAAAAGAGAAGAACTTAAAAAAGAAGAAACTAAACGTGAAGAGATAAAAAAAGAAGAGGCTAAAAAAGTAGAGTTAAAGCAAAAATCAGAACAAGCTAAAAAACAAAAGGCTCAACACTACGCCTCAAAAAAGACAGACGCTGTTAAAATAAGTATAAATAGAGAGTTTGCCGACAAAGACGACGACGGCTTTGATATGGTTATGCTACCTGACTTTTCTATGCAAGATAAGTTTTTGGATGACGAAGAAAAAGTAGTTCCGGCAAAAACGGCGGAAAACCAAAAAGCAAAAGCGGGTGTCAAAAAGCTGCAACCAAGAATTAATACACAAAATATGGCTAGACCGCAAAAAAGAAGAAAATTTAGATCTCAGGCGCAAGAGAAAGATAAAGAAGAAGTAGTAACCGACATAGAAGTACATGAAGATATAAGGGTTTATGAATTTGCCGAAAAAATCAATAAACCGCTTGGCGAGGTAATTAAATCTATCTTTAATCTAGGTCTTATGAAGACTAAAAACGACTTTATGGATAACGACCTGATTGAGATACTCTCAGAAGAGTTTGGAATAACTGTTAGTATTTCAAGTGCGCTGGAGGAGTTTGACTACCTAAAAGAGTATGACGATCAAGATATAGAGGTAGGCGGCGAGAGAGCTCCGATAGTAACAATCATGGGTCACGTCGACCATGGTAAAACCACGCTTCTTGACAAAATCAGAAATGCAAAAGTAGCGTCGGGAGAAGCGGGAGGCATCACTCAGCATATCGGCGCATATATGGTGGAGAAAAACGGACACAAGATAACATTCTTAGACACGCCGGGGCACGAAGCGTTTACGCACATGAGAGCTAGAGGCGCACAAATCACCGACATAGCCATTATCGTAGTAGCGGCGGATGACGGCGTTATGCCTCAGACAAGAGAGGCTATCAGCCACATCAGAGACGCAAAAGTGCCTTTTTTGATAGCTGTCAATAAAATAGACAAACCCTCCGCAAATCCTGATTTTGTAAAAACACAACTCTCCGAGATGGGTATCACTCCCGTTGAGTGGGGCGGCGACTATGAGTTTGTACACATATCGGCAAAAACAGGCGAAGGAATCGAAACACTACTTGATACGATACTTATCCAAGCCGAAATCATGGAGCTAAAAGGCAACCCAAAGAAAAATGCAAAAGCGATAGTCGTAGAAGCTTCTCTTGAAAAAGGAAGAGGCGCAGTTGCCACAGTACTCGTACAAGACGGCACGTTAAGAGTCGGCGATACGGTAGTCGTAGGTCAAAACTACGGAAGAATAAGAGCTATTATCGACGACATGGGTAAACCGCTAAAACAGTTAGCTCCTTCGGAGCCGGGGCAGATACTCGGACTTGATGGTGTACCTGGCGCCGGAGATATGCTTGTAGCCGTAGAGAGCGAGAAAATAGCTAGAGAGTATGCTGAAAATATCAGAGAACACCAAAGACAAAGAGAGCTTTCCAAAACAACGAAGGCGACGTTTGACGACTTGCATCACCTTATTAAAGAGGGTAAGCTAAAAAGACTAAATATCGTGCTAAAAGCGGATGTTCAAGGTAGTCTTGAGGCTATCAAAGCGAGCCTTGAGAAGATACGAAACGAGGAGGTCAAGGTTCACCTTGTACACTCTGCGGTCGGCGGTATCACGGAGAGCGACGTCGAGCTTGCAAAGGCGGGTGAAAATACTCTAATTATAGGCTTTAATGTAAAACCAAATACCGTCATCAAAGACAAAGCGGACAACTATGGCGTAGAAATTAAAACTTACTCTGTAATATTTGAGCTGATAGACGACATCAAAGTAGTGGTCGGCGATATGCTCTCTCCAATTAAAGAGCTTGTATCGGTGGCAAAAGCTGAGGTTAGAAATCTATTTACAGTTGGTAAAAACCTTGTAATCGCCGGTTGTATGGTAACGGACGGCACAGTGGCAAGAGGCGCTGAGATAAAAATCCACAGAAACGGCGCTGTGGTGCATGAGGGCAAGATAAACTCTCTAAAACGCTTTAAAGACGACGTAAGAGAAGTTAAATCAGGATTTGAGTGCGGTATCGTAATAGACGGCTTTAACGAGTTTAAAGAGGGCGACGTGATAGAGACGTTTAAGACAATCACAAAAGCCGCTGTATTTGAGCAAAATGCGGGGTAATAATGGCGAACAACAAAAGCATTAGAGTTTTAAGGGCGGAGTCATCGCTAACGGAGCTTATCGGAGAAGCGATAGGAACTCTTGGCAATGAGACTCTAAGCTCTCTTAGCGTTGTAAAAGTAGAGAGTGCTAAAGGCTTGTCGGACGCTACGGTTTATATACTTGACGACGGATTTTCGCAAAGCGAAAAACAGAAAATAATTTCAGGACTCAAAAAAAGTTCCTCATATATAGCTAGATATTGTACGGCGCTAGATGCGGTGTCAAAAATGCCGAAACTGACGTTTTATTTTGACGATTCGCTAGAAAAAGAGAAGAGACTAGAAGAGATACTTGGCGGGAAAAAATGAATATTAACGAAATAAAAAAAATAGTAGAGAGTTTTGGTGCGACGCTATACGATGC
The DNA here is from genome assembly GCA_022729705.1 of Helicobacter cetorum. Classification (GTDB taxonomy): domain Bacteria; phylum Campylobacterota; class Campylobacteria; order Campylobacterales; family UBA6016; genus UBA6016. Next base: position 120,722 of record DZAX01000001.1, on the reverse strand, counting down.
AGAGCTTGTGCAAGCCGGAGACGAGGGTCATATCTTTAGGGTTTCCATCCAAAAAGAGGGCGGCGTAAACCTTGATGTATGCGCCGATATAAATGCTGTTTTATCGCCGTATTTGGACACAAATCCACCTGTAAAAGATAAATACTACCTTGAAGTCGGCTCACCTGGAATAGAGAGAAACCTAAGAAATTTAGAGCAGTTTCAAAAATCAGTAGGCGAACTTGTAAAGATGAGCCTAAAAAACGGCGTAAAATTAAGAGGCAAACTCATAAGCGTCGAGGGCGACTCCATAAGCGTTGAAACGGACGAAGTTGTTAAACTCTCTTTTAACGACATATCAAAAGCCAGAACCTATTTTGAGTGGAAATAGCCGCAAAATTTCTTAACCTAGCATGCCAAAAAGCATGGGAGTATCAAGCTCTTACATATCCAAATCCGGCAGTAGGTGCGGCGGTTGTTAAAAACGGACTCCTACTCTCTTTGGAGGCTCACAAAAAAGCCGGAGAGCCTCACGCAGAGGTGGAAGCGCTTAAAGCTGCGTTTTTTGTTCTCTCAGGCGATTCTGAAAAAAAAGAGCTTCTCACAAAACTTCAAACATCCCATGAAATCCACGATTTTTTAAAGCAAAACGCAACTACGCTATTTAACGATTGCGACATATACGTCACTCTGGAGCCGTGCGCACACGAGGGTAAAACGCCCTCATGCGCAAAACTTCTATCAGTCCTAAAACCTCAATGCGTAATCGTCGGAACAAAAGAGCAAAATATAGAGGCGCTCGGCGGATGCGACATATTAAGCCAAAGCGGCGTAAAAACTATTTTTGCCGACAACCTTGCATGTCATGAGTTAACGGAGCCTTTTTTTATGTGGAAAAACGGCGATGGCTTTACTTTTTTCAAGCTCGCCCTTACGATGAACGGCAGAATATCCGGCGGCAAAATAAGTTGTGACGACTCTTTTCGTCTAGTCCACGCTATAAGAGATAAGATAGATTTGCTCGCCATAGGAGCCAACACCGCCCGCATAGATAGACCAACTCTTGACGCTAGACTAACGGGCGGCAAGGCTCCCGATGTATTTGTCTACTCAAAAACAGACGCTTTTGATAAAACAATACCGCTATTTGGAGTGAAAAATAGAAAAGTTATCATTTCAAACTCACTAGACACAATAAAAAACTATAACTTTACAATGATAGAGGGCGGCGGTGGAATGCTAAAAGCGACGTGCGATATAGTCTCGCACTATCTTTTTTTTGTATCCACAAAATTATCAGGCGCCTCCGATTTGGACGCTATTGATTTAAGTTTTAAAATATTACACTCTCGCACAACAGATAAGGATCTGTTAATTTGGGCAAAAAGGAACAACACATGAGCAAAAAAGATAAGGAGCATCCGGAAGGGGGGGCTATAAAAGAGGAGAAAAAAAACAAAAAAATAGACGCAAAAATATATGAAGACGAGCTAGAAGAGTTACAAATAGAGCTTGTCAAGCTCCAAAACTGGGTAAAAGATAAAGGTAAACGTATTTTGATAGTTTTTGAGGGGCGAGACGCCGCCGGTAAGGGCGGTCTTATCAAAATCATCACAGAACACCTAAACCCAAGGGGTGCTAGAGTCGTGGCTCTGGGCAAACCAAGCGATACAGAGATGAACAGCTGGTATTTTCAGCGCTATGTGCCGCACTTGCCAAACCCCAGCGAAATAGTGCTATTTGATAGAAGCTGGTACAACAGAGCGGGTGTGGAAAAAGTAATGGGATTTTGCACAAAAGAGCAACACCAGAGATTTCTAAGACAAACGCCGCTTTTTGAGCAGATGCTTGTGGATGACGGCATAATATTTTTCAAATACTATCTCTCAATTACAAAAGAGACGCAGGAAAAAAGACTCTCCGCAAGGCTGGAAGACCCGCTAAAAAGATGGAAAATAAGCCCGATAGACGAGCTGGCGCAAAAAAACTTTGACGAGTATACAAAAGCTAAAGAGGAGATGTTTGCAAGAACTCATACGCCGTACACGCCGTGGATGATAATAGACGCAAACAACAAAAGAGTCGCTAGACTAAATATCATAAAAGATATTTTGCTACACATCGACTATGACGGCAAAGAGGACGCAAAAGTCTCTCTTCTAACAGATCCAAACGTAATGCTAATCTATAGCAGACTTATCCAAAGAATGAATGATTAAAAAACAAACTATTTTTGTAACAGCCACGGGGACGGGGGTTGGCAAAACATACACGACGCTAAAGCTTATGGAGATATTTTGCGACATGGGCATAAAAGCGGCTCCGTTTAAGCCGATAGAAACAGGAGCTGTAGACGCTCCGCAAGATGCGACGGCTCTTTTGAAAAAATATCTCGCTTTATACGGCGAATATCTCTCTTTGGACGAAGTTTGCCCATATAGGTTTGCTCTTGCGGCGGCTCCTTTTGTGGCGAAAGGGTCGCAAAATATTGATCCGAGTCACATAGATAACGCAATAAAAAAACTTTTTACAAAAGCCGACGTCGTCGTCATAGAAGGTGCCGGCGGACTTTTTACGCCTATTGAAAAAGATTTTTTTATGATAGATTTGGCGATAAAAGCTGATTTCACCATTTTGGTATCTCATACAGGGCTTGGGTGCATCAACGACGCTCTTTTGTCAACATCGACCCTAAAAAATAGACAAATAGCCCATGCACTCCTATTTAACCGCAGGGAAAACGATGAGTTTGATAGCGTTAGCAAGCCATTTTTTACAAAAAACCTCCAAGAGGTCTTGGAGCTGGAAGATTTAAAAACTATAATATCCCAAAAAAACTATACAACCTGAAAAAAGAACTTAAAGTCAGAACATCGTGCGAAGCAGTGAAGAGTTGGTTTGAAATAGAACCGCAAAATTTTAAGATTTCACCTGATGAGTTTTGCACCACTCTTTTAAATAAAATGGTGCAATGTGGTAAAACTTGACAGTTGCTTATTTAGCCTAACTCCACTATAATTTCTATATGACAAAAAGAGTATCAAGCAGATTTTATTTTACCCATGCGGGAATCTTATTTTGCGTATCAAGAGCAAAGCTCTCCGCAATGGGCTCTGCGTACTCTTTTTTCCTTCAAAACGACTTCAACAACACATCAACAGGACTCTCGCCACCCGCCTTTACTTCAAATTAAAAAATAAAAATTTAACCATAAAACAAAAGGATTTTTTTGAAGAGAAGTATACTATTGTCTATTATCGCCGGAGTTTCGGCGTTTGGTGCGTCCGCTCAGACGCTAGAGTCTATTACGGTTACGGCGGCTTCAAAGGCGGCTCAAAAACTTGAAAATGTCACTTCAAATATTGAGGTGATAACGGCGGATGAGATTGAAGAGAGGCGTTTTACGAGCGTGACTGAGGCGTTGTCGTCAATTAGCGGAGCTGGTTTTGTGCAAAACGGCGGCATGGGAACGGCTACATCGCTTTTTATGCAGGGGTTTGACACAAAATATACGCTTGTTTTGATTGACGGCGTAAAATACAATAACCTTGCAAGCGCCGACGGCGGAGCGGAGCTTGCCCATCTGCTCATAAGCGATGTTGAGCGTATAGAGTTGATTAAAGGCGCAAATCCGATATGGGGAGCCGACGCGGCGGCGGGAGTTGTCAATATCGTCACAAAAAAAGCGCAAAAAGGGTTTAGCTCGCACGCTCACGCTATGGTCGGAAGCTATAACACAAAAAGCTTTGACGCAGGCGCAAAATATGGGCGTGAGAGGTATGATTTGGCTGTGAACGCATCAAGATATTTGACGGATGGCTTTAGTGCGCAGGCTCCAAAAGGCAAAAGAGGTGATGAGTTTGAAAGAGACGGCTACCAAAACACGACCGCAAATTTAAAAGCGGGCTATAACGTCTTAAAAAATCTGAGAGTAGAGGGCGAATACTACGCTATTAGAGGCGTGACAAACTATGACGGCTATATGGCACCAAACGCCGTAAAGCGAAGCGGATATGACTACGATATGTACAAAGCCGCGGCACTTTTTGATGCAGACTCACATCATGTCAGCTTTCAGGTAAGTAAAGCGGAGTCAAAAAGAGACGAGCTAGATGAAACGTCGCCTTATAGCGTCAAAATCTTCAAAGGCGACGTTAGAAACTATGAGTTAAAAGACGACTTCAAATACGCATGGTTTGGAACTCTCACAGCGGGCGCGGCTGTGGAAGATATGGATATTAGATACTCCAAATACGCATCTTCTGAGGTGAAAAAAAAGGATACGACAAGAGCGGTTTTTCTCTCAAATACAGTGTCGCACAAGGGGCTTACGCTAACGGGGGCGGCGAGATATGACGACTACACATCTTTTGGCGCAAAAACCACCGGTAAGCTCGGTGCAAAATATGCGTTAAATAGCGATGTCTCATTTTTTACAAACTATGGTTTGGCGTTTAAAACGCCGACTTTGACACAGATGATGAATCCATGGGGCAGCTCAAATTTTGATCTGAAACCTGAGGATATAAAGAGCTTTGACGTGTCCGCCGCATATAGAAATCTTAGCCTAACATATTTTTATAACACCGTGCAAAACCTGATAAACTGGCAAGGAAAAGGCTATCAAAATATAGACGGAACCTCAAAGCTACAAGGATACGAGCTAAAAGCAAAGACGCAAATTGCGGACTCTCTCGTGCTAAGCGGGCTTTATACGAGACTTCATGCGGTTGACGGAAGCGGTAAAGAACTTGCCAGAAGAGCGCACGACTCTGCCTCTTTAAACGTCGATTGGTATCTTAGCGACGCTCTTCATGCGGGAGTCTATTCATCTTTTGTTGGAACACGCTTTGATACAAATGCAAAAGCGGTTCAAACTGGAAACTACGCTTTGATAAACGGAGTCGTAAATTATAAGTTTGACAAAACCATATCCGGCTATCTAAAACTTGAAAATCTACTAGATAGAGAGTATCAAAGTGTAGACGGCTACGCAACAGCTGGACGAAGCTTTTATCTAGGGCTTAAAGCTGCGTTTTGATGCTATTATTCAAAAAGCTAAGGCACTCGCTATAGTCGCCTCTGCGCCAAAATCGCCCAACGCCGTAAAACAATGCGGCGTAGGAGGCGGCGAGCGCTATGGATGACTCGTCGTAAACATTTTCGTAAGAGGCGGCGAGGGCGGATAGTTTGGAGTGCTCCAGCTCGTCTTTGTCTTTGCAAAAGCTAAAAGCGACAACGCCGAGCTCAAAACAAAAAGAGCCCTCAAAAGCTTCGATAAAGTCGATAACGCCGCTAAGTTTTTCGCCCTCAAAAAAGAGGTTGTCGGGAAATATATCGCCGTGTATTACGCCCTCAACAGACAAAAGTGCCATTTCGTCAAATAAATAGGCGTACGGCTCAAACGGCGTAGAGCTTGCAGCGGCTTTTTTTGATGCGCATAGCTTGGCAAAAGATGGATTTTTGGATGTTAGATTGCGGGTTGCGGTGTGCATAGAGCGCAAAAACTCGCCTATTTGGCGTATATGCAAAACGGATATTTCGGCGGGGTGAGCGCCTTTTGTCGCTTCATACAAGGCGCACGGTTTGTTTTCAAGCTCGAAAATATCACAGGCGTGCTGTAAAACAGGCAAAGAGCTAAGCTTTTCTAAAAGCTCTTTTTCGGCTTTTGCCTCTTCAAATGTCGCATTTTCAAATAGTTTTAAGATAAAGCTTTTATCTTGTGTTTGGACGCGGTAGACGGTGTCTGAAACGCCGTTTTCGCACTCTATCGCATTTTGTGCAACTTCGCCTATCATGCTGAGTGTGGCGGCGGATATTTGATTAAATGTTAGTTTTGTTATAACGCTCATCGGTGAATTTTAGAGTAAAAAGGCTTTTAAGTGAGTTATAAATCTTGGTTTGAGTCTCACGCCGCCAAACATGCAAAGATAGTCCAAAAACTATGCGGACGCGACTTTGCGGAGAGTGAGATATTAGAGTACTTTGATTATAAAAATATGCGGCTTTGTGAAAGCGATTTTTGTCCGCTATACGCCAAAAATAAAAAGTGTCACGATATGGAGCCGCTAAACTGCTACCTATGCGCCTGCCCAAACTTTCGGTTTTTTGACGGCGGAATAGGGCAAAAAGATGGTGCTGTGATATATAGCGAATGCGCCATCTCTTCAAAGAAGGGCAAACAAGAGCTATACGGCGACAAGATACATCAAAACTGCTCACTGTGCGACGTACCGCATAAAAACGAATATGTGAAAAAAAATTTTAATTTAAACTGGAGAGAGATAATGGGCGGTTGCGAAAAAATTGGAGGAGAGATTAAGTCCATACACGGTGATTTAGGATTTTTAGAGGCTTTGAGGGGTAAAAAAGCTATGTTTGTACTCTCCGGCGGTTATACAAAAACAGCTGAAATTGAGGGTATTACCGTGGCGGGACTGCCGGGATTTATTGAATATACACCCGCCCTTGATATGGAAGTATTGGAGCTAGGATACCCAAAATCTATGCCGGATATTGCAAAAGCTCCGGATGGTCCGCCCTCTCCTGTGGTTATTGGTATGGCGGCAAAGGCTTTGGTTCCGTTTGAACTATTCTTTGTCGATACAGGGCTTACGATAAAGCCGCAATGCAACGTAAAAACGCTTGGCTTTAAAGCGGCAAACTCTATTTTGGAGGGTGCGGATGTGGATGCTAAGGCTCTTTTTGACGAGGGCGTCAAGACGGCTGGCGAGATAGCGGACTTGGCTGATTATTTTATTCTCTCAGAGTGCGTTCCGGCTGGTACTACCACGGCTTACGCGGTTGTTAAGGCTCTTGGTCATGAGTGTGATGGGGCGTTTGCCTCTAGCGGTGCAAATACGTCGATTAAGACGCTAAAAGAGGAGGTTGTCGCAAAGGCTCTCGCTCGCGAAGAGTTTGACAAAACTGATGTATTTGACGTATTGTCTCGTTTTGGGGATACGATGCAGCCTTTTACGGCGGGGCTTGCGATAGAGCTCTCAAAGACAAAGCCGGTACTGCTTGGCGGCGGTACGCAGATGGCGGCGGTGTGCGCTATTATCAAAGCTTTGGGGTATGAAAAGTTGTTTGAGAGTATCGCCATTGTGACGACTGAGTGGATTGCGACGGACAAAAATAGCGATATAGCGGGTTTATTAACAGCGATAGATACGTCGATTAAAGCTTTTCATCCATCGTTTAACTTTGCGGATAGCGAATTTAAAAACCTAAGACTCTATGAGGAGGGGTATGTAAAAGAGGGGATAGGAGCTGGAGCACTCACGGCGTACGCATATTTGCACGGCGAAAGCAAGGAGGATATGCTAAAAGGCGTGGAGAGTATTTATAAGGCGTTTTGCGGTTGAAAGAGTATGCACATGGGGCTGATACGGCGGGGTTTGCAAAGTCCATGGGGGCTAGGCAAGAGGAGATTATAGATTTTTCGTCGAATATCAATTTTGTAAAGCCTCGCGTGGATACGCCAAGCGATTTTGGGTTTTTGAGCGCATACAATAGCGACGACTATGCGGCGCTTCGGGCGGGGTTGGAGCATAGATATGGCGCACCGGCTAAAAACATCGAGCTTTACAATGGAGCAAGCGCCGCTATCTTCTCGCTTTTTTCATTTTTGAAGCCTTCATGCGTCACTTTATACGCTCCAATCTATCTGGAGTACAAAAAAATAGCCGCTCTGCAAAATGCAAAAATAACGTTTATTGATAGACACGGCGAGCCAAAACAGCCAAAACGCGGCTCGTTGGTCGTATTTGTAAATCCCTCTACGCCCGATGGCGCACTATATGACGCGGCGGCACTTTTGCGAGAGTGGGTGGGGCTTGATTGCACTATTATTGTGGACGAGTCGTTTTTGGATTTTACAGATGGTGCATCACTAATAAGCGAGGTGGAAAACTACGAAAAACTCTACGTCGTAAAGTCGCTAACCAAATACTACGGCGCAGCTGGCGTTCGCATTGGTTTTGTCGCCTCATGCGCCAAAAATATAGCGGCTCTAAAATCTTGCGAGCCGCTTTGGAAGCTATCTAGCTTTGACGCATACTATATGGCGACGGCTCTAAACGACAAAAGTTTTGATATGCGTTCAAAAGAGCAAAACGACGCAAATAGGGAGCTTTTACGCAAGACGCTTGAGCGTAGCGGAGTGTTTGAATATATTTTTGAGGGCAAGGCAAACTATTTATGCGCTAGACTCTTGCGGCTCTCTGTGGCGGCTTTGCAAGAGATTTTGGCGAGAGAGAAGATATTAATAAGGGATTGTTCAAACTTCGACGCTATGAAAAGCGGATATGTGCGTTTTGCAGTGAGGGGCGAGGCGGATATTTTGGCGCTTGGCGATGCGCTTTGTTGTCCTTAAATTTGAATACTTTTGGTATTGACTTCTTTGCTTTAATTGTATTATACTAATAGTATCTATATTTCAATACTAAAGGCGCTATATGCACTCTCCATTTCCATACGATAAGATTTCAACAGGTCGTGACTTTTTTGGTAGAAAAGAGGAGATGGAGGCACTGTCTCAAACGCTAGAATACTCAAATAATATTCTTATCTACTCCAAAAGACGGACTGGAAAAAGCTCGCTCGTGAAGCGTTTTTTTGAGACGCACAGAGACGACTATGTCTGTGTTTATGCTGATATTTTTGATATTACCTCTAAAGAGGATTTTGCAAAAGAGTTGTTAAGAGCGTTGTCTAACGCCCAAAAAGGTGATATTAAAGCGGTTATTAAAAAGTTTGCTTCGCTATTTAAAAGGGTGAGAGTGGAGCCGACTATTGATATGAATACGCTTGAGTATTCCATTAAGCCCGTAGTTTCAACTCTTAATTTTGAGGAGATGATGGATGATTTTTTTAGCGTGGTTAGAGAGCTTTCAAGGGAGCGTCGCGTTGTAATCGCCATAGATGAATTTCAGCAGATAGCTTCAATTATTGATGTGAGGCTAGACGCGATGCTTAGAAAAGAGATTCAGCAACGAGGCGCTGTGTCGTATATCTTTTTGGGCTCAAAAAGACACTTGTTAACGTCACTATTTGAATATCAAGCACCATTATACGAGATAGCTAGGCATTATGAGCTTCCGCCTTTGAAGTTTGAGGATATAAGCGAGTATGTTCTTAAGTTTTTGAGTATTGACAACAATTTGATAAATTATGTCTGTGACATCGCAAAATATGAAACAAAAATGATGCAAAATATCTTCCATCTGCTCTATATTGTAAAAAACAAACAAATCACAAAAGAGTTAATTGACGATATAAAATGTGAGATAATCAACTCCAAAGACTCAAGCTATAAAATCATTTTTGATACGCTAAACAACAATCAAAAAATAGCTCTAAAGATTATAGGAAAATACAAAACCGGTTTTTTTGCCCAAAATGTTTTAAATGAGTTTAATATCAAGAAACAAACATTACAATCCGCTCTTGACTCGCTTTTTAAAAGAGAGCTTATTGATAAAGAGGATGATAGCTATTTTATTCCCGATAGGACGCTTGAGCTGTGGGTGGAGAGGTTATGGTCTCGGTAGTATGGAAATGCAAAAGTGTTTTTTTGGCTTGGAGTAAATATGCTAGAATCAATCAATTAAAAAACCATAAAAAGAAACAAAAATGCAGACTTTGACCGTAACCATACAAAACGATATTTTGGCGGAAAAAATAAAGGCTTTGCTTAATGTATTTAAAAGCGACGGTGTGATGATAGAAGAAAAAAGCTCTTTTATCGTTACCGACTTGCAAGAGGCAAAAGCAAGGGTGAAACGGGCTAGAGAATCAAGCGAGTTGTTGGACGAGGCGGAATATGAAAGGTGTTTTTAAGTCAGGCATTTGCGAAAATAACTTTTTGCAAAAATGCGTCGCGTTATATTTTGAATTAACCAGTTTACGTTAGAATAGCCAAAAAAATGAGGTTATGTATGCGGCAAGAGCCATTCTATTTTCTTGTAAATAATTTATTTAGTCTGCATACTATCAAAGAGGAGTTTCCGAAATTATATAGCTTTACCGATGATATTGCGCCAATATTTAATGATATAAAATCTTTATACGACAAAGAGTCTTTTAAGAAGAAATACGAACACCAGTTTGAAGATGATTTTATATCTAAAGTCTTAGTTGCTCTCGGTTGGAATCTAATTAGGCAAGAGATAAAAATTATTCAAGGCAAGCAAGATAAACCTGATTTTACGCTTTTTATCTCGGATGAGGATAAAAACTTATATGAGGCGTTGCCACAAAATGAGAGATACTACACAAATAAGTTTATATCCGTTTTGTGTGAATCAAAAGCGTATGATATTGAAATAGACAATAAGCGCATAAAAGACAACCCGCACTTTCAAATCATAAACTACTTAAATAGTCTAAAAATAACGCACGGTTTTTTAACTAACGGTAGAAAATGGCGCTACTACGACTCTGGGAAGTTTTCTAGTCAAAAAGTATTTTATGAAATAGACCTAGAAGCTATAATCGAAAACAGCGACATAGAAGCATTTAAATATTTTTACTATGTTTTTAGAAAACAAAATTTTGAACTAGAAAATAGCCAATCCACGGCGATGCAAATTCGCGAAAAAGATGAGGCGGCAAAAATAAGTATCGAAGAGAATCTAAAGAGCGTTATATACGGCTATGACAATCAAACCTCTATTTTTCAAACTGTCGGTAACGCTATTTATAAAAACAACAACTTTGCAAATATAGAAGAGATTTACGAAAATAGCGTTTATTTTATTTTTAGGGTTCTTTTTATAGTCTATTTTGAAGATAAATATGAAGATACGCTCAATAAACACACCCACTACAAAAATTTTTCGCTAAATGCAATTTACAACTTTTTGCAAGACGCGGATGGTTCACATTTTACCGGATACAGAAAGTTAAAAGAGCTTTTTGAGATTTTAGATCATGGTGATGACGATGTTGATATTCCGCTATTTAACGGCGGCTTGTTTGATTTGCACAAAGCCCCGCTTTTAAATGCAAAAAAGCTTATAGATAATAAAACTTTGCTGTTTATTTTGGATTCTTTGTTTTATTTTCAAAAAGACGGTAAATCACTTTTTAAAAGAGATTTTAAAACTCTATCTATCGCGCATATCGGCAAAATTTATGAGGGGATACTAAGCTTTAGGTTTGAAGTCGCGGAAGAAAATACATACTATTTGGAGTATACAGACAAAAAATCAAAAACCGCTACAAAATTTATAGACGGCTTTTTTGATGAATACGACTATGGTCAAATTGCAAAAAATTACAAAATAGCAAAGCAAGAGAGCTATCAAAAAAACGATTTGATACTAAAAAACGCATCGAATTCACGCAAGACTACAGCAAGCTACTACACGCCGCAATCGCTTAGCGGCTTTTTGGTCAAAGAGGCGATAGAATCGGCGCTAAGTAGCAAAAAAAATCTGCTAGATTTAAAAATACTAGACAACTCTTGCGGCAGCGGACATTTTTTGGTAGAGGCGTTAGATTTTATAGCTTCTAAAGCGCTAGATTTGTACGAGAACAGTTCAGGTATAAAAGAGATTGTGGCTAGTGAGAAAGAGAAAATAGAACAAAGCGTTGCAAAATATATCAGCGGAGCGCAAATTGACGAAATGGATGTGTTAAAACGCATACTGCTTAAAAAGCTAATTTTTGGCGTTGACTTAAACCCGTTTGCCGTTGAGCTAACACGCCTTAGTCTATGGATGGATAGCTTTATTTTTGGTACACCTCTTAGTTTTATAGAGCACCATATCAAATGCGGCAATGCGCTAATTGGCTCGCAAATAAAAGAGTTTTTGGCGCTGTTTGGCAAAGGTGATGGCAAGACGCTTTTTAATAGCAATTTTGCAACAGAGTTTGAAGAACTTTCAAAAGTATACGAACGCCTAGATAATCTCAAAGACACAACAACTTTAGAGATAGAAGAGTCAAAAGCTATATATAAAAATGAAATTGTGCCAAAACTGCAAAAGCTAAATACCGCACTTAATGTTGTAACGCTTTTGGAGTTCAAAAAACACGAAAAGCAAAATGCTACACTCTTTGCCAATATAAAAGCAGAGGTAGGTATTGCGGAGCAAATTTTTGATGAACAAAATGTAAGCCTAATAAAAGAGATTACAAAATATGCAAAAGAGTATTCGTTTTTTAATTACGAAATAGAGTTTCCAGAGGTTTTTTGCCATAAAGATACGCTTTTTAATGAGCAAAATGGGTTTGATATTATTATCGGTAATCCGCCTTGGGATAAAACAAAATTTAGCGATACCGACTTTTTCCCGCAATTTGTAAGCAACTACCGCACGCTCATAGACAGCAAGAAAAAAGAGACAAAAGATAATTTACTTTTTAAAAATCATATTAAAGCAAAATATGAAAAAGAGCAAGATTATACATACAAAGTAAATGTGTATTATAAAAACGGATATCCGTTAAACAAAGGCTCTGGGGATGGTAACTTATTTAGATTTTTTGTCGAAAAAAATCTATCTTTGCTAAACCAAAACGGCACATTAAACTATGTGTTACCAAGTGCGCTGATGTTTGAAGAGGGTAGTACAAATTTACGCAAAGAGATATTTGAAAAGTACAATTTAAATATTTTTTATAGCTTTGAAAATAACGACGCCATTTTTGATGATATTCATAGAAGTTACAAATTTGCGCTTATGCAAATAGAAAACTCTTTGCCAAAAAATACGCCTATAAAAACAATGTTTTATAAAACAAACACTGAGTCTTTGCAAAACCAAGACGAAATTATAGAGTATGATTTAAATACGCTAAAAATTCTAAGCCCAAACTATCTATCTCTGATGGAGCTAAGGCGCTCAAGCGATTTGGATATAGTAAAAAAATGCTATGCAAAATATGCGCCGTTGAGCGAAGAGTGGCTTGATTTTAGGCGTGAACTTGATATGACAAACGACAAAAGTATTTTTATAGAAGAGCGCCGAGACGGGCTTTTGCCGCTATATGAGGGCAAAATGATATGGCAGTATCATTCTAATTTTGAAAAACCAAAATATTATTTAGATAAAACAGTTTTTGATAGCCATATAATAGACACAGAGGCAAGGCGAATTGTAAGCGATATTTATCCGGCATTAAAAACTGACGCCACGCCGCAAATAAGAGCCGTACTGGAGTATTTTGGATTAGCGTATAACGGAAAAGACAGCGCAAAAAATTTAAAACAGCTGCACCAGTTTGTAAAATTTGATAGAGAGTTTTTTAGGTTAGGTTTTCGTGAAGTTTCGAGCGATACAAATGAACGCACACTAGTATTTTCTATGTTGCCAAAAGATTGTGGTTTTGGACATACTTTATTTGCAAATTGCTCTAAAACTTATATTATTGAAAATAATACTATTGCTATAAAACAAATTTCAACTGTTAGGCTTTTGTTTGCACAGGCTGTTTTTGATTCTATCATTGTAGATTTTTTAGTACGCCAAATGGTTCAAATACATGTTAGCAAAACATATCTGATGAGATTGCCTCTGCCACAACTTAGCGATGATGAGATTTTGCAAAACTATAAACAACTTGTAATAAATTCGCTAATGCTAACGCTAAGTAATGATTTTGAAAGTTTTGAAGAGCTAGCAAGAGAGTTTGGTATTGCAAAAAATGATTTGCCAAAAACACAAAAACAGATAGATATGTTAAAAATACAAAACGACTGCATAGTAGCAAAAATGTATGATATTTCCAAAGATGAGCTAGAGTATATTTTATCTACTTTTAAGGTGTTAAATAACAAAAAACCTGAGTATGTCAACGCGCTTATCGAGGCTTACAACGAAGGAAAAAAATAGTGCGACATCTAAGCGTTTTCGGCACCTCAAGCGACGCGGGCAAAAGCTCCATCTCTCTTGCTCTTTGCAAAATACTACAAGAAGAGGGGTACAGCGTAGCGCCATTTAAAGCGCAAAATATGTCAAACAACGCTTGCGTATGCGACGACGGCGGAGAGATAGGCGTGGCGCAATATACGCAAGCTGTGATGCTTGGACTTGCTACAAGCTATCATTTCAACCCAATACTGCTAAAACCGCAAAAAGAGGCGCAAAGTCAGGTAATCGTCAACGGCAAAGCGCTAAAGACGCAGGACGCTAGGGCTTATTTTCGCGATATTGAGACGTTAAAGCCTGTAGTGCGCGACGCTTTTGCTTATCTTGCTGAGCGTTTTGATGTGGTGGTGTGCGAGGGCGCCGGCTCTCCCGTGGAGCTCAATCTAATGACAAAAGACCTCTCAAATATCTTTGTCGCCTCTGAATTTGAGACAAAAATCATTCTTGTCGCCGACATCGAGAGGGGCGGCGTGTTTGCTTCTATTTACGGCACTTATTCGCTGCTACCGCAGGCTTTGCAAAAAAACGTCATAGGCGTGATTATCAACAAGTTTCGCGGCGATATATCGCTGTTTGACGAGGGGATAGAGATTATTGAGAAACGTTTTGGCTTGCCTGTGCTTGGAATTACGCCATATATCTCGCAACACATCGGCTACGAAGATGCATTGTCGCTTCAAAACTACGCCCCAAACCAAAACGGCGCCGTCAAAATAGCGGTAATCTGGTATCCGCACATCAGCAATTTTACAGATATAGAGCCGCTTATCGCCGACCCCGCCGTGTCTGTGGAGTTTGTGCGTGAGGCGCGAGATTTGTCGGGATTTCATGCGGTGATACTACCGGGTAGCAAGTGCACGATAGGGGATTTGAGGTGGATGAAAGAGTGCGGAATATTTGAATGCATAAAGCGTAGCGGCGCTTTTGTCGTCGGACTTTGCGGCGGGTATCAAATGGCTTTTTTGCGTCTATCAGACCCGCATGGCATGGAGAATGAAGCAGGGGCTTTTGAAGAGGGTTTTGGGTTTGTGGACGCAGAGATTGTGTTTGAAAAAGAGAAAAAGCTTGCAAAAGGGAGCTATGAGCTTTTTGGCGAAACCCTTAGCGGATACGAGATTCATTGCGGCGTATCGGCAAAATATCCGCTTGGCTTTGAGTCGCCAAATTTTTTAGGAACCCATCTGCACGCTCTTTTTGAAAACGACAACTTTCGGACAAAGTTTTTGCGTCGCTTTTGGGCTTCATATCAGGGGTATGAGTACGAAGCGCACAAAAACTCTGAGCTTCAAAAGTTTGTAAATGTCGTAAGAAAAAGCATTGATGTGCAAAAAATTATAGAGACTCTTAATTGTTAGTAGCTTTGGCGGCGTATCTTATTGACATGATTTTTGGCGAGTTTGCCGTTCGTCACCCTGTTGTTTTTATGGGGGATTTTATCTTGTGGTTTGAGAGGCGATTTTGGCGAGATAGCGTCTTTGTAGGCGGCGTTCTCGCTGTGACGCTTATTTTCCTCTCCGTCGGTGTTTCGTATCTTTTTTTGTACGCCGTTGGCTTTTTGCCTTATTATGCGGCGTTTGTTTTGACCGCCACCGCCGCCTCTACTCTCATCGCCGGCAATATGCTTTATAGTAGCGTCAAATCGGCGTTATACGCAAAAGACAAAAGAGCCGCCCTCTCAATGCTAGTAAGTCGCGACACAGCAAATCTAAGCGAAAGCGACGCAAACAAAGCCCTAATAGAGACCTACGCCGAAAACCTAAGCGACGGAGTAATAGCCCCGCTTTTTTATCTCTGCCTCTTCGGACTCCCAGGTATCGCGGCGTACAAAGCGATAAACACACTTGATTCGATGGTCGGCTAC
Source organism: Helicobacter cetorum (assembly GCA_022729705.1). GTDB lineage: Bacteria > Campylobacterota > Campylobacteria > Campylobacterales > UBA6016 > UBA6016. Next base: position 105,002 of record DZAX01000001.1, on the reverse strand, counting down.
CGCACGCCCAAATATGAGAGATTTGGTAAAATATCAGCAAGACTAGACGACGCAGCAAACTTTATCCCCTCACGCATAACCGCACTTTTGATAGCCGCCGTATCGCTAAGCACTAACTCTCTAAAATCGGCGACAAAAGACGGCGGAGGACACGAAAGCCCAAACGCCGGATACCCGATAGCCGCAATGGCGGGGGCGATAGGAGTGAGACTTGGCGGGGCGACTAGTTATCACGGCAAGATAAAACAAAAGCCGTATTTTGGGAATGGGGATAGCGAAATAAAAAAAGAGCAGGTAACGGCGACCTTGCTGGTTGGATTAAAAATTTATATTTTTATCTGCTTTATTTTACTAAGTTTAACTTTTTTCACGGACTATAATTGTGATTTCTTTTGATGTATCAAACAGGTAGCTAAATCCGCTTGTGAAAATAACTTCTAACTGTTTAGCCCCCCATTCTTCAGGCATAATACACAAACACCATATGGAAGCTAATTTATGGGAAATTTATTGCACGCTAACGCCAAAACCACGCCAAGAATCAGAAAAGAAATTCAAGACTCTTGTGAGAGTATCGCAAAGTTAGCAATCAAATATAATCTTAATCCAAAAACAGTTCATAGATGGAAAAGAGATACAAGCACAGAAGATAAAAAGAGTGGCGCTAAAAAGATTAAATCATCACTAAGCGACACAGAACAACAAATTGAAAGTTTAAGACTCCTTATACTGTATTGCTAGAAAAGTTTGACTCCAGCCCTGAACTTTTTAAAGATAATCCGTACCTGAAGTTTAGGGGATTAAACAAAAAATTGTTTGTTTTTCTTGGGGGATTATACTACCAAACACTACAGCTTAGATATTCTAGCCTGCAACTTCAACCACTCTCTTTGTTCCATCAGCGGAAAACCGCCGTATGTTTTATTGCCCTCGATCGACTTACTCACCCCGCCTCTTGCGGCTATTGTGGCGAATGCTCCGATGCTTAGGTGTCCGGCGGCGGCGCTTTGTCCGCCCATTACTACGTTTCGACCTAGCTTTGTGGAGCCGGCGATTCCTGATTGGCTTACTAGTATTGAGTATTCGCCTATTTCGCAGTTGTGACCTATCTGTACTAGGTTGTCGATTTTGACGCCTTTTTTGATTTTTGTCGCCCCAAAGACGGCTCTATCGATTGTGCTGTTTGCTCCTATCTCTACGTCGTCTTCTATCTCTACGATGCCATTTTGGTAAAATTTGACGTGTTCGCCCGTCTTTGTATGGGCAAATCCAAATCCATCGGCACCTATGACGCATCCGGCGTGCAGAATGCAGTTTTTGCCGATTACGCAATCTCTGTATATTGTGGCGTTCGGATAGACTATCGTGTTTTCGCCGATAACGACGTTGTCACCTATGTAAGCCCCGCTCATAATTACGGCGCCTCTATGTATTTTTGCGCCGTTTCCGATATATGCGTTTGGCATTACCGTAGCGTCTTCGTCGATAAAATCAGAGGTTTTGATTTCAAATGGCGCTTTTGCAAATAGCTTTGAGAGTATCGCGACGTTTAGATACGGCTCGTTTGTGACAAGAGTCGCTAGTTCGTCCGGTGCGTGCGCCGCATTCTCAGGCGATATGAGGACGGCGGCGGCTTTTGTCTCTTTGAGGTCTTTTAGGTATTTTGGGTTATCCAAAAAGCTAATTTCATAATAGCAAGCGTCTTTTAGGGTGTTTATACCCGTAATTTCAGCGTCTTCTTCACACTCTAGTCCGATATATGCCGCTATTGTTGAGAGTCTCATTTTATGCCTTTTGCTTCTTTGTAAAGTGTATTTGCTACGTTTAGGTAGCCTTTCATGTCGTTGATTCTTGTCTGGTTTGACGGGTGGGTTGAGAGAAATTCCGGCGTTTTTGCGGATTCAAGTTTTGCCATTTTCTCCCATAGTTTTATCGCAGCATTTGGGTCGTATCCAGCTCTCGCCATTAGTTCAAGTCCCATCTTGTCCGCTTCTCTCTCGTGTTCTCTGCTGTATGGAAGCGTAATAGCCAGTTCAGCTAGCTTTGACGCTACTTGCATAGTGAGTCCGTCGCTTTTTGTGAGGGCTCCCGCCAGAGAGAGTCCTAGATTTTGGGCGTAGGCTTGGCTCATTCGCTCTCTGGAGTGCTCTCTTAGCGCGTGCGCTATCTCATGCCCCATGACGGCGGCTATTTCATCATCTGTGATAGTCACTTTCTCCAAAATCCCCGTATAAAACATTATCTTGCCTTGTCCGGCGCAATAAGCGTTTATATCTTTGGACTTCATGACGTTTACCTCCCACTTCCAAGAGGGTGCGTCGTCTCTAAACACTTTTGTTTGTGGTATTAGCTTTGAGGCTATAGTTCTTAGCCTCTGTGTTTGCGCCTTATTGGGATTTAGAGTACTGTTTTTATCCGCATTTTTGACTTCGTCAAAATAATATGTATTTCCGTTACCAAAAGCTTGTTCGCTTGAAATAAGCATAAACTGGCTTCTTTGTGTGCCGAGGGCACCGCTTTTTGTAGTCGGCGTACATCCGGTAAGCAAAAGCGCGGAGGCTAGACTCAATGGTAAAATAAACTTTTTAATCCACATTAGAAATACCTTTAGTTACTTTTTACCTAATTAATTCTCACGTTTTAGGCAAAGCCCAAAACGAGGTCTTCAGCAGACGGCTCTCGCGGCTTGCCGCTCTTATTTCTCTATAGCGACTATCCCGCCTCTTACTATCTCTTTTGGCGAAAACTTCTTGACTGATTTCAAAAACCCCTCAATTCTCTTTGGCTCATCCGCCGCCATGACGATTACGCAATCATCCGTAGCGTCTACGATTTTACCGTTATACGCCGATGATAAAGCTTCTATGTCGGAGAGTGAACCAGAGGAGGGGATTTTGACCAACACCATCTCTTTTTCCACCATCTCTTCATGCTCTATGACTTTGTATGTAGAGATTAGCTTGTGAAGCTGTTTTACTATCTGCTCCAACACTCTTTTGTTGCCGCTTGTCTCTATCGTCACTCTTGATAGGTTACTTCCCGGCATCGGCGCTACTGTGAGCGTCTCTATATTATATCCACGTCCGGCAAAAAGCCCGGCTATACGGGCGAGTACGCCGTGTTCGTTGACTACTTCAACAGATATTATTCGTCTCTCTATCATTGTCTTACTCCTTTAGCTCCAACATCATATTGTACAGGGCGCCGCCGGTCGGAACCATCGGAAGCACGTTTTCTAATCTATCGATAACCACGTCGATAAGAACCGGAACTTTGAGCGTAACCGCTTCTTTTAGAGCCTCTTCAAACGCCTCATAGCTATCCACTCTATACCCTTTTGCGCCAAAAGCGTCGGCAAGCTTTACAAAATCGGGTTGCATAGCGAGGTCAACGGCTGAGTATCTCTTCTCATAGAAAAAAGTCTGCCACTGTCTCACCATGCCAAGATAGTTGTTGTTTAGTATGACGTTTATGACGTTTAGCCCGTGTTCTGTTGCGGTCATCATCTCTTGGATATTCATCTGTATGGAGCCATCCCCTGTGATATTAACGACTACTCTATCGGGATACGCCATCTTAGCCCCCATCGCCGCCGGAAAGCCAAAGCCCATAGTGCCAAGTCCGCCGCTAGTTACCAACTGCCTAGGCTCATAAAAAGGGAAAAACTGCGCCGCCCACATCTGGTGTTGACCAACATCAGTCGCCACAATCGTGTCTTTTGGAAGCATTGCGCCCATTTTTTTGATAATCGTCTGAGGTTTTAGCGTTTTGCCGTCCTCTTTGTACGTCTTATCAAGCGGGTGAAGCTCGTCAAATCTCTTGATTAGCTCTCTCCAATGTTTTAATTTCTCTTTGTCAAAGCCGTCTCGTCTTAGCATCTCGTTTAGTTCTGTAAGTACAAGTTTCAAATCTCCGACTATCGGAAAGTGTACGTTTACAAGTTTTGCTATTGAGCTTGGGTCAACGTCTATGTGTATGATTTGAGCGTTTTTGGCAAATTCGCTTAGTTTGCCCGTGACTCTATCGTCAAATCTAGCTCCAAAAGAGACGATAAGGTCAGCCTCGCTCATCCCCATATTGGCGGCATAACTTCCGTGCATACCAAGCATGCCAATAAGTTGAGAATCACCAGCACTCATAACGCCCCTAGCCATCAATGTCTCAACGCAAGGCGCACCCGTGAGAGTCACAAACTCTCTCATCTCTTTTACGGCTTCTGAAAGTATAACACCGCCGCCGATATACAGCATCGGTCTCAGCGCCTCTTTTATCGCTTCAAATGCCTTATGTATCTGCTTTGGGTTACCTTTTGAAATAGGCTTGTAGGTTTGCATAGAGAAGTTCTCTTTTCTGCAAAAAGTACCTACGGTAGCCGTAATATCTTTTGGAATATCTACATGAACAGGTCCCGGTCTGCCGCTTCTGGCTATATAAAACGCCTCTTGCAGGATATGGGATAGCTCGTCTATTGACTTTACAAGATAGTTGTGTTTTGAACACGGTCTTGATATACCAACAGCGTCTATCTCTTGAAAAGCGTCCGTACCGATAAGCGATATTGGCACTTGTCCGCTGATGACAACCATTGGAATAGAGTCTGTATACGCCGTGGCTATGCCCGTAATAGCGTTTGTAAATCCCGGACCGCTTGTGACAAACGCAACTCCGACTTTGCCGGTTGCCCTAGCGTAGCCGTCCGCCGCATGTATGGCGGCCTGTTCGTGTCTTGCTAATATATGTTTGAAATGCGTTTGTTTGCAAATTTCGTCGTAGATATTGAGTACGGCGCCGCCGGGGTATCCAAATACTGTATCTACGCCCTCCGCTCTCATGGCCTCTACAACCATTTGCGAGCCGTTTAGTTTTAAGCTCATCTTTAATTTCCTTAAATTTTTTTCCGTAGCGTTATTATGTGTTGTCTTATATTGTGAAAATCCCTAGTTTCTTGCAGACCGAAAAGGCTATTCCCTCCCGTAGTCCGTCGTCAAATACCATGCACTCTCTAAAACCGGAAGCCTCAAAAATCTCTTTAAATATCAAAATTCCGGCGATAATCAGCTCTTCTCTTCCGACGCCGACTAGCTTTGCTCTCTCGCTCTCGCTAGTTCTCAAAAGCTTGGCAAACACCGTGTCCACGTCGCCCTCGCTTATCGTGACTCCGTTGACTTTTTCGCCGTCGTATCTCTCATAATCCATACCCATTTTCAGAGCCGCTATCGTCGTCGGCGTACCAGCGGTCGCGCAAAAAACTTGCGGTTTCAAAAAAGCGTACATCGTGTCTTTGATAAACTCTTTTAGCTCGCCGCACTCTTTTCTTACGCCTTTTTCAAGAGCGTCTCTGCCTCTATACTTTTGCGCCATAGCGACTATGCCCACATCAAAGCTCTCCATTGTGAGCTTATTGCCTTTTTTGAAGATAATCTCCGTGGAGCCGCCGCCTATATCCACAAGCAAAAAGCTCTCAATCCCATCTTCCGTCTTAGACATAGCGCTCTCAACCGCCAAAGCTGTTAGCATAGCCTCCGTCTCACCGTCTATCAGATTTATTTGGATGTTAAACTTCTCGTCTAGCTCTTTTAAAAACTCAGGCGCGTTTTTGGCTTTTCTATACACCGCCGTCGCCGTCGCAATAGTGGTCTCGTCGTCGCCTAGCTTTTGCCTCATCTCTTCTAGCGCCGCCACGACTCTCGCTTTTGCCTCGTCGTTTATCACGCCAGTGCTGTGCGTTTTGTCCGCTGTTTTTACTATTTTTTCATAGACGGCTATTTTGTTCCCTGTTTTACAATCATACTTAGCGGCTCTAACCGTGTTTGAGCCCATATCAATAGCTATCAATTTTTAACTTTACCTTTTTAATGCGAATTTTAGCAAAAGGTTGTTTATACGCCATAAGCGCTAGAATTGCCAAAAAAGTTTTTGGGGGTGTTTTTTGAAACTTGGCGTAAATATCGACCACATAGCGGTGTTAAGAGAGGCGAGGCGTTGCGGCGACCCATCGCCGATAGACGCTCTTTTGCCGTGCGTTTTGGGCGGCGCGGATCAGATTACGATACATTTGAGAGAGGATAGAAGACATATTCAAGACGACGATGCGTATCTAATCAGAAGGTTGTCAAGGCTTCCCGTCAATCTCGAGTGCTCTTCCGAGCCGTCAATCATTGATATTATATGCGACATTGCGCCTCAAAGAGCGACTTTGGTACCTGAAAAAAGAGAAGAGGTGACGACCGAGGGCGGACTTGATCTCTACAAAAGAGCGGAAGCTCTTAAGGAGGCAACCGCAAAGCTTCATGAGGCGAATATTAGCGTGTCATATTTTATCGACCCAGACGAAGTGGATGTGGCGCTTGCAAAAGAGTACGGAGCGGATGCGGTGGAGTTTCACACGGGTAGATACTCAAATCTATTTTTGTCGCTACACTCAAATCTAAAACTCACGCATCATGCGATAAAAGAGATGGAGCTAAGCCCCGAGGAGCTTTTGCGCGAACTCAAAAAAGAGCTTACTCGCATAGAATCATGCGCAAATGTGGCTCAAGCCCTTGGGCTTTTCACTGCGGCGGGACACGGACTAAACTATCAAAACGTAAGCGACATAGTAAAAATAAAAACCATAGAAGAGTTAAATATAGGACAATCCATAATAGCAAGAAGCGTATTTACAGGACTTCTTGAGGCGATAAAAGAGATGAAAAAGATGATAATTTGAAACCAAAAATAGCGATTAGCATAGGCGACATAAACGGCGTAGGAGCTGAAATAGCGCTTGAGGCGCATGAGCAGATATTTGAGATATGCGAGCCGATTTATTGCGCACCTAGAAAGATTATGGAAGCGGTGGGATTGGAACTTGGGCTTGAAGAGATAGATTTTGATTTTTTGTGTGTTGATTTTGCAAGTGATTGCGCTATAAAACCGGGGGTTGTAAGCAAAGAAAGCGGCGAACTTTCGTTTAAGTCTTTCAAACTCGCAGTTAGTTACGCCAAAAGCGGCAAAGCGGACGCAGTGGTGACGCTGCCAATCAACAAAAAAGCGTGGGAGCTAGCAGGGGTGGGTTACAAAGGTCACACTGATGCGCTAAACGATATGTTTGAGACAAAAGCTATTATGGCTTTAGGTTGCGAAGAGATGTTTGTAGCACTCTACACCGACCATATACCGCTCAAAGACGTAGCCGAAAAAATCAAAAAAGAGCCGATAACTGATTTTTTGATTAGGCTGCACACGGCGGGCGACTACGAGAGCGTATGCGTGCTAGGCTTCAATCCTCACGCCGGCGACGACGGAGTATTTGGAAGCGAAGACGAAGAGATAAAAGAAGCTATCAAAGCCGCAAACGAAAAGATAGGCAAAGATATATTTGAGGGTCCATATCCGCCTGATACAGCGTTTACGCCAAAAAACAGAGAAAAATTCAAAGTGTTCGCCGCAATGTATCACGACCAAGGGCTTGCGCCGCTAAAAGCGCTCTACTTTGACGAGTCGATAAACGTAAGCCTCGGACTTCCAATCATCAGAACCTCGGTAGATCACGGGACGGCTTTTGATATAGCCTATACGCTCTCTGCTAGTACGAAAAGTTATGAGAATGCGGTAAAAGAGGCTGTAAGGTTGGCGGGAAATAAAAAGCAAGGGACTATTAGGGCTACTCAATCTTACTTATAGCTTTTGTAGATACGAACAACTCATAAGATTGAAACTAGCAAAAATATCATGAAAAATTAGGGTAGAATTTGAACATTTATCTGGACATATAATCTTTAAATTGCTACAATATAATAATCTTAATAAACAGGAGTAATATATGCAAGCTTTAGAGTTTGACATTTTGGTTATTGGTGGCGGACCTGCCGGTATGATTGTGGCAACTACGGCAAAAAGCTACTATCGCGACAAAAAAGTAGCGATTGCAAGAATCAACAAAGATGCGCTTGTGCCTTGTGCGATACCATACATTTTTGGAGAAACTCTTGGCGATTCAAATAAAAACATTGTTCCTGTAAACAAAATAACAGATAGCGGCGTAGAGCTCATTTTTGACGAAATAATAGACGTTGATTTTTGCGCCAAAATCGCAAAAGGCAAAGACGGCGCAAGCTATAAATATGACAAATTAGTATTCGCAACAGGCTCAATTCCAAATATACCAAATTCTTTAGGCGGTATTCACTCGTGCGGCGTATATACGGTGCCAAAAGATAGAGGCGAAATAGATCGTCTAAAAGAAGCGCTCAAAGAGCATAAAAAAGTGGTCGTAATAGGCACTGGGTTTATCGGCATAGAAGTCGCCGTAGAGCTAGCAGATTGCGGCAAAGAAGTAACGATTATCGGTGAACAAGATAGAGTATTGCAAAACGCTTTAGACAAAGAGTTTTCAAAAGATGCTGAAAATATTATTACCCAAAAAGGTATCAGACTACTAAACCGTGAAAAAGTATCCGAAATTTTATGCAACCTTGATAAAACCACAGGTGTGAAAACAGAAAGCGGAATGATAATAGATAGCGACTTCGTAATACTTGGTATAGGTTATCATCCAGATACAAAACTTGCCGCAAAATTAGGTGTCAGGCTTGGCAAAAAAGGCGGAATATGGGTAGATGAATACATGAGAACAGAGATAGCAGACGTCTATGCGGTCGGCGATTGCTCCTCTAAGCAGCACTTTATCACTCGCAAAACCTCAAATGTAATGCTAGCTTCAACCTCAACCGCAGAAGCTAGAATTTGCGCAACTTCGATGTATAAAATCGAATATATCAAAGGCTTTAGCGGCACTATCGCGATTTTTTCCACCGTCATAGGAACAAGGACTTTTGCCTCAGCCGGCGTTACCGAAGAAGAGGCTATAAGGGAAAATATAGACATCGTTACCGGATATTTTGAGGGAATAGATAAACATCCTCAAGCCATACCTGGTTGCGAAAAACAAATCGTAAAACTTATAGCCGCAAGACGAAGCGGCACAGTCATTGGCGGACAAGTAAGCGGAGGAGTAAGTGCGGGCGAGATGATAAACGTCATTGGATTAATTATTGAAAATAAAATGAGCGTTTATAGTCTGTTAAATCTACAGGTTGCCACACACCCACTGCTAACAGCACCGCCAACAGCATACCCCATAGTAAAAGCCGCAGAGATAATTGACAAAAAAATCTACGATTGTCAAAGCTAAACTGAGCCAAAAAAGCAAAGCCGCCGCAATCTTGGCGGCTCTTTATAAAACCTCAGACTCTCTCACAAAATCCAGTTTTTCACAGCAGTATTGATAGAAAGCGGCATAAATGGCTAGTAGTCTATTTTGCGCTTGATAGATAGAATTTATCCCCAAAACCACTTCGTCTTTATTAAATGAGTATTCATGCGCTATCTCATTTCTATCTCTTCTAAGGCGCATCCACTCGTTTTTATCGACAATGCCAAGCTCTTCTATACGATTTAGCCTATCGATAAATGATTTGCTTTTTACCTCTTCGCCGAATATCTCTAGCAGGGTTGGAAAGAGTTTTTCGCCCATCGTGTCTTGAAGCTTGGAAAATCTGAAAATCATCTGGTCTATAAAGCTTCCCTCTTCGATACTAAGTTTTTCATATCGCAATATATCAAGTGGCATTAGCGATTCAAGCCGTTTTGCGGCTTGCTCTATTTTTTGTTTGTGTTGGTTGCATTCGTATAGTTTTTCTACTAGTGTTTCTATCTTTTTATTCACAGCTCCACCCCATCCCTTATAGCCTCTTTTTCTATAAGTCTATTTTTATCTTTTGCTATCACAACATCTATTTTTTGCTCGCCTATACACTCGTCCAGCCTAATCAAAAACTCTATTTTTTTCTCTCTTATATCCTCAAACTCGTTTTTTGGGCATAGATAAAGATCTATATCTCCACCTCTTTTGCCATCGTCTACGCGGGAGCCAAAAAGATAGATTTTTCCCTCGCCAAAAATCTCTGTAAAGACTTTTTTGATTGTTGTTACCTCAAAATTAGTTAGTCGCATTTGTCGATCTCAGTTGTTGTAATTTTGCTTGTTCTGGTATGCTATTTGAAAATGCGTACATCGTTTCTTCATTGCCAAACAACGCAATTTGAACCGATAAGTGTTCGTTTAGATTTTCTTCAAAACCATAAAACCTTTCGGATGCAAATTGGATAAAGCTTGTTTTGTCAAATTCTAATTGCAGAAACTCTTTTAAATCCATTGTAATCCCTGATAAGGCGTATAATTTATTTTTTATTTGCCACAGAGTATGTTTTGTTTTTCTTTTCCCCGAAAGGTTCCATGATACCATCTTTGACCATTTTGTACACAATCGTAAACTCGTCAAACCTTGTATAAATTTCCGCCATTTTACTTTTGGGGTGAATTTTAAGATCTTCAGCAATCAATGCTTTTACTTTGTGCTCCTCCATGGTTTTGAGTGACGGTTTGATGTTTTGCGTCATTGCGACACTATCCGTCAGAGTGCGTAATTTTTTTATTAGCTCATTAATCCCATTTTGTTCAATCTTTTGCCCCAACGGCGGCAGTCTATCTTTATCTTCAACGCCAATAACGATATAACCGCCTTGAGCATTTGCAAAACATACGCAGGTTTTGGCTAAATCAGTGAGATTTGCGGATTTACCAATGGCTTTTTTGAGGCTTTTGTAGCCTAGTTTGCTATTTTCTTGTTCAAATATTGTTGTCATATGAAACTCTTATATTTCTTATTACGCCCATAGCCTCTTCTAATTCTTTTTTGTAGAGCGGTTTTGATGTATCGTCGTGAGATTGTGGGTGTAGAATTCTTCTCATAATGCTATTAATATCTTTTAAGTCGGTTTCGACGGACGGCTTACGGGAATTGCCCAAGCTTTTTTTGGCTCCTATTAGCTTTTTTCTAATATTGCCGATAACGCTATCGTTTGGTGTTGTCAGCTTTATAAACTCTTCAAAATCATCAGAACATAGCATATTTTCTATAATTTCATAGCTTCTATCTTTTGGAATACCTGATTTTTCCTCTTTTACTTTTTTCTTTTTAAGCCTTTCAACTTCTTTTCTAAGATAATTTGCACAAGCTGGATAATCATGCTCCCCAAAATATTTTTGAGCTTTTTGAAAATAGTCTAACGACGGCAGAAGTTTTGGCTTATTATATTCGCCGCTATCGTCTACATATATTTCAAAAGACTTCCAGGGCATTTTTTCTTTAAATATCTCAAAAAGCTCTCTATCATGAGTAAAGAAAAATATTTGAAATTCATTAAAGTACTTATGTAGTAGCTCCAACAAGCGCTCCCTGTTGCTCATATCAAGGCTAATGAGCAAATCATCAAGAACAAGAACTTTTAGGCTACTACCATCTAATAAATCTGAAACTTTTTTAATTATCGTAAAATAAATAGAGATTGCCAAGGCTGTAAGCCTTGCTTCATTTAAAAACAAATGATATTTTGGTATCGGCGTATCATTTAACTCCATCTTAATATGCACAGTTGGCTCTACTGTGCCATTATCGGCGAAACTCATATCAAAAATGAATTTCTCTATTTTAAACTTTTCGTCAAAAATAGCCAAATAGCTATTCATAGTTTTTAGAAGTTTGTTATTAATAATCTCATCCAGCGCGCTAAAATATTTGTTCGGATTTGCAATAGCCCCCAAGACGCTTCCATCATCCAATGGATAATCCTTGAAAAGCTCTTTTAGCGTTTCATATATATTTATTTCGTCTTTTTTCTTATCGGTCTGATAATGCACCCTTAAAAGATGTTTATAGTCTAAAATTGGTTTAAAAACCGATAAAGCATTAATATGTGGGAAACTCTCCATAAGCTCTTTTTTATAATCTACAACGTCTATCGAACTATCTGTGATTTCAAATGAGGTTTCATCATCAAATTCAAACCTCAAATATGTTTCGCCATCTTTATTAAAAATATTTTTATTATTATCAAACTCTTTTTTTAACGCTTCATTGCTCGCCAAAAACTCAAAAGCCTTAAAAAAAGAGCTCTTTCCGCTTCCATTTTCACCGTAAATAAGCACATTTTGCCCGTCAATCTTATCAAAGGTGTTATTTTGCTCATCGTCTGTAAAAAATCTAAAGTTATTTAGCTTTATGGAGTTTATTTTTATTGCTTTTACTTTTGCCATTGGCTTACTACTCCCGCTTGATTGATTTGGCAAACTGCCGACGCCGGCAAACACATGAGAAGTAGCCGAGGCAAGCGCTGATAATCCATACGGGTCTGAATGTCTATTAATATCGGCTATAGCCGCCTCATATTGCTTTATACTCGACAGCCTTAGGTCTGAATGCCCATTAATATCGGCTATAGATTTTTGAAAATCTTCAAAATAATTTTTGGCGTCAGAAGCGCCTATAGATCTTTTTATCTCATCATCCATCATATTTCTATAACTGCTTGCTTCCTTTAGCAATTCCAATTTCTCTTTATCTGTCATTTTTTCACTCCGTTTATCACCTCTACCTCCGGTACGTTTCGGCTAAATATCAGTCCTCTTTTGATTGGTTTTTCTTCGTCCATTACTTTTTTTAGAGTTTTGATAAACTCTATCTTAAAGTCGTCGTCGTCGTACTTGCCAAACGGATACAGAAGTTTGGCTACCTCATCGTTGATATAGCAGTCATGCGCTATCATCGACTCTTTAAAATAAAGTCCGTAAACCATTACATCTATGACGGACTCAAAAAATTTTGCTTCCATATCAAGGCTATTTGCTTTGGCGTAGATGATGTAGTCAACTAGAGTCTCAAACGGTTTTTGATCTGGTTCAGGGATTTTTGGAATTGGCAACAAGTCAAGATAAATCTTTTTCATCCGAAAAGAAGCTTCACCCAAGCTTGCAACTTCTGATTTTAAATAAAACCATACAGTTCTTGAATTCAAACAAGATGTTAGATATTTAGAACCACCAGTAACAAACCAGCCTGTATCTGATGTAAAATAGCCCATATTGTCATAAACAAAACAGTTTTCAGAACTAAACTCAGGATAAACAATCTTCTCTTTTTCAAAATCATCCAAATACGCACAATTTCTAAGGTTATACGGAGTAGCCCCTTGATCTAGTCTCTTTTGTAGCTGTGGATAGTATTGGTCAAGATGCTCTTTTATCGCAGGATAGTCGTCGACGTTGACTGGCGGATTGTTGTGCGAGTTGATAAGCCAAAGTTCCGCCCACTCATACCCATATCGCTTAATGTCTCTTCCTCTCAATATCGGCTTTATGATTTCTACCGATTTTGGGTCTTTAGCGATTAGCTCCTCTCTTTTGGCACTATCTATGATAAACGCCTCGTTAAATCCAGTTAGTATGCCACGATAGATTTTTACATCCCACTCTTTTAGCGGCGTACCTATCTCCTCTACCCGTTTTTTGATTTTTAGTTCTCTTGGATTTGCAAATGTGAAGCTATCAGCGATAAGGTCTGCTTGTGAATAATCGTAGCCGTGTCTGTCGCAGTAGCCCTTTAGCTCTTCGCCTTTGTAGCTCTCTCCTATGTCACAATACAAAAAATCGCTCGTATTTTTGGTCTTTTTGAAGGTTAGTATGCTTGTATCCACCGTAGCCGATTCAAATACCTTTACGCCGTTGAAGTCGATATATTCCAAAATTTGCGAGTTTTCAAGAGTAAACTTTCTAAACTCTTTACCGTATTTGGCTCTTGTGTATTTGTTTGATGTGATAAAGCTTAGCACACCGTCATCTTTTAGCAGTCTATGTCCTTGCTCAAAAAAGTATATATAGATGTCCGCCGTGCCGTTGTAGCTTTGGTATTTTTCTATTTCAAGCTTTGGTTTTAGCTCTTTTATCTTCTCTTGCCTGATATAAGGCGGATTGCCTATCACGATGTCAAATCCGCCCTCTTTCAACACTTCGCCAAAAAAAAGCTTATACAAAAACAGCTCTTTTGTCTGAAAGTTGTTTTTGAGAAGTTCCACCAAAACGATTTCGGCTTTATTTATATTTTCAAGAGCGCTCGCCATATTATTGATTTTCTTCTTCTTTTCTTGGCTTTGCCCTACTTGTAGCCACACTTCATTTTGCCTGTATGTCTCTTCTTCTTTTTTTATACGGCTATCAATAATTTGCCTTATCAGCGATTTTATCTCATCTTTATCAGACTGCTTTTGCGCGCCTGTCGTATCGCCGTAGAATTTATGAATTTTTTTTGTCAACTTATCAAATAGCTTCTCATCTAGCAGGGTTTGTTCAAGTGAGCCAAAAAGGTCTTTTGGTTTTTGCTCTGTTTTGCTGTAAATATCGGGCGGTATCGGCGAAAATCCGTTGATTGTCTCTATGAGGCTATTGCCCTGCATTATCTTAAAATCAAGATTTGGCAGTGGGCTTGGCTCTTTTTCATCTACTGTAAGCGATAGCCAAAACCTTAACTTTGCAATTTCAACCGCATCGGAGTCTATATCCACGCCATATATTGAGTTTTCTATCACGCTTCTTTTTAGCTGTGCTTTGTCTGCTGTTTTTTCGATATTTGTGAGTATCTCAACTATTGCCTGTAGCATTCCCATCGGAAATGCGCCGCTTCCTATGGCGGGGTCTAAGACTCTTAAGCCTAAAATCGCTTCTTTTATTTGGGTAGCGTGTTTTCGTATATATGGATTGTCGGTCTCTTGTTTATTTATTAGCCTATCTATCCATTCCGGTTCAAACTTCTGTATTAGTTTTTCTTTGACGGACTGCCTGCACATATAGCTCACTATCTCTCTTGGCGTATAAAAAGCGCCTTTGCCTTTTCGATAGTTCTCTTCCAGTAGGTTTTCAAACACGCGCCCCAACATCTCAGGGTCTATCGCAACCTCGCTCTCATCCGCCGAATCCTCGATAATGGTAAAGTTGTAGCCGTCAAAAGTATCAAAAATCTCTCCAAAAATCTCATCGCCGATAAACACCCTATCATCAAACTCTTTTATCAAATCAAATAAGCCGCCGTTCAAAAATGGAATGCGGCGCTCAAAAATTTCAGAGTAATCATCAGCTCTTTTTTTGTTTAAAGTCTCAAAAAAGAGAGGCGATATTTTTTTGACATAAAAGTCACTACTATCCGCCTTATAAAGAGTACTCAAAAAGCTTTTATCGCCCTCGCCCCATGAGCCGTTTTTTGGTACGCCTAGCCACCCTTTTTTTTGTAGAAAATACAAAAATACTATTCGCCCAAGGAGCTTTTTTGAAAATGCGCGCATCGCTTCTTCAGCACCAAACAGAGCCATTTGAGCCGATAAGTTTTCGTTTAGTTTTTCAAATAAGCTTCTATATTTTGCAAAAAACTCATTTGACACTCTTTCTACGCTAAATGCGCTCTCCAAAGCTTTTGTATTTGGATATTTGAGCTCTTTTAGCTGATTGTATGCGGTATTGACAGTCGACGTTCCAAGCACAAAGGTAAACTTTTTGAGATTGCTTACTTGCTGTTTATTTTTGTCGTCATAGCCAAAACGAATAAATGAGAGTCGCCAAGCTTTTTGCTTATTGTTGTAAAAAGCGGCGATTGCAGAGTCAAGAAACGCGTCCGCCGCTCTTTTTTTGAGTTCGCTATTAAGTCCGACTCTGTTATTTTCTATATCCTTATCATCGCCGACTTGAAAAACAAAAAATCCAAGTTCCTTACGGTCGTCAAGCCTGACTTTGCCAAGAAAATCGCCGTTTAGATTTTCTTCAAAACCATAAAACCTCTCGGATACAAACTGGATAAAGCTTGGTTTGTCAAATCTTGATTGTAGAAACTCTTTTAAATCCATTGCAACCCCCGATTAGGCGTGTAATTTATTTTATATTTGTTTTTTAAAAATATAGCAATAAAACAAAAATTACCCAATAGATACAGCCTTCTAAAAATTTTGTTTTTTATTTTATTTCTCATTTATTTTTTATTTGCCATAGAGTATGTTTTGTTTTTCTTTTCCCCGAAAGGTTCTACGATACCATTTTTGACCATTTTATACACAATCTTTCTGATGTACTCAATCGTAAACTCGTCAAACCTTGTATGAATTTCCGCCATTTTACTTTTGGGGTGAATTTTTAGATCCTCAGCAATCAATGCTTTTACTTTGTGCTCCTCCATGGTTTTGAGTGACGGTTTGATGTTTTGCGTCATTGCGACACTATCCGTCAGAGTGCGTAATTTTTTTATTAGCTCATTAATCCCATTTTGTTCAATCTTTTGCCCCAACGGCGGCAGTCTATCTTTATCTTCAACGCCAATAACGATATAACCGCCTTGAGCATTTGCAAAACATACGCAGGTTTTGGCTAAATCAGTGAGATTTGCGGATTTACCAATGGCTTTTTTGAGGCTTTTGTAGCCTAGTTTGCTATTTTCTTGTTCAAATATTGTTGTCATATAAAACTCTCACTCAAAACGGTATATCTTCATCATTTATGTGTCTATCCAAGAAATCACAATTAATCCAAGCTTCTTGATTGTTATATCCGCCCCATACTTGTCTTAAGGATTGTTTCTCTGCTAGTTTTTGAATAAAAAATGGTTCTTGAATCTTGTTTTGGTTGAATAGATATTGAACAAAACTACACCATAACTTTTTTTCTTCCAAGTCCCAAGTTTTTTTGGTAAATATCCTAATGAGATTTTTCTCTATGTCCAAATCAAACAAAGCCAACTTGCTTGCAAATCTCAACTCATCAAATATTTTTTCTAACTCATTTTGATTTAGTTTTTCGATATTTTCATAGATAACAGTTAATAAAAATTCGTTTAATTCGTTTGTTGTTGTAATAACTTTAATATTTTCAAGTATATCTTTTTCAAAATCTATAATTAGAGCTGGAAGCGCCGATGTCTCAGTGGATATATTTGCATCATTAGCGCAATGTCTAATATCGTTAAATATTTGTTTTTTACTTTCTTGTTTTTCTAAAAACTCTTTTAGTCTACTTATTAATGCAATTGCTTCTTGAACTTCTTGTTCAAAAATTGGTGCTTCAGAGTTATGCGATGAAGGATTCATAACTCTATCTTTCACTCTTTTCAATTCATCAAATATCTGAACTTCCTCGGTTTTGTATACATGATATTTTTTAGTAAATCTAAAAAGCTTCGCACGCAGACCTCTCAATAGTCCTTTTTGTTCAGATTCCAGCGATGTATCATTTTCAAAATCTGTATCAATTTTTGTTAAGAGTTCTGCATCTAAACCTTTAAATTTAAAAATCTTATTAAATTCACTTCTAAAATCTTCTTCAAGTTCATTTTTGACACGATTCAATAAGTCTTCAAGGTTTTTAAACTCCTTGTTAATACATTTCAATTTAGGGTCTAAAAAATGTTTTAGTATTTTTTCTGTTTCTTTTCGTAGATAGTTGGCGCTTGCCTCATAATCTTTGTTTTCAAATAGCTCTTTTGCTTTTTCAAACTCCGTTTTTGACTCTTTAATACACTGTTTTTCATCTTGATTATAAAACTCAAAGACTTTCCACTCTGAACTTGATATTTTTTGTCTTAAAAGTTGGAAAAAACCTCTATCATGGGTCAAAACAATAATCTGATAAGCTCTTAAGTCCTCATCGTTTAATATAAAATTGATTACTTCAATACGATGACTCATATCAAGTGAAATAAGCAAATCATCCAAAACTAATACTTTTAAGACATCCTCGCGAGATAATCGCTTCTTTAGAATAGCAAATCTAAGCGACAGTGCAATTGCTGTAAGCCTTGCTTCATTTAGAAATGTGTGGGGCTTATCTATTTTATGCCTATCTCTTAAAAACTCTACGGTTAAATAAATTTTTGGCGGCAATGTTATATGGTTTCTTTTTGTAGTACTGCCTTCTTCAAAATCATCATATTTTGCTTTGTCGCGATAGTCTATGTAAACTACAATTTCTTCATTAAAATTGTCTTTCAAAATATCATTTGTTGCTCGCACTAATGTGTGTAAATAGCTTTCAAATTTTTCATTAAAAGATTGAATATCTTTTTGAAATTCTTTATAAGATTGGTCGGTCATCTTTGGTCTTGGGCTTAAACCATTTTTTAATCTCCGCCATAGTTCATTAAAATTTTGTCCATCAATATTGATGTATTGCAAAATCTCATCCTCAAACATATCAAAAATCTCAATATCTTGAGAATTTTTAAAGTGATATAGTTTAGCTAGCAGCCTATAGTTTATAAAGTCGCTCGTAAGATTTGCTTTGCTTATTTCTGTATCTTGAGGTTTGTTTGTATTGATAGTATCAATTGAAATTTTGTAAGCAGATGAAATATTTAGGCTATTTTTTAGAGTTAATTTTATAGATGATTTATCACTATCAGCCTTAAAGCGGTTCACTAGACGCTCGGGATGGGAATTGTCAAAATATTTTCTAATCTGCTCATCAGATTTCATACTGCTTTGTAAAAATGTATACAACGCCCAATACAGCGAACTTTTGCCGCTTCCGTTTTCACCATAAACCAAAATATTTTTTGAGTCAAAATTAAGAGTCTCTTCACCCATAAAAAACTTGAAATTTTCAAGTGTTAATTTCTCTATTTTTTTCAAGTGTTAACTCCAAAGTATCGTTTTGATAAAGTCAAATTCTACTGGTAAGAGCAGAAGATTGTTTCGTATAGGATTTTTGGTTTCGCATAGCCTTAAATATACTTCTTTAATAACTTTTTGTTTTGATACATCATCAAGATTTTCTATTGGTCTAAAATCTTCTTTTGAATACTTGATCAACTCTATATTTTTAGCTTTAAACTCATCGGCAAAATAAAGCTCAAAAACCATTCCATCAATCACTTCTTCGAATTGTTTGCTGATGTGCTCGTTTGATACATATTCGTCAATCTTTTGCTCGCTCCGTAAAGATTTCAAAAAAAGTACATAATCTACCAAAATTTCAAATATTTTTTGATTATCCTTAGATGTCATTTTAATTGGTAAAGAGTTTAATGCTGGTATAGTAATCTGCCATCCAAAATACTTTGTTGAATAAATATAATTTATCAGAGTTGAGTTCAATATTGACATTATAAACTCAATGTTAAAAGTATTGTTTTTTAGCAAGCCAATATAAGCAGTATTTAAAACATAAAATTGTTCTGAATCGATAGTGCCATATATTTTAGTTGCCCTTCTTGGAATTAATATTTTTTTATTTGCTAAATAAAGTCTCTCTTCTCTTGGTCTGTGCAACTTACTTGTATCGTATTCGATATATCTATTTTCTAATTTTTCATTCCATCTGTTCTGATATTTTAGTATGTCTCGCCCATCTAAACATTTTTTATATTTTTCATTTATAATCTGGTTGCTAAAGATTTCTTCTTTTGGCACCCCAGAATAAATTATTCCTTGTTGTATTTCCAACACTTTATTCAAGTTTATAGTATCAAGTAAAGATATTTTATCAATTACATTATTGGATTTTACTGGAAAAATATATTCATCTTCACTTTCTGCAAAATTAATATTAATACTTTTTGAATAGACCAAATCACTATCAAGTTCAAAAGAATAAGGCAATTTTTTTTGTTCTTTTTTTGTAATAATTATTGCAGTATCAACTGATGCATCAAAAACTCGTTTCGAGAATAAACATATTTTACGAACTGTTGAATTTTTTATTATATATTTCCTAATATGTCTATATTCTGTATTAGAGAACAATCCATCGGGTTGTATGAATGCCAATATGCCATTATAGTTTAAAAGTTTAATCCCTTTTTCGATGAAAATAGTAAAAAGGTTTAATCTTCCTTTACCTGTTTCATAATTATTATTAAATATTTTTTTTATTTGAGGTGATAGCCCTTTAACACTCACATACGGCGGATTGCCGATGACAATATCAAATCCATCTTTGATATTAAACATAAAATCCATGTCAAAAAACCCTGCTACACTTATGGGGTCAAAAGGGTCATAGCTTGTAAGTTTGTTTTCTAAAGCCGAGAGTAGATTAGTCGCCTCCTCTTCCTCAAACATCTTCTTTTGTGTCTGAGTGTACTCTTTTTTAATCTCTTTTTTTCTCTCACCACTTGCTTCAAAATACTCATTTTTAAGTTTTATCAAATCTCCTTCGAGCATAAAATACTCTAAAGAGGCAAGTTGTGTTTTTTTTGGTTTTGGCAAAAGGCTATTTGCACAAACAAATTTAAACTCCAAGTTTGGCAATGGTTCAGGCTCGCCGTCTTCATCTACAATAAGCGAAAGAAAAAACCGTAGTTTACTAATCTCTATGGCGATGGGCTGAATATCTACGCCGTATATTGTGTTTTTAATAATTGAGAGTTTACGGATGTAATCTTTATTTCTACTTTTGTGTGCATCTTTAAACCCTTTGCTTTGTAGTCCAAACCAAATAGAGGCATCTTCGTCTATAAGATTTAAAATTTTGACTATTTTTTGAAGTAGCCCCATAGGAAATGCGCCTGAGCCACATGCAGGGTCGAGGATTTTTAGTTCAAAAATAGCGGAGAGAATCTTGGCTTTGTCGTAGTCAGCCTGAGGTTCTTGATTTTGGAATACTATGGTTTTTAGCGTAGTTTCATCTATATTCGTTTTTGTTTTTAGATATTCTAGCAGTGAACTGCTAACCATATACTCTACTATCTCTCTGGGTGTGTAGTAGCTCCCTGTAGCTTTTCTAGCGTTTTGGCTAGTTTCGGGATTGATTTCAGCTAGTAGGTTTTCAAATATTCTACCTAGCATCTCCGGATCTATAGATAGCTCACTATCTTCAATAGAGTTTTCGTCTATCGTAAAGTTATATTGGTTTAGATGATTGTAAAGTTCCGTAAAAAAAATATCTTTAATTTCTAAATCGTTAATTACCCCTGCTATTTTTCTATACCTTAGCTCATTATCCCATTCGTAATAATCTAAACTTTTTAACGGCTCAAAAAGCCCACCGTTTAAAAACGGAATAGAATCATTTACAAATTCAAGCTTTCTATCGCACTTTGGCGTATTGAGCTGTTCAAAAAATAGCGGTTCTAGTTTTGAATGATAGTATCCATTAGATAGCTCAAATATAGCGTCCGGTACTAGATTTTTTTTGTTTAAGAACTTTATAAAAAGTATTCTGCCGATAAGCCTAATAGCAAACTCTTTTTTTGCGTTATCATCGCTTGATGGATATGTTAGATATTCGCTTAGTAGTTTTTCAAAACTTGATACAAGTCCCTTGTAAAACTCTTTTGTGACCGCCTCGACTGCAAACGATTTTTCTAAGTCAATCATCTTTGGATATTTGAGATTTTTTAGTTGTTCGTAAGCTGTTTTAATCTTGCTATTTCCTAGCAAAAATGTAAATCTTTTTTGACTTGTGACTTGTTTTTTGTGGTTGTCATCGTAACTAAATCGTATAAATGAAAGCCTCCAAGCATCTTGAAGCGGATGATAAAAAGCACCTATTGCGCCATCTAGCATATTTTCATCGGCATATTTTTTTAGTTCTTTATGAAAACCTACTTTGCTATTTGATATATCCCTGTCATCATCTACTTTGAAAACAAAAAACCCAAGCTCTTTACGGTCGTCAAGCCTGACTTTACCAAGAAAATCACCTTTTAGGTTTTCTTCAAAACCATAAAACCTTTCTGAAATAAACTGGATAAAGCTTGTTTTGTTAAATTTTGATTGTAGGAACTCTTTTAAATCCATCTATGTGCCTTTTTATGCAAAACTCTCGCTCAAAATTATATCTATCTTGACGTCAATCTTATCATCCGTCTGCGCGCTCGTATCAAGCGTATATTTTTTTGATAGCTTGTCCATTTGGCTCATTATCTCATAAGGTTTTATATTTTTGTCTTTTGAGATTTTCACTATCTCTTTTGATATATTGAGGATTTTACCCTCTTTTAGTATTTGTAGATATGTGTCGTACTGTTCGTCGCCAAGATACCCCTTGTCAAACCAAGATTTGAGTATTCTCATCGCCTCTTTGTCTGTTTTGTGTTCGACTTTGATATTGTCTATTTGAGACTCTGCGATTGTTCCCATTAGTTCGCCCTCATGCTCTTTTAACGCCAAAGCCACATCGGCATAATGAGCCTCATCAATAGGCAGATATTGTTTTTCATCCTCTTTTGCCTTTAGAGCGCTTGCCATCCGCACAAAGCTTACCGCCGCGCAAGCGTCATTTTGTATCCGGTAGTAGCTTTTTGAGTCGCTATTTTTGATAAAGACAAAGCTCTGCTTGGGGGTAAGCTCCGATTTTCTCTGCGCTCTCATCTTTCGCGGCAATCCTAGTAGCTCTTTGTATCTTTTTGGATTGGCTTCTTTAAACTCTCTTATCTCCTCCAAAAATGGAAGCTCTTCGTCTATTTGACTCTCTATATTTTTCTCAAAAAGACTTACCGTGCCGACCTCTTCATCTTTTGTATATATTTTGCTATCTTCGCCCAATGAATGATGAAATGTTTGTAGCTTGATATACGCTTTTTTGGACAACTCTATTAGTTTTTCGCTCTGAGCCGTTGGTTTGAAGTTGTATATAAAAATTTCATTGTGTTTTGTGCCGATACGGTTTATCCGTCCAATGCGCTGCATTAGCCTCGTGGAGTTCCAGGGTATATCGTAGTTGTAGACGATGTTGCTTCGGTGCATATTTACGCCCTCGCTTAGCGTATCCGTGGAGATTATGGTTGTGTAGTCGTCTTTTTGTATCTCATAGTTAGCGTCAAAATTTTCCCGTAAGACATCTTTTAGCTCGTCTCTATTGCCGCCGTGAATTACCAATACCTTGTCGTCTTGAAGCTCTCTTTGTAGATACAAGGCTGTTTGCTTTGACTCTGTGAACACCACAAGCTTATCTTTTTTGTTTGCGTTTAGTATCTCTTTGAATCTCTCTAGTTTTGGGTCTTTGTCTATCTTATCCCAAATCTCCGTCAATCTCTCCAGCAAAAGCAAATCTTTTGCAAGCGTCTCATAATACCCATCTACAAACTCATCTCTTGTAAACTCTCTTATTTTGTCGGTAGCTATCAGTTTTTCTATCATCTCTTCAAGATTATCTTCGTTTTCCTCTAGTATCTCAAAAAGATTGATTTTGCCGGAGGGAATAAGTATTTTGCCATCATCAAACATCCGCAAAAAAAGGCGTAAACTATTTCGTTGTTTGCTAATAGTGGATTTAAAGGCAAAAAATGAGCTTTCAAGCCTCTTAATAAGCATCGTTTGCATAATCTTAGCAAGACTCTCGGCGCTTCTCTCAAAAAACCCCTCTTGCACGTCTGCAAATTTTGCTTGCGCTTTTTTTGTCAAATTGGCTAGCGCTTTATATCTAGCGTATTCTAGTTTTTCGGTCAACATATCTATAGACTCATAAAATATCTTTGTAAGAGAGTCGTCAAGATAGTATTCAAGCTCTTTTACATCATTGATTTTTGGTATTGTGAGTCCTTGGGCTTCTATGTCCTCTTTGTATCGTTTGATGGTTTGTATATCTGTTCTTGTACGTCTGACCATAACCTCTCTAAGGATATTCTCTCGCACTTTTGCCGAAAGCTCTTTGATTTTTTGCATATCTTCGGGCAAAAGAGTTTTTTTCTCAGCGTCTTTTTTGATAATCGCCTTATACTCTTTATCTATTTTTGCAAAAAAGCTTTCCAGGTTTGGAAACGAATCAATTGTGCTTTTGCGTTTACTTTGGAATAGATAGAGTTGATTTGCCAAGTCTTGCGGTTTGTTGTTTAGCGGAGTGGCTGAGACTAGAATGATTTTTTTTCTAAATTTGCTATTTTCTTTGCAAATCCTCTCTATCTCTATATATCTAGCCGTCGCAAAGTTTTTGAACTTATGAGACTCATCGACGATAACCACTTCGTATTCGGCGGCTGTTTTGATTTTATCTAGCTCCGCATACGAATAAAACTCATACTTTCTAAGCGCACCTATCTGAAACTTTACAAATGTCTCCAGCCACTCTTTTCGTATGGACGGCGGCGCTATTATGAGTATTTGACCTTTTGTATCAAAAAGCAGTCTTTTTACAATCATAGCCGTAGTGATGGTTTTGCCAAGACCGACTACATCGGACAAGAAAAAGCCGTTATGTTTTTTTATCTTTGCTAGCCCCTCGTTGACCGCATCAATCTGATAAGCAAGCTTCATAAACCCTTTTGGCAGATCATCCGCTACACTCGCGTCAAACTCTACCCTATCCCCAAAATGCTCTATTAAAAATTTTAGATAAAGCTCAAAAGGCGTAATCTCGCATAAATAGCTCTCCTCTTTTATAGTATTGATTTCGCCATCCGTAATCTCTACAGCCTCTTTCCAAAGAGATTCAAACTGCTCCAATGAGTATTTAATATCATCGCCGTCTCGAAGCTCTACGTTAAACTCATAATTGCCGCTAAGCCCAGTCGCACTAAGGTTTGAACTACCCGTAATAACCGAACCTCTATAGTCAATAGAGCCGTCATGCCGCACAAACTCTTTTTCTCTCAAAATATATATTTTGGAGTGAATATTTTTGTCTTTTGATATTTTGAGTTCAAGTGAGTTTTTGGCTAGCATGGAGAGCAAAATTTCGATACTACTATCCACTTCTTTTGAATACTCGGCGTTTTGTAAAACCTCTTTTTGTTCATCCACAAAGCTTTTACAAAAACCTGCGCCGTTAAAAAGATTTGGTTGTTTGCCCCTCGCTTTAGCTTGCGTTATAACGGCGTCAACATTTATTCCGACAAGTATTCTTATCTTATCAATATTTTGAAGAAAAGGAGCTATTTTGGCAAAACCGCTAATTCTAAAATAACCTATCAAAAACTCTAAATTTGATATATTGTAGTGTTCCAAAATATCTTTGAGGCGGTTTTCAAGACTATTACCGTCTATATTTGTAAAAAATTTTGAACTCATTTTGCAAAAAGCACAGACCCAATCCTAAGCATGTTCGACCCGCAAGCGATAGCCAGTTCAAAATCAGAGCTCATTCCCATAGAGCAGATGGTTGCGCCGCTCTGTTTTAGCCTATCAAATACCGCCCTGCACTCTTCAAAGCTTTTTTGAACCACTTTTTCATCGTCCGTGTGTGCGCCTATTGTCATTACGCCTTTTAAGTTGACGTTTTGCATAGAGGTTGAGATTTTTTGATACTCGTCCATTGCGGCTTCCAGCGATACGCCCGCTTTTGACTCCTCTTTTGCGCTGTTTAGTTGCAAAAGTGCGTTGACTCTTATATTCTTGACTTTTGCCCTTTTGTCTATCTCTGCCGCCGTCTCGAAAGAGTCTATGGAGTGAATCAAAAATGGGTTTATATCCAAAAGCGCATTTATTTTGTTGGTTTGGATGCGACCGATAAAGTGCCACTCTATTGGAAGCTCGCTAAGTGCGTCCGCCTTTGTTTTCATGTCTTGGATTTTGCTCTCGCCAAACGCTCGTTGCCCCTCAATATACAGAGATTTTATAGCGTCTAAATCTACATATTTGCTCACAGCGACCAGCTTTATGATGGCTTTTTTGTCATATTGAAGTCTTGCTTTTTCGATTCTCTCTATGGCGACTTCAAGGTTTGTCATCAAAACCCTCCGGTTATTCTATTGAGGTCGTTATAAAGTCCAAGAAGCATAAGCCACAAAAGAGCCGCCCATCCGGCGAGGGTTAGTTTTGTAAATACCGCTTCGCTTGGAGCTTTTTTGAATATCATTTCATAGAGATTAAACAGTATATGCCCGCCGTCGAGCGCCGGTATTGGAAGAAGATTGATAACGCCTAGATTTACGGAGATAAGAGCTGTGAGCAACAAAAGCGTCATAAAGCCTGAGTGTGTAGCCTGATTTGTCGCTTGCACGATAGATATTACGCCGCCTACATTGTCAAGCCCCAATACCCCAGTTATCAGCTTCTCCAGCCCCATCGCTATAAATTTTGCGGAGTCGTATGTCTTGATTATCGCAAGTCCCGCCGCTTCGATTGGATTGTAATACACTTTGACGCTCTCGCCGCCTGGGGCTATGCCAATCATATATCTTTTGATATTTTCGCCAAACATATTTTTTGTTTCAACAATTAGCGGCTTTACCTCTATCTCTTGCTTTGTGCCGTCTCTTTCGATATGAATAGATATTTGTCTAGCGCCATTCACCTGCACTTTTTCGGTTATTTCATGCCAGTAGCTTATTTTATCGTTGTTGATGGCTATTATCTTGTCGCCGCTTTTTAGTTCTGCGGATGCGGCGGCTGAGTTTGGAGAAATCTGACCTATTTTGGCGGTTAATGTGTCTATACCGCTAAGAGCCAATCCAAAGTAGATAATAGCGGCTAAAAAGAGATTAAAAAGCGGACCCGATAGTAGTATCACGATTCTTTGAAGAGGAGTTTTTGAACCGTATCCATCGCTTTCAAAGTTTGATTCTGATGGTTTTGAGTCGTTTTGACCTTTCATCTTGACATAGCCGCCAAGAGGAATTAGCGATAAGGCGTACTCTGTGCCGCCCCTCGTAACACTAAAAATCTTTTTACCAAACCCTATACTAAAAACCTCGACTCTTACGCCAAAAGCTCTAGCCGCAAGGAAATGACCCAGCTCATGAAAAAAAATCAAAAACGATAAAACAAGAAGCGATACAAAAAAACCCAAAATATACTCCAAAAACCATTTAATATACGCAGAGACGAACAAAGTCCGTCTCTGCTACGCTAGCCGCTGTGGCACTAAAGCTAGCCGCGTAAAGCGGCAGAAATAAAGATGGTATACCCTTTACGCTTTTTCTGCCTAAAAACCTCTTACTCCCCCGCGTAGCGGGAACTTCAGGGGGTGCAGGGACATTTATGTCCTTGCCGCTAAGACGGGCTTTGCTCGTATTAGCGTGTAATATCAAAATTTCGCATACTCTTTTGCATACTCATAACCAGAATAGAGAGTAATAATAAGAGCCGCCCAAAGTAAAGCGGATGCAAAAGGCCAGTGCATGATCATAAAACCTATAGCGATAAGCTGAATGGTAGTTTTTAGTTTACCCATTTTACTAGCGCCAATCTCTTTACCCTCAGATACCGCAACAACCCTAAGACCTGTGACAAAAAACTCCCTAGTTAAAATCAAAAAAACAGCCCAAGGGTTGGCGACACCGCCAATCATAAGCCCCAAAAACGCCGCCAATGTAAGCATCTTATCCGCCAATGGGTCTAGTATGGAGCCAAGCTTTGTGCTCTCATTCCAAGCCCTAGCGATAAAACCGTCAAAAAAATCGGTAAGCCCCGCAAGAACAAATAAAAAACCGGCAAAAAAATCCATCCAACTCGGATGGATTCCAAATACGGCGCCGTCTCTATTTAGAAGTATCCAAAAGATTAACGGTGAGATTAAAATTCTAAGTGCGGCAAGCGTATTTGGAGTATTCATCATGTAAACGAGCTACCGCCGTCGGCTATGATAGTCTGACCGTTTATCCAATATGAGCCATGCGAACACAAAAATAGAGCGATAGGCGCAAGGTCTGAGGCTTGACCCATTCTACCAAGAGGCGTTCGTCTGATAACCTCAGCTTTCAGCTCTTCAAAGTTTGGAAAAGCCCTTAGAGCGTCGGTCTCTATTGGTCCGCCTGAGAGAGCGTTTACTCTGATATTTTTTGCGGCAAGCTCTGTAGCCGCATATTTTACCATTGTTTCAAGAGCAGCTTTTGAGTTGCCGTGTCCGGCGTAGTTGTCTGTATGGACTAAATTTCCTGTAGAGCTTAGAGCCACTATTGCGCCGCCGCCCACTTTTTCCATTCTCTTAGCCGCTTCTTGCGCTCCGACTACAAAAGCCAACACAGTAGCGGTATAGATATTGTTTAACCCCTTAGGTTTTAGCCTCATAAAAGGTGCAAAGCCGCCGACTACGCTTCTGCCGGAGATAATAGCGTTTGAGATAAAAAAATCAACCCTGTCAAACTCTTTATCTATCTCAAGAAACAAATCCTTATAGCTCTCAGGCTCCAGAATATCAAGTTTGTACGCCATGATTTTTACGCTATATACACTCTGTATTTCAGCGCATATTTTTTTGGCTTCCTCTTCGTTTGAGTTGTATGTAAAAGCGATATTTGCACCTACTTTTGCAAACTCTTCTACGATAGCTCTACCGATACCCCTTGTTCCGCCGCTGATTACCAGTGTTTTTCCGTTCATTCGTAAGCCTATTTTAAGATTTCATATTTGGTTAGAGCCTCTTCTAGGCTTCTCATCGTCTCTGCCGATGGCGGAGTAAGCGGAAGTCTAAACTCCATATTTTCTATTAAACCCGCCAGATACATAGCCGCCTTGATTGGTATAGGGTTTGTCTCAATAAATAAGACGCTGTTTATCGCATAAAGCTCGTCGTTTATCTTTTTGGCGCTTAGGTAGTCGCCCTTTGCCGCAGCGTCCGTCATCTCTTTCATTTTGTTTGGAAATAGATTTGACGTGACGGAGACTACGCCTTTGCCGCCGTTTGCAAGCACCGGATAGTTGATTGCGTCATCACCGCTAAAGATAGCTAAATTGGGCATACTTACGCCAAGCTCCACGCATCTCTCCAAAGAGCCGCTAGCCTCTTTGATTGCGTATACGTTTGGACAAGCTTCGACAATGCGTTTTACCGTGGACGGCTTTAGGTCTACGGCACATCTGCCCGGCACATTGTAAAGCATTACGCCCACTTCCACGGCGTCGGCTATAGCTTTGTAGTGTTCAAAAAGCCCGTCTTGCGTCGGCTTGTTGTAGTATGGCGTAATAACGAGTATATCATCAGCCCCCGCATTTGCCGCAAATTTTGCCAAATCTACAGCCTCCGCGGTGGAGTTAGAACCAGCTCCGGCTATTACTTTTGTATTTGTGCCTTTAGCGCACTCTATCGCTATCTCTATACATCTTTTGTGCTCAGAATGCGTCACGGTCGGGCTCTCACCAGTCGTACCCATCGGAGATATAGCGTCTATGCCAAGTCTTATCTGTCTTTTTATTAAAGTCGCATATGACTCTTCGTCTAGTTTGCCATTTTTAAAAGGGGTGATAAGGGCAGTGGAAGAACCTATGGAAAAGCTCATTTTGCTTCCTTTTTTCTAAGAATTATTGTTGTTTTTGTATCGTCTGTAAAATATTTATTCGCTGTTTTGACAATATCATCCACCGTTAGCTTTGAGAGTTTCTCTTCATACTCCAAAAGCGGCTTTACGTTGCCTCTTGCAAAGTAGCCTCCAAAAAGATCCGCAACGTGGCTAGAGCTTTCAAGGCTAAAGATAAAATCAGCCTTGCTGTTTACTTTTATCTTCTCCAACTCGCCGCTTTCCACGCCTTTTGTCTTTAGTTTTTCTATCTCTTTTAGTATCTCTTTTTCTACCGTCTCAGCCTTTACGCCCTCGTTACAAATAGCCACAAAAATAAAAAGACTGGGGTCTTTTAGGTCCATAGAGTAGCCGTATATGGAGTTTACAAGCCTTTTTTTATCTACAAGCTCTTTTTGAAGTCTAGAGCTTTTGCCGCTTGATAGTATCTCTGAGATAGCGGACAGCGCCACTATGTCGTCATGCTCGTAGTTTGGTATTTTGTAGGCTAACGCCAGCATATCCACATTTGAGTCTTTATAAACTACGGCTCTTTTTTCGCCCTCTTGCGTCGACTCTTTTGTGTGTACAGGAGCAATATCTCCATTATTTTTTATGCCCTCAAAGTGTTTTGCGGCTTTGGCAAACACATCTTGCGGCTCTATATCTCCCGCTACTATCATCACAGCGTTTGAGGGTTGATAAAATCTATCGTGAAACTCTTTTATATCCTCTATCTTCCAGCTCAAAATATCATCCATAAACCCTATCGGCATCCAGTGATAAGGGTGGTATCCAAAAGCCAAATTAAAAAGATTAAAGTATAGATACCCCGTAGGATTGTTGTCTGTTCTCCATCTTCTCTCCTCGGCGACCACGTCTCTTTCCGGTAAAAACTCTTCGTTTTTGAGATTAAGATTTTGCATCAGCTCCGCAAAAAGCTCCATTGATTTATCTACGTTTTGGTTTGCGGAGTTGATAAAATAGTGAGTGTAATCAAAACCGGTACTTGCGTTGTTCACGCCGCCAAAACCTTTTACTATTTCGTCAAACTCGCCCATTTTTAGGTTTTTTGTGGATTTAAAGTTTAGGTGTTCAAGCATATGTGCCATACCGCTTTTGCCCATTACTTCATTTCTTGAGCCTACTTTATAGAAAACATCTACTGTGGCGACTGAATTCTTTTTTAGTTTGACGGCGACTATTTCCATGCCGTTTGACAACGTTTTTGATTCATATTTTGGTAGGGCGCTTGACATTAATACTCCGGTAAAAAATAAAATAGTTAAAAAAGCTCTTATCATCTTCTAGGTTTTCTATCCGATCCTATGGCTTCCGATATATGGGCAAACCCGTCGAAATTCATAAGCTCCATTATCCCCTCGTTGAGATGTTTTGCAAGGGAAGGACCTTTGTAGATAAAACTTGTATATATTTGCGTCAAAGTAGCTCCGGCTTTTATTCTTCTATACGCTTCCTCAGCCGAATCAATACCGCCGACGCTAATAAGCGTCGTATGCCCAAATAGTTCTGCGGCAATATAATCAAACATCTCAAAGCTTTTTTCGCACAAAGCTTTACCGCTTATGCCGCCAAAGTTTTTTGGATTTTGCAAAAGTGAGTAGTCTATAGTCGTATTGGTCGCAATAATCCCTTTTGCTCCGCATTCAATGGCTTTTATACATAGAGCCAGAGCCTCTTTTTTCTCCAAATCAGGGGCAATTTTGAGCAGTACCGGTTTTTCTGTGAGCTCGCACGCCGCCGCAAAAAGCTCTTCGATAAAGCTTTCATTTTGAAGAGTTCTTAGCCCTTTTGTGTTTGGAGAAGAGATATTAATGACTATGTAGTCGGCAAACTCTTGCAGATTTTCTATCAGCGTCTTGTAGTCGTTTATCGCCAAAGAGTCGGCTGTTAGCTTATTTTTGCCGATATTTACGCCTATCGGCAACGTAAAGGGATATACTCTTTGCAATCTTTTTTTGACGGCGTTCATCCCTTGATTGTTAAAACCAAAGGCGTTTTGCAAGCTCTCTTCTTCGACAAATCTAAAAAGCCTTGGTCTAGCATTGCCATCTTGCGGCTTTGGCGTTACGGTTCCAATCTCCGTAAAACCAAAACCAAACATCGCAACCTGCCTTATCATAGTGGCGTTTTTGTCAAAACCAGCCGCAAGACCAATGGGATTTAAAATTTTTTTGCCAAAAACTACCTGCGTCAACCTATCGTCTATTACAAAGTTTTTATCAATAAAGCTGTTTTGAAGCGGCGTAATAAGCCGTGAGAGCCGGATGACTCCCTCCGCCAAATTGTGCGCCGTCTCTGGATCAAGCCTAAATAGATACTCTTTAAGCGCTTGGTAAGTAAACATACAAAAAAGTCCTCAAAATATAGCTTTAATGGGTGATTATACATAATGCCATCTAAGACTTGACCATTGATTGGTAAAGCGGTTTATGGAAACTCCCGTGTATTTATCTGTGTTTTTGAATAGGGTGTAATCTGTTTGTTGGGGGTGTGGTAGCCGTTTCAAAAATTTAGGGCATTTATTTTTTGTATAGCGCTGTATAATTTTTACTCAAACAATTTTAAGGCGACATTTATGAATATTTTGGGAATCGATTTTAACGCTCTATATAAAGAACAAAAGAGTATCACGACTTTTAAGCCAAAGACAAAAGACGATTGGAATGCAAAAGCAAAAGATATGGATTCGCGAATACACCAAAGCATCTACAACGAGGAGTTTTTGGCTCGCGTGGACGCAAAAGAGTGCTCTACGCTACTAGACGTCGGTTGTGGTCCGGGCAACCTCGCTTTGAGGTTTGCTAGAAAGCTTGAAAAAGTGTACGCTATGGACTATTCTGATGAGATGTTGCGTCTTCTCAATCAAAATGCGGCTTCAAAAAAGATAGAAAATATTGAGACCATCCAAGCCTCGTGGGATGACAACTGGGAAGAGCTGCCAAAGGCGGACATCGTAGTCGCTTCTCGCTCGATGGAGGTGCGCGATATGGCGCAAGCTCTGACAAAGCTGAATGAAAAGGCAAACAAACGTGTTTACCTAACCTATAAAGTTGGCGGAAGCTTTGTAGATACGGAGGTGCTGGAGGCGATGGGTAGACGTATAAATGCGAAACCTGATTTTATATATATTGTAAATATCCTCTACAAAATGGGAATAAATCCAAAAGTAGACTACATTGAGAGCGAAAACAAAAAAATAAACTTTAGCGATTTTGAGGCTTTTAGAGAGAGTACATTTTGGAGTATTGGCGAGATGAGCGACGATGAAGTGGCTGGATTAAGAAGACTTTTTGAAGATGAAAATTTCCGCAAAAAACCGCAAAAACCAACCTTTTGGGCGTTGATAAGCTGGGAGAAATAGACTTTTGAAAATTTTGCTGCTTGAGAACGACCTTTAAGATTATAGACTCGCATATTGCGTGGTCAACACTACGAAATAAGCAAAAATAGAGAGTTTAAAGCGGTATTAATAGGCGAATTTCAAAATATTATATACCCCGAAATACCACTTTTGCCGCCGCTCTCTCTCTTAATTATTGCGTAAAAAATGGATTTGACTGAGTGATGAAAATAAAACTTACGGTTAATGAATACTTTTAAATTGATGTACGTCAATTTTTTACCTCTCTTTTTCGGATAAACTATTTTTCGTAATCAAAAAAAGGAGTGTAAAAAATGGATGCCTCAAGAAGAGAGTTTCTCAAAAAAAGCGCGGGTGCTGCGGCCGCTTCGGCTATCGGTATGGCGGTTAGCGCCGAAGACGCAAACGCAGCTTCCGCCGCCGAAAAGAGCTGGAGATGGGATAAGGCTGTTTGTCGATTTTGCGGCACCGGATGCGGTGTCATGGTCGCAACAAAAGACGATAAGATAATAGCTGTTAAGGGTGACCCTGCCGCTCCGGTAAATAGAGGTCTAAACTGTATTAAAGGTTATTTTCTTGCAAAAATAATGTATGGTGCAGATAGACTAACAGAGCCGCTTTTGAGAGTAAACGATAAAGGCGAGTTTGACAAAAAAGGTCAGTTTAAGCCTGTAAGTTGGCAACGAGCGTTTGACGTGATGGCGGCAAAATTTAAAGAGACTTACGCCAAGAATGGTCCGACAAGCGTTGGAGTATTCGGTTCCGGACAATATACGGTTCAAGAGGGTTATGCCGCTTTAAAACTAATGAAAGCGGGCTTTAGAGCAAATAGCTTAGATCCGAATGCAAGACACTGTATGGCGTCCGCCGTTGCGGGTTTTATGCAGACGTTTGGTATTGACGAACCGGCTGGATGTTATGATGACATCGAGCTAACCGATACGATAATCTCATGGGGCGCCAATATGGCGGAGATGCACCCTGTTCTTTGGTCAAGAGTATCAGATAAAAAACTAACAAACAAAGATAGAGTAAAAGTCGTAAACCTATCCACATATACAAACAGAACATCCGACCTTGCGGATATAGAGATAATATTCCGTCCAAATTCAGACCTTGCGATTTGGAACTACATCGCTCATGAGATAGTGTATAACCACCCTGAGTCAATAGACCAAAAATTTGTAAAAGACAACTGTATCTTTACGACAAGCTGGGTCGATACGGGATACGGCATGAGACCAAACCCGAATCATCCGAAATATCTAGCAAGCGAAAAAGATACTGCGGCAAAAGAGGTTTCAAAAGTAGTAAGCGAGCTTGAAGCGCCTGCCCTTGCGCCGTTTGGCTACAAAGCTGGGGACAATATGAAGATGACCCACAATGCGGTTGCGGGCGCAAACTGGGAAATTACTTTTGAAGAGTTCAAAAGAGGTCTTGCACCGTATACGCTAGATTATGTAGCAAGCGTTGCAAAAGGTAATCCCGATGAAGACATCAATGAGTTTAAGAAAAAATTGCAAGCTCTTGCGGCTTTGTATGTAGAAAAAAATAGAAAAGTAGTATCTTTCTGGACGATGGGTATGAATCAGCATACAAGAGGCACTTGGGTAAATAGCCAATCATATATGGTACACATGCTTTTGGGCAAACAATCAAAACCAGGTATGGGTGCATTCTCACTAACCGGTCAGCCATCGGCTTGCGGTACAGCCAGAGAGGTCGGCACATTCTCGCATAGGCTTCCGGCGGATATGGTGGTTATGAATCCAAAACATAGGGAAATGAGCGAAAAAATTTGGAAAGTTCCGGCGGGTACTATAAATCCGGTCATGGGAAGTCATTTTGTACAAATCATGAGAGACCTTGAAGACGGTAAAATCAAATGGGCATGGGTGCAAGTCAACAACCCATGGCAAGACACGGCAAATGCAAACCACTGGATAAAAGCGGCAAGGGAGATGGACAACTTCATCGTCTGTTCAGACGGATATCCAGGCGTAAGCGCAAAAGTCGCAGACCTAATACTTCCATCAGCGATGATATACGAAAAATGGGGCGCATACGGCAATGCAGAGAGACGAACACAGCACTGGAGACAGCAGGTAACTCCAGTTGGAAACGCAATGTCTGATACTTGGCAGGTGTTGGAGTTTGCAAAAAGATTTACGATAGCTGAGACATGGAAAAGCTGGAAAATAAACGATAAAGTAACGCTTCCTGATGTGACGGCGGCGGCTACGGCGATGGGGTACAAACTAACCGACACACTCTATGATGTCTTGTTTGCAAACAAAGAGGCTAGAAGCTACAAATGGCCTGACCCTATTGGCAAAGGCTTTATAAACAGCGAAGTGGCGGGGGATAAGAGAAATGTTGTCGGAAGCGACGGTAAACCGTTTAAGGGCTATGGCTTTTTCTTGCAAAAGTATCTTTGGGAAGAGTATAGAGAGTTTGGACTTGGTCACGGGCACGACCTTGCGGACTTTGACACATATCACAGAGTAAGAGGGCTTAAATGGCCGGTTGTGGATGGCAAAGAGACGCAATGGAGATTTAACGCCAAATATGACCCATATGCGAAAAAAACAGGTAGAGAGTTTGCGTTTTACGGAGAGTTTAGCAAAGAGATTCCAAAGGGAACTCTAAGCGGACCAACCGCTGGAACAAAAGTAAATCTTGCCAATAAAGCCAAGATTTATATGCACCCATATATGGATCCACCAGAGGTTCCGACAAAAGAGTATCCGCTATGGCTATGCACGGGTAGAGTGCTTGAGCATTGGCATTCCGGTACTATGACTATGAGGGTTCCGGAGCTTTACCGCGCCGTGCCTGAGGCGTTGTGCTACATGAATCCAGCTACAGCCAAGGATTTGAGCGTCAAAGACGGCGAACTTGTATGGGTAGAATCAAGAAGAGGCAAGGTAAAAGCCAGGGTTGACACAAGAGGCAGAAATAGACCGCATAGAGGTCTTGTATATGTGCCGTGGTTTGATGAAAAAGTACTTATCAATAAAGTGTGCTTAGATGCAACATGTCCAATAAGCAAGCAAACAGACTATAAAAAATGCGCTGTTAAAGTATACAAAGCATAAAGAGTAAAAGATGAGCAATGAAAAAACGCCTCTAAGTGAGAGGCGAAAATTTATCATCCAGACCTTGCAAGGAGTAGGGCTAGCAGCTTTGGGGGCCGTAACATGGAGTGCTTATGCGACCCATGCCAAAGCTTCGCTACTAGTATTGCGCCCCCCAGGGGCTATAAAAGAGTCGGATTTTCTTGCTAAGTGTATCAGGTGTGGACTATGTGTGGAAGCTTGCCCATTTGATACGCTTCGCCTTGCAAAAGCCGAAGATAATATAGCCATCGGGACGCCGTACTTTACGCCAAGAACTATTCCTTGCTATATGTGTAAAGATATTCCGTGCGTACCGCCCTGTCCGACCGGAGCTCTTGAAGCTTCGCTTGTCAGTAGGGTTGTTGAAAATAGTAAAAAGTTGGATATTAATATGTCCAAAATGGGCGTTGCAGTTATAGACTCTGACCAATGTATCGCTTTTTGGGGTGTTCAATGCGACGCTTGTTATAGAGCGTGTCCTCTTCTAGGCTCCGCAATAGTAGTGGATTATTCGCGCAACGATAGAACGGGAAAACATGCGTATTTGGTTCCAAGGGTCATAGGCGACATTTGTACGGGGTGTGGACTGTGTGAAAAAGCTTGCGTTACTGAAAAAGCTTCGATATTTGTACTGCCTTTAACGATCGCAAAAGGCAAAGCTGGATCAAACTACATAAAAGGCTGGGATGAGGCGGACGAGAATAGGTTGAATACAAAAGAGAGCAAAAAAGACTCTACGACAAAAACTCCGCAAAGTGAGAAAAAAGCCGTAGACTATCTAAATAGCGGGGGGCTGTGATGAAATGGCTATATAAACATAGATTTTTATTTGCTAGACGTTTTACACAGCTCTCAATGATACTTTTGTATGGTGCATCAAACTGGTGGGGATTTAAGGTTTTACAGGGAAATTTGGGGAGCTCCTCGCTTTTTGAAAAAATACCGCTTAGCGATCCTTATGCTGTTATTCAGATGAGTGCCACAGGAGTGATTCTCGGCATAGATGTGCTTGTTGGAGCACTTATTATTACGCTTTTTTACGGACTTTTTGGCGGAAGGGCATTTTGCTCTTATGTTTGTCCTGTAAATTTGGTTACCGACGGCGCAAACTATCTTAGACGCACGTTGCGGCTTGATGAGGCAGAACGCAAAGTGTGGGTTAGCAGAAATATAAGATATTGGATACTAGCTTTA
Organism: Helicobacter cetorum; assembly: GCA_022729705.1. GTDB lineage: Bacteria > Campylobacterota > Campylobacteria > Campylobacterales > UBA6016 > UBA6016. Next base: position 68,305 of record DZAX01000001.1, on the reverse strand, counting down.
AGTATTTTACTCTCATTTGCGCTTGGCGTGGCGGCATTTGAGATGATAAGCCCGATAGGCGTCTTAAATAGAGGGCTTATATACGGTATTGGATTTGGCGGAGCCGTAATTGTCGGCGTATTTTTGTTTGATTTGTTTGCTCTCAAAAACGGTTTTTGCGGTCATATCTGCCCGCTTGGCGCTTTTTATTCGCTTATTGGTAGATTTAGCCTCTTTAGGGTTCGCCATGATCATCAAAAATGCACATTATGCATGAAGTGTACGGTTGTTTGTCCTGAAAAACAAGTACTCTCCATGATTGGTAAAAAAAGCACTTTTGTAAATAACGGGGAGTGTACAAATTGCGGCAGATGCGTGGAAGTTTGTAACGATGACGCACTTGGATTTAGTATTAGAAGTTTCGGATTTAGACAAAACAAGGAGTAGGGTATGAAAAAAAATATAACCAAAATTTTAACTCTCATAACAGCGCTAGGTTGCGCCGCTGTTTTTATGGGGGCGAAAGCGGATGCTACGATAAACGAGGATAAGCTTGGACTTTCAAAAACAAGCGTAAACGCCGATAGCGGACTAAAAAATGAGGCGTTTGTCTATCAGGGTAAAAATCCCGGAGAGAAAAATAAAAGGATTCCGCGAGCATACGACAACGCACCGCCTATGATTCCGCACGATATAAGCTCTTTTGGAGAGATAACAAAAGATAACAACGCTTGCACGGGTTGCCATCTGCCGGAAGTCGCAAAGGCAGTTGGTGCTATTCCTGTGCCAAAATCGCACATGACAAACTTTAGAAAAGGAAACGGCGAGGATCTCAAAGGAGGGCTTTGGGGTGGTAGATACAACTGCACTCAGTGCCACGCTCCGCAAGCCGTGCTAGATCCAGCTGTTATGAATAGATTTAAAGGCGCTTTCAGAGCTAAAACTGGCGGGGAGTACAAAACCAACTTGAGCGATACAATAAGAGAAGGCGTAAAAGAAGATAAATCCGGCGCATTTGATATAAACAAAGACATAGTTGCGGACTAAATGTCCAGTAGACGGGAGTTTTTTACCTCGCTTGGAGGAGCTATAAAAAAAGATAAACAAAAGGAAGCTTTTGCTCCTTTTGCTCCTTTTTTTGACTCACAAAAAGCTGATATTTGTAAAACGTGCGATAGTTTGTCGTGTGTAAACTCTTGCGAAGAGGGCGTAATCAAGAGAGAAGCATTTACGGCTCCGCATCTTGATTTTCTACGCAGAGGTTGCACATTTTGTGCAGATTGCGCCGTCTCTTGCGACAAGGGCGTATTTGACGCTTCAAATAGCGATATTATCGACGCTTTTATCGAAATAGACGCACTAAAATGTCTAGCCTACAACGGCGTAATATGTAAAAGCTGTTTTGACCCGTGTCTTGAACGGGCGATAGATTTTTCGGGGCTTTTTTATCCCATTATAAACTCTGAAAAATGTACCGCTTGTGGATTTTGCATCGGAGTGTGTCCGACAAGCGCCGTTATAGTAAAAAGGAGTTGCCCATGAGGGTATTTGCAATTTTGTTGGCTGTCTGTTTGACTCTTTTTGGCGGTGATTTGAAGCCAAAAAAAATCATCAAACTAGACTCTGTTGCTATGGATATGATAATTCAAGGCTCGCATCTTTTTGCGTGTAGCGCAAACGGCGACGTATATGAGATAGAAAAAAAAGCAAAAAAGCTCTACTCCCTGCCGCATTTTACAACTCCATTCGGTGAAAAAAGAGCTCAAAAGGCGTTTAGCCTAGCTGTATCGCCAAGTTTGGATACATTTGTCATTGCCGCAGAGGATGGTCATCTTTATATTGGCAAAAATGGTATCATTAAGCAAAGTGGTTTTTCTACAAATTCAGTTATCAAAAAAGTAGCTCTTTTGAGCGATAATCTAGCTCTTATCGGGCTTGTAAGCAGTCAGGTAACGCTATTTGACATATCAAAAAATAGAGTTGTATACTCAACACAAATCGGCTCTTCTCCATTTAGCGATATGGCGCTCTCGTCTGATAAAAAAAGTTTGGCGACAGTAGGAGAGGCTGGATTTGTCTATATCTTGGACGCCGCAAGCGGCAAACAAAAAGCACTCTACAAAAATATAAATCTTGACAATATCTATAAAGTAGATTATCAAAATGGAGCGCTTATTACGGCAGGGCAAGATAGGCGCGCTACGTTTTTAACCGATAAGGGCGTCGTTAAAGCTAGGTTTGACGCTGATTTTTTAGTCTATTCAGTCGCTCTTAGTCCACTTGCCTCAAAAGCGGCTGTTGCGATAAACGATCAAAATGATATAGCAATTTTTGATACGCTGACAAAATCTAAAGTTGCGACCGCAAAAGGTCACAACGCAACGTTAAACCGTATCGTTTTTTTGAGCGAAACAGAGTTTGCAAGCTCGGCCGATGAAAATAGAATCTTAATTTGGGGAATAAAATGAATATATCAAGCGTAGTGGTCAAGTGTGCGCCGCAGTTTTTGAGCGAACTACTTGCACGGCTAAAGGAGAGCGGCGTATGTGAGGTGTATAGTCACGACGAAAACGGGCGCATTGTCGTCATTATCGAGGGTGAGACAACAGAGCAAGAGAGCGAAAGACTAAGGGTGATTCAGGCACTGCCGCATGTTTTGAGTGCTGAGATGGTGTACGCTTATTCAGAGAGCGAATTTAGTGCCGAAGAGGGTAAGTTTGACAAAGTATCCGAGAGTCTTATTGATAGTTTAAACAGTGAAATGCTGGCTGAAGATATAGTGTATCATGGTCATATAAAGGATAAATAATGATAGGAGTAAAACACGTCGAAACCGATATTCCGGAGGGCGAAACGATAGTCTCTCATACAAATCTTTTTGGCGTTATCACTTATGCCAACGATACGTTTGCTAAGATTAGCGGATATGAGTCTACTGAGCTAATTGGCAAACCTCACAATATTTTAAGACATCCCGACATGCCCTCGTCATTGTTTAAAAATCTTTGGAGCGTCATTAAAGACGGCGGTTCTTGGAGTGGTTATGTAAAAAATAGAACAAAGCAAAACGGCTACTATTGGGTGTATGCCCAAATCTCCTCTTTGTTTGACAAAAACGGAGTTCATATTGGCTACAAATCATTGCGCGAGGCCGTGCCAAGAGAGAAGCGAAACGAGCTTGAAGAGGCCTATGTGGAGCTAAAAGAGAGAGGCGAGGGTAAGACAAAACTAAATATTTGGCTTGATAGCTCTTTGATTGCCAAGCTTTTGGAAAAAAGCGGCTCCGATATATGCGATTTTGAGTTTGCGATAGAAGATGTGCTAAGGGTTTATGGGGCTAATGGCTGACTTTGAAAAAGAGCTTTTAAAGATAGAGGCTTTTCGTAGGCTTGAGTCAAGAGAGATAGAGCTTTTATCGGCGCAATCACAGATAAAAAGTTTCTGTGAGGGCGAAATGCTTTTTTATGAAGATGAGAAGACGCCGTATTGGTACTTTGTATGCGAGGGAAAACTAAAGGCTTATAAGACTGACAACGCAGAGCGTTCCGTATCTCTTTATATGCTGGAAGTAGGCATGGTTGCAAACGATATAAGGGCGCTCTCAAGCGATATGTATGAAGCTACGATGTTTGCCACTATAGAGGGTATATCAAAAGGCTTTCTCCTCGGTGTTCGGACTAGCGCTTTATCCTTGTTGTTTGCACAGATACCAAAATTTCAACTTATATCTCTTCAGGCGGCTCTCTCTAGCGTGGAGCGTTATCAAAGGGTCTTTTATAGCGGAATGATACTAGACGGGGCGGGGAAAGTCGCTTTTATGATAGCGAATGATTTGGATAGATTTAACTCTATGAAAAAACAAGATATTGCCGCCTCTTTAAATATTCAGCCGGAGACTCTCTCAAGAATTATTGGCAAACTTGCTAGAAAAGGCGTCATAGAAGCAAAATCAGATATAAAAATAATTGATATAAGCGGACTTAGGGGGTTTTATGAATAAAATAACCACGCAGATTAAACTGATAGGGTTTAGCTTATCTGTTATTGCAATAGCTCTTGTATTGTTGACGCTATTTTTGAATCAAAAAAGCAAAAACGACTCCAACGTTGTTAATATGGCGGGAAAAGAGCGGATGTTGACACAAAAAATGGCAAAAGAGCTTTTTTTGAACTTAAGCCGCGAAGATGGCAGTTTTGGGGAGTTTGAAAGCGCAAAAAAAGAGTTTTTGACAAATCTGGAAGCGCTTATAAACGGAGCCGAGCAAAACGGTATTACTCCGCCGCCGACGAGCGAATTGAAAGAGAAACTTTATCGTATTAAGGAAAAAAGCGACGAATTTTTGGCTCTTAGCGAACGCCTTAAAAATAGGAGCGAAGGCGTTGATTTAGAAAAAGAGACGTATGTTTTGAATAATGAGCTTTTGTCGATGATAGACGTGTGCGTGGGTGAATACGCCCATGAATTTGAGGGCAAAAAAGAGAAACTTGCGGCGTTGCAATACGGCGGCGGACTTCTGATTGTTGCGACCTTGCTCATGAGTATGTATCTAATTAGAAAAATTGAGACAAAGTTTGATAGATTTTTGGAAGAGACAAATGAGATGGCGACCCTAAAATGTGATGACAGCGATACACATACCGATATAGAATCGGGAGCGGGAGAGCTTGATAGGGCAAAAAAAGAGTTGAGAAGTTTTATGACAAAAGTGGAAAAAGTGGTTTCAAAAGCCCAAATAGCGATTGATGAATCACAAAATGCCATAGTTGAATTAGAAGTAAGCGCTAAAACCATAGAAAAAACTTTTAGAGCCAAAGAAATTGATGAAAAAACAAAAAAAGAATTAGAAGAGTACATAGACAGAAGCGAAGATTTGACAATTTCATCACTTGAGGATATAGCGGTTACAAAAGAGATGTTAGGAAGATTTAAAGAGATGCTGGAGCGTATTAAGCTTTAGCGGAATTTTTGACTAATACGATATGAGCTAAAATTCAAAATATGCTCTGATATGGGCGCTTGAATAAACAAGGCTGGAAATGGTAAAAATGGAGATAATATACGACAATACGGATATTACGGCAAATAGCAAACAAATAGAGGTACTAAAAAAACATTTTCCGAGCTGTTTTGACAAAAACGGCGATTTTGTGCCGCACAAAATGGCGGAGATGGTCGGCAAAAGCGAGCTTGAATTATCAAAGGAGAGCTACTCGCTAAACTGGCTAGGCAAAAGCTATGCAAGACTGCTAGCTAACGAAAATCCACTAACCCTGCTAGCCGAGGACAAAGAGCATAACGGCAAAGAAGAAAACAAAAATAGCCAAAATATCCTCATAAAAGGCGACAACCTAGAAGTCCTAAAACACCTCAAAAACGCCTACGCCGAAAAAATCAAGCTTGTTTACATAGATCCGCCGTACAACACGGGAAGCGACGGCTTTGTCTATGAAGACGATAGGAAATTTACGATAGAGGAGCTATCAAAACTAGCGGGTATAGGACTAGAAGAGGCCAAAAGAATACTTGACTTTACAAAGAGTAAGGCAAACAGCCATAGCGCATGGCTGACATTTATGTATCCTAGGCTTTATGTGGCTAGAGGGCTACTAAAAGAGGACGGCGTGATATTTATCAGTATCGACGATAATGAAGCGGCACAACTCAAAATGCTTTGCGATGAGGTGTTTGGGGAGGAGAATTTTGTAGCACAATTGATTTGGAAAAAGAAAAATGTTGTTCAGAATGATGCAAAATTTATGTCAACAGACCATGAGTATTTAATATGTTACGCAAAAAACTCTCAAATATTGGAATTTAATTTATTGCCACGGACAAAAGCGCAAGAGGAGAGATATGAAAATCCAGATAATGACCCAAAAGGCAACTGGACAAGTGTTGCACTGCAAGCGAAAAGTGGGAGTAGCACATATGAGGTAACTTTTCCAAATGGGGTATTTTGGAAGCCTGTTGATGGCACCTTTCCACGGCTATCAGAATCTAGCCTAATGGATGCTTATCATGATGGGAGATTGTGGTTCGGGAAAAATGGCAAAAATGTACCTAGATTAAAGAAATATCTCTCGGAGGTTAAGGATGGAGTTCTGTCAAATACTGTTTGGTTAAATGAAGTAGTTGGATCAACCCAACTTGCAAAAGAAAATATAAAAAACCTACTTAAGGCAAATGTCTTTGACACCCCAAAGCCTCTGCTCTTGCTAGAAAAAATGTTGAGATTGGTCACAAATAAGCAAGATATAATCCTCGACTTCTTCGCCGGAAGCGGCACAACGGCTCACGCCGTCATGGAGCTAAACGCAAGCGACGACGGAAACCGTAAATTTATCGCCGTGCAGATACCAGAAGAGACGGACGCAAAGAGCGAGGCGCATAAGGCGGGATACAAAACCATCTTCGACATCACAAAAGCCCGCATAGAAAAAGCGGCGACAAAGATAAAAAAAGAGAAGCCGGAGTTTACGGGAGATTTGGGCTTTAAGATTTTTGAGAGTGTACATATGTTTGAGGGATATCTGGACAACATCGAAGAGCTAAGAGAGGGGCAGGAGATTTTTGACGGAAGTCTGCTAGATACCACAGACTTAGAACATCTACTCACCACATGGAAAGTGTACGACGGGATAGAGCTAACAGTAGAACTTTCAGCTGTCAAGCTAGGAGAGTACGAGGCGTATTATCACGACAAGATTTTGTATTTTGTAAACAAAGGCTTTAACACCGAAGCTCTCAAAGCTTTTGCGGCAAAACTAGACGATGATGGCTCTTTTGGTCCTTCAAAACTCGTAGTGTTTGGCTACAACTTTGATAGCAAAAGCCAAAGGGAGCTAAAAGAGGCGCTAACAAACTACAAAAACAAAAAAGCGATAGAGCTTGACATAACAGTGAGATACTAGGATATGGCAGGCTTTAATTTTGAAAAAAACCTTGAACATCAGACTATCGCCGTAGAGTCGATACTCGGAGTCTTTGCCTCTGTCGGCGCAAAGCCAGATGATAACAAGACGATGGCAAACATCTCAAATCCCGTCATCAAGATAAACAAATCCCGCTACAGCTACAACATAGAAAAAGTTCAATTCAAAAACGGCATAGACAAAAAACTCTCAAATATTCGCTCAAATGTCATAGACATATCGATGGAGACGGGAACGGGCAAGACATACGCATACACGAAGATGATGTTTGAACTAAACAAACATTTGGGGATGATAAAGTTTGTCGTCATAGTCCCCACGCTCTCCATCAAAGCGGGAACGGTAAATTTCCTAAGCTCTTACGCCGCAAAAGAGCATTTTAGGCAAGAGTACAAACGAGAGATAAAAATCCATGTGGTCGAGAGCGTCAAGGGCGCCAAAAAAAACAAAAAAAGCTATATGCCACAAGCGGTAAAAGAGTTTGTAGAGGCAAATAGCTTTGGCGGCAAAACTATTCATGCGCTAGTCATCAATGCAGGTATGATAAATTCGGACACAATGAACAAAGCTTTTGATGTAAACCTTTTTGATAGATACAATGTACCGTTTGCCGCAGTCGCTTCCGTCAAGCCTTTTGCCATCATAGACGAGCCTCATAAGTTTGGCAAAGAGAATAAAACATGGGAAAATATCAAAAAATTTGGAGCTCAATACATAGTGAGGTTTGGCGCAACTTTTGACGATAAATACGAAAATCTTGTATATCGCCTAAGCGCTGTGGACGCATTCAACAAAGACCTCGTAAAAGGGGTGGCGACTTATATAGAAAAGTTTGACAACGAGCAAAGCGCCCTCATTACGCTAAAAGAGATAAAAGACAACGAAGCCGTCTTTGAGCTAGACGATGGCAAAAAGCACATTTGCAAACTAAGCGCAAAAGAGAGTATGGGCAAAGTCCATCAAGAGATGAGCGGTATCGTAATAGAAAAAATGAACAAAACCGTCGTAGTATTGTCAAACGGGCTGGAGATGAAAAAAAACGATAGGCTAAATCCCTATTCGTACTCTGAAAGCTTGCAAGACAAGATGATGAGAGAGGCGGTAAAAAGGCATTTTGAGCTTGAAAAAGAGTATTTGACTAGAGAGGTCAAAATCAAACCGCTTACGCTGTTTTTTATCAATGACATAGAAGGGTATAGGGATGGGCACAATATAGCGGGCTCTCTCAAAACAAAGTTTGAGGCTTTGGTAAGAGACTACGCAAAAGAGGCTCTAAAAAAAGAGACAAACGAGTTTTATAAAGGCTACCTCGAAAAAACACTCAAAGATTTGTCGCTAACGCACGGCGGCTACTTCTCAAAAGACAATCTTGAAAGCGATGAAAAAATAGAAAAAGAGATTGAAGAGATTTTGCACGATAAAGAGACGCTACTAAGTCTTGACAATCCTAGACGGTTTATATTTTCCAAGTGGACGCTAAGAGAGGGGTGGGACAACCCAAATGTCTTTCAGATATGCAAACTCCGCTCAAGCGGAAGCATGACCTCGAAGCTTCAAGAGGTGGGCAGGGGCTTGAGACTACCCGTGAACGAGTATATGAGCAGGGTAAAAGACGAAAAGTTTGAGTTGCACTACTATGTTGATTTTACGGAAAAAGATTTTGCCCAAAGCCTCATAGACGAGATAAATAAAAACTCCGGTACGGTATTTGTCGATGCGCCGACTAGACTAACCGAGCAGATGATAAAAAGAATACTTGACGAGTATCGCATGAGTGAAGATGAGCTACTGGAGGCGCTAGACGAAGCGGATGCAATAAAACGAAATAACGACTTTAAAGAGGGTGGATACGAAAAGCTAAAAGCAATGTATCCAAAAGCGGTGGGTGACGGTCTAAAAGGCGAAAAGGTCAGAAATGGGGGCAGTGCAAAGCCCAAGGCGACTATGAGAGTAGGCAAATACGACGAACTAAAACATCTATGGGAAACCATCAATCAAAAAGTGGTTTTGGAGTACAAAATAGAAAACGAGGATAAGTTTTTTGAGCTTCTTTGCGACTACTTTTTACAAAACAAGTCGAAGTTTAAAGGGCAAGGAATAGCTACTTACAAAAATACGCTTGAGATAAAAGACGGCATGGCGTTTTATGCGCAGGAGCAGAGCCTGGATGATGAGATACTGCCTATAATTACGATGGATTATAAAGAGTTTTTGATGGAGCTTGCGGTAGAGATAAGTATAAATATCAACACGCTTCACAAAGTTTTTATGAGCATTAAAAAAGAGATAGACATAAACCAATATAGAAATATTCAAACCATCAGAGCCGTCAAAGGTGGGTTTAATAAGTTTTTGCTCGATAATTCTATAGATAAATTTTCTATCGGGTATACAAAAATCTCAAACACACTACACCCGACAAAATTTACGGATGAAAACGCAAAAGCGCTAAACAAAGTAAACGCTTCTGATTTGGGCGTACAATTTTGTGATGAGCGGACGGCAAGTAGTTATTTATTTGAAGAGTTGTTTTATGACTCAGAGCTAGAAAAAGAAAATATCAAAAACACTGTTTCAGAGGTTATCGTATTTACAAAAATACCAAAAAAGTCAATCCGCATACCTGTAGCCGGAGGCGGAACATACTCGCCTGATTTTGCGTATATAGTCAAAAAAGTGGGCGGAGAAAAAACGCTAAATCTAATCGTAGAGACGAAAAATAAAGAAGAAAGAACTCTTTTAAAAGATGAGGCGCAGAAGATAAAGCACGCTGAGATATTGTTTAGCGCTCTTGCGGGCGATATTGAGGTGGTTTTTAGGACGCAATTTGAAGATGATAAGATGGCGGATATTTTGAAAGAGGCTTTGAGGGGATTGTAGATTTAGCTTTTTCCACTTTAGCGTAAAATCATTCATGTCAAAATTGACGCAAGACCAGATAGTAGACGCAGAATAAGGTACAAAATAGACGACGACACAAAAAACCCGCAACACATCAGAGCTGTAAAAGGCTTTTGGTATAAGTTTATCCCATGAATAATAGCTCTATAATAAGCAAAATCTCTATATTTTTTGCACTTTTTATAATTCTTATGAGTCTAGTAAACTTCAGCCAAAATATCAGCCCTTTTGGACGCAAGAGAGATATTTCTCAAAAATGCGGCACACGAGTTAAAAACCCTATTGCAAAAGGTGTAATAGTGGCGCATATGCTAAATGATGAACGTTAAAAAACAAGACTTCTTGAAATTTTTTCTTCCATGACTACCATTATAGAGCTAATTATGACCGCCGATAAGAAATGAAAGCGGCATGGGGTAAAGTGCTAGAGATACAGGAATTTAGGCTACTCTACCTCCACAGGGATGGAGAAAATATTTTTACTGTTTCATAACCCAAAATTTACGATACAATCACCACATTATTTTTAAATAACGGGAGGATGTTTTGGTGTATTCTGAAAAAGTTGTAGCGGGATTTTTTATAGTTTTATCTCTAACATTAAACGCTGGTTTTGTATACGGAGAGATTGACAACATATCGCACCACAGCGTATATGAACTTATTGCGGCTCTGGCCGTTAACCTAATAGCCACAACAATGAAGCTTGGAGATAAAACACAAGTCGGCTCCGTGCTTTTGGCTACCAGTCTTGTTGCCGATATTCAGCTATTTGCCTCAGCAGCCACATGGGGATATGCGACAAACGTCATCGGAACCGTCTCGCCGCAACATACAACCACTATAGTTTCATTAGCCACAGGCGCCATGGTCTCAAATGTTGTGTCTGTGATATTGTATATTTCAGACACAGTCCATTCAAAGAGATAAGCCCTCATGAGACAAAGAGAAGCTTTTTGGATAGTTATTAGAAGACTTCGTCCGCCTATTTTGGCACTAATAGTCAGCTACACTATCTCTATCATACTGCTAACCTCCGTAGAGGGTAAAGACGCAAATGGAAATCCGTATCGACTAACATTTTTTGACGCTTTTTATATCGTCTCTTACACGGCAAACACAATAGGTTTTGGCGAAATACCATATGCGCTTACTTATCCGCAACGCATGATGATGACTATAACTATCTATTTGACTGTTCCGGCTTGGTTTTACGCCATTGGTATGATAGTTGGTCTCTTTCAGGACAAGGCGTTCAAAAGAGAGCTCAAAAGAATGATTTTCAAAAATCAAATAGAGCGTTTCAACGAGGATTTTGTCATAATATGCGGGTATAACTCCATTAGCCGTATTATGATCGACAAGTTCCAAAAATACGGCAAATATAGGCTTGTTGTCTTAGACAAATTAGCAGACAAAATTGACGAGTTGACTCTCAAAGGATACTATCCCGAGATACCAGCGCTTGCCGCCGATGCTACAATGGTAGACGTGTTGGAAGACTCCGGAATAGGTTCGCCTCACTGTAAAGCTTTATTTGTGCTTTTTGAGGATGATGACTTAAATATAAAAGTCGCCGTAAAAGCAAAAATAATCAATCCCAACATATCAATCATATCCGAATCATCATTTTTTGCGGGACTACAAAATCTTACGGATGTTGGCGTGGATTATGTGATAGACCCTTATCGCTATGTAGCTATCAGGGTTGAGTATATGCTAAATACGCCGTATCTCTACGCCCTTTTAAACTGGCTTGGAGGCGGAAATCTCAATCTATCCAGAAAAGCAAAGCTTGGCAGGGGAAAGTATATTATCTGCAGTAGAGGCAGGCTTGGCAAAGCGATAAAAGAGGTTCTTGAAAGAAACAATATAGAACACGAAATAGTAGACACATTCAAAGAGACAAAAGCAAAAACCGGCGGAGATAGAGAACTTTTGCTTAACGCTGGCATAGAAACGGCGGAGTGCCTTATAGCTGGAACACCCGATGATGCGGTAAACCTATCGGCAATTATTACGGCTAGAAAACTAAACCCAAATATTTTTTTGATGGTTAGAGAAAATAAAATGGAGGAAAATTCCGTTTTTGCGGCTCTTAGAGCTAATAGCGTTTTTATTATGGACAAGATTGTCGCAGTCAGGGCGTACAATATCATTGCAAGACCCCTTGTTGTACGCTTTGCAGATGAACTTATAAACAAAAATGACGAGTGGGGAAAACACATAGTGGAGAGGCTCACAAATATTGTAAATAAAAAGCCGCAACTTCAAGAGATAGTCATAGACGAAAATGAAGCGTACGCTCTAACGCCTATCTTAAAAGAGAGAAGCGTAAGCTATAGGGATTTGATAGCCAATGTAAACGGAGAAGGTAGGGGGTTAGAACTTATCGTATTTGCAGTTTTAAAATCAAATGGCGAATTTATCATGGCTCCATCTTTTGAGTCAAATTTTGAGTATGGCGACAAGCTTCTTATCGCTGGAACAGATGAAGCGATAGATGAATTTGAGCGCATACTAAACAACATAAATAAACTCTACTTTGTACTCAACAAACAAGAGATACCAAGTTGGCTCATAGATAAAGCGGTAAAGTTTTTTAAAAAGAGTTCACATATTGATGTTATACGCTAACACAGGCAAAGCCGATATTGGCGCATAACATCAAAATAGCAAAGGATGAAAATAATGTTTTCTTTTGAGAATTATCATTTTGACGCCAAACACTCCATCTTTGAGATAGGCGGTGAAGCCATGATGTTTCAATCGGTGCGATACTTAATCTATTTGCAACACTCAATACTAAACGCCGACTATATAGACAGCCGTCCTTTTTTGGTCGGAGCCGCTGCGGACGTCGTCTATCGTCAACTTCAAAGCGTCACAGCCGGATTTGACGAATCGTCAAAAAAAATAGCGGCGGAAGAGATATACAAAGCTTGCGGCTATGGCGTTATCGAACTCTCAAATTTACAAAAACACGGCGGCGAAATAAACGCAAAAAGTTCGCTATATTCACAAAGTTGGCTTGAAATTTTTGGAGAGGCCAAGCACCCCGTTGATTATTTTACAACTGGATTTTTAGCGGCCGTATTTGCCAATACGTTTGATTATGACTTACAAAACGTTATATCGGCACAACTACATTGTGCGGCGCAAAAAGATGAGCAAAACACTTATTTTGTGGGTTTAGGAGTAACAAATTTTTCACTATACACCAAAGAAACAAGCACCGCCTATGAGGAGTTAGATGTTTTTGAGGCACCTTGGACTTTTAGAGAAGATATAACAAAAACTTTTCTTAGCGCCTCAGGAATGCTAAACAGCGGCGCTGACGGTTTTATTTTTGCCTTTGGAATGCGACTAGTTAGGTGCTACGCCGATTATATCGTTATGGTTCAGGCGGAATTTATATCAGCTTTGCTCAAAGCTATTGGGGTTTACGGTACGCAACTAGGTAAAGAGCTTGTGTTGGAGGCTGGATCGGCGGGCGGTTTTTTTATGTTTGCCTCTATTATGACCTCTGAAGAGTGGAGCACCGTCGTAAGACAATACCTAAGAAAAAAAGAGGATTGGATATACGCCCTCTTTGCTGTTTTAAATACAATGGGCTGGGGTTATTTGGGTGCGGCGGAAGTTTCGCAAGAAAAATCAATTTTTAGAAACTACAACAACCCCGAAGAGTCAGGATATTTAAAAATAAAAAACGAAGAGCTCAAAAGCTTAGCCCCTTGGATGACGCAAGGCTCTCTTGCCACACTTTGTCATCTTATCTACAATACAGATATAACAATAGGCAATAAATTTGACATAGAGGACGGTTTTAGACACATGAAAAGGGCAAAAGACGGTTATCAAGCCACACTCACAAAAAGCGTCCTTTTTGGAGATAAATATCTTGAAGTAGCGGTGCATAATGTCTAACAAAAATCATCACTCTCTCGCACACAATGCACTTAGTTAATTATAGACTCCATCACCAATGGAAACACGTAAACGAAAATAGCGACATAGGCGAGCTATACGATATAGCCAAGAGATTTATAACATATGAACTGGATTTTGAAAAGTGCCTAATATTTGAGTATGACGAAAAGAGCGGACTTTTTAAGCTTCGCACGCACATCGGTTATAAAGATGAAAACGAGTTAAGAGTTGCAAAAATAGTAAATATTCTACTCTCAGGCGAGCTTGTTGGATATTTAAGGCGTGAAAAAAATGAGATAATCCACAAAAAATTAGAGCCAAATCCCGTTGCAAAAGAGTTGGCAGAAACGCTTTTTTTGGGAGAGTGCTACATTGCGCTATTTGGCGGAGACGTAAATATACCCTACGGGCTTATCATCGTCGGAAACTCTCCTGATAAATTCTTGTCAAATACAAGAATAGGCAGCGACAAACTAGCCACAACAAACCTCAAAGAGACCATATCAAAACTATCAAACGCCGTTAATAACGTTATTTTTTACAAAGCTTTTGTCGAAGAGAAAAACGCTTTGGAGAAAAAGATTACGGAGAGAACGCTAGAACTTCAAACCCTTATGGAAGAGGCTAGAGAGGCGGCAAAATCTAAAAGTGAATTTTTGGCGAATATGAGTCATGAGATACGAACGCCGATGAATGGCATCATAGGCATGACGTATTTGGCTCTTCAAACAAACCTTGACGATAAACAAAGAAATTATCTAAAAAAAATAGAGAGCGCCTCAAACTCGCTTCTTGGAATTATCAACGATATTTTAGATTTTTCAAAGATTGAAGCGGGAAAAATGGAGATAGAAAAGATAGATTTTGACCTTCATCGCACAATAGACGACGTCTCAAACCTTGTTGAGCTAAAGGCGCAAGAAAAAAATTTGGAGTTTGTCGTATCATATGGCGCGGGGGTAAAGCGAGAGCTTTTTGGAGACCCGCTAAGGCTCGGGCAGGTGCTGACAAATTTGACAAACAATGCGATAAAGTTCACCCACGAGGGCGAAGTTGGGATACGCATAACAAAATCAGACGCAAACAAATACCGCTTTACAGTCGCCGACACCGGCATAGGACTAACAAAAGAGCAACAATCAAGACTCTTTAAATCTTTCTCACAAGCCGATGGAAGCACGACTAGAAAATATGGCGGCACAGGACTTGGACTAGCTATCTCAAAACAACTCGTAGAGCTTATGGGCGGCAGGATATGGGTGGAGAGCGAATTTGGAAAAGGGAGCAGTTTTATCTTTGAGGTTGTATTGCGAGAGCAAGACGCAAATGAACAAAAAGAGAGAAAGATTTTAAACAAAAAAGCGCTCGTCGTAGACGATACGCTCTCGTGGCAAGAGATTTTAAAAAGTATGCTTGACGAGTTTGGAGTTAGCGTCGACGTCGCTTCTTCCGGATATCAGGCGATTGAGATGATACAAGAGCGCAAAGAGAGATACGACCTTATTCTAATGGATTGGAAGATGCCGTCAATCGACGGAATAGAAACCGCGAAAAAAATAAATGAATACTACGCAAGCGAAAACGAAACGCATCCGCAAGTGATTATCATGGTAAGCTCTTATCGTCAGGATTCAATCGTAAAAAGCGCAGAGAGAGAGGGGATAAATATTTTTTTGCAAAAACCGATCAACCCGTCCACTTTGTATGATGTTGTGGCAAATATTTTTGGAGAAGAGGCGACGCACGAAATAAAAGACGGCGAACGAGCAGACTCTTTTAGGAACAAAATCTCCTCTCTTAGCGGCTCCAAAATCCTACTTACGGAAGACAACGAAATGAATCGAGAAATTATTCACGCAGTACTAGAGGGTAGCGGAATCATTGTAGACGACGCAAGAGACGGCAAGGAAGCTTTAGAGCTATTTTTTGCGAATGAGGAGTCGTATGAGCTTATTTTGATGGATTTGCAAATGCCCGTGATGGACGGCTATGAAGCGACGAGACTCATTAGAATGACAAACAAAAAAATACCGATTATTGCATTAACGGCAAACATAATGGCGTCCGATATCAAAAAGACAAAACTTATCGGTATGAATATGCATCTAAATAAACCAATCGAGGTCGAAAGACTCTACGAAGCCCTTCTTTTTTATATACCAAAAAAAACAAACCAAATAGTTGAAAAACCAAAACAAAAAGAGAGTTTTAATAAAAAAACACCCGTCTACGAAGACGCTTTTGTATTTGTAGACAAAAATGAGGGAATACGCAGAGTTGGCGGAAATCAACGTCTTTATGAAAAAGTTTTGGCTGACTTTGTAAAAAACTACAAAGAGTTGCCGTTAAGCATAAAAGAGACGATAACAAACGATTATGAGCTTGCAAAGCGCACCGTTCACACCATAAAAGGTCTTAGCGGCACAATTGGAGCGCTAAGGCTTGAAGAGGCGGCAAAGCTATTGGAAAATGAGTTTAATGAGAAACTGCTTGCTTGGTTTTGCGAGGAGCTTGCGCATACGATAGAGGAGATAGAAGAAAAAACACTTATTATTGAGGACGACAAAGACACGACCACAATACAAACGTCGCAAGATGACGACGCAACGCGCGAACAAAAAATAGCGTCCATACTAAGCGAATTAGAGATAGTTATTCAAAAAAATCGTCCAAAACTATGCGAACCCCTTTTAAATGAGCTAAGCGCCTTAGAGCTAGGCGACAACAAAAAGGAGCCTATAGATAAAATGTCGGCGTTAATAAAAAAATATAAGTTTGACGAAGCGTTAAATATACTCAAGGAAATGAGATGACGGACAAGACGATACTTGTAGTTGACGATACAGAGGCGAATGTAGATATTTTGGTGGATTTGCTTAGCGAGTATGACGTAGTCGTCGCACTCAATGGAAAAAGAGCGATAGATATAGCCCTAAACGAAAGCGTTGATATTATACTGCTTGATATTATGATGCCTGAAATGGATGGCTACGAGGTGTGCAGAATACTCAAAACATATCAAAAAACAAAAGATATTCCTATTATTTTTCTAACTGCAAAGATAGGCGTAGAGGATGAAATGGCTGGTTTGGAGCTTGGAGCGGTAGACTATATTACAAAACCGTTTAGCCCCCCTATCGTAAAAGAACGCATCAAAAATCACCTTCTCCTAAAAGAAGCAAAAGATTATTTAAAAGATAAAAATGAGTATTTAGAAAATGAAATAAAAAAGCGCACCGAGGAGATAGTAGCGATACAAAACGCCGCTATCAGTATAATGACGTCGCTTGCGGAGACAAGAGACAACGACACCGGTAATCATATTGTAAGAACTAGCCATTATGTCCATATCTTAGCAAAACATCTAAGCAAAAATCCAAAATTTTCTGCGCAACTTACGGAGAGCTCCATAGAGCTAATTACAAAATCAGCGCCGCTTCATGATGTTGGAAAAATAGGAATCCCCGACCATATACTCCTAAAAAAAGGCAAATTAAGCGACGAAGAGTTTAAGATTATGAAAACGCATGTTGAGATAGGCTATAAAGCTATTTTATCAGCGGAAAAAAATATAGGAAAAGTCGGCTCCTCTTTTTTATCTTTTGCAAAACAAATCACGCTTCATCATCATGAAAAATACAACGGCACAGGCTATCCGCACGCCCTAAAAGGCGATGAAATACCTTTGTCCGCTCGCATTATGGCTCTAGCCGACGTCTACGACGCTCTAATATCGACAAGGGTATACAAAAAAAGTATACCGCACAAAGACGCTGTAGAGATGATCAAAAGAGAGAGAAGCTCCCATTTTGACCCGGACATAACAGACGCTTTTAGCGCCCTTGAAGAGGAGTTTGAAAAGGTGGCGCAACAATACGCCAATTAATAGACTCCGATCATTAAAAGCTTTTTAGTTAGTATCTCTCTTTAATACACTTTAATGTGTGAAACCATCCCTTTAGGAGCGTCTATGTATAAAAAAGCCTTGCTCGTCGCCATTATGGCTTCTTCTCTTTTTGCGGGTCAATACGCCACGCTAAAAGATGGTAAAACAATTATTCTTCACGACAACGGAACATGGGAAGAGATACAGCTTGTAAAATCAGCGGATGCGCAAGTAGCGGTGATGGCGTCAAAAGATTTGGCGCAAAGCCCAAAAGCCGTCAGCGTAAGCGAGCCTTTGGCTAGAATGCTTGTCGGAACTTGGAAAAGCGTCGATGGAAGCGTTGCGTATGAGTTTAGAAATAGCGGTTCGGTTAAATACGCAATAGACGGAAATAGTAAAACCGACTCTTATACGATACAGTTTATCGACGCAAAAGACAACACGCTTGGAGTAAGTATCGGGGACGCTAGCAGATATGGAAAAGTGATATTTGGCGGCAACTTTAGAAAACTAAGAATATCAAAAGATGGTAAAAGTATGACCGACTATACAGATGAAATTACCAACCTAAAGACTGTGGAGCTAAAAAAAGTCGGGGAAGCCACAGAGCCGGTATCCTCAGTATCGGCACCGCCAAAGAAAGCTGGTGAGCCGTCTTTAAAAAATGGATTTGTAAAATAAATGAACCCTCTGATAAATTCTCACATTTTGGGCAAAGCCCAAAATGAGGTCTTCAGTAGACGACTCTTGCGACTAGTCGCTCTAAAAATTTTATATTTAATCATTTGAGGGTATTAAAGTCAATGGCGGCGAGAGTATTATAGTCGCCTAAACAACTATGCTGTATAATTTTTGACAATTGCAGTATATATGTGCAAAAAGAGTGCAACAAATCTGTCTTTTTATGTTTATATACTTCAAACAAAAAACAAAAGGATTTCCATTTATGAAAAAGTTTCTTTTTTCCGCTTGCGCCGCCGCCGTTTTAAGCGTGGGAGCTATTGGCTCCGACGTTGTGGCTGTAGTTAATAATAAAAGCGTCACTATGGATGACGTTAACGCATTTTTAAGGACTATTCCGGATGCAAACGTCAATTACGACTCTTTAGCAAAAGATGTAAAAGAAAAAGTCCTAAACCAAATTATTGAAAAACAGCTTCTGCTAGACGAAGCGACAAAAGAGGGTATTCAAAGCAGCGACGAATACAAAAAAGAGCTTGAGAAAGTCTCAAAAGAGTTAGCGTTTGAGATATGGATGAAAAAGCAATTTGAAAAAATAAGCATAAGCGACGAAGAGGCTAGAAAGTTTTATGACGCAAACGGCGACAAATTCAAACAACCGGAACTTTTTAACGCAAGACATATTATTGTAAAAACAGAAGCGGAAGCTAAAAAAATAATTACTGATTTAAAATCAGCTTCAAAAGATAAATTAGAAGACGCTTTTGCCGAAGCGGCCAAAAAATATACTATGGACGGCACAAAAGAGAGCGGCGGAAAGCTAGGCTGGTTCGCCGAGGGTAGAATGGTAAAAGAGTTTTACGTCGCAACAAAAGCTATGAAAAAAGGCGAAATGAGCAAAACTCCGGTTAAAACGCAATTTGGTTACCACCTCATATACCTAATCGACCAAAAGCCGGCTGGAAAAGTAACGTTTGACAACGCAAAAGAGCAAATCAAGCAAGTCGTAAAAATGGATAAATTCAAAGACTCAGTATCTGCAAGAGGCAAAGCGCTTAGAGAAAAGGCAAAAGTAGAAATCAAAAAATAAGGAGGATATAGTCATGCAAAAAGTGTTAGATGTTGTAAAAGCGGGTGTTGTAACAGGCGATGATGTAGCAAAATTATTTGCGCTTGCAAAAGCGGAGGGGTTTGCGTTGCCGGCGGTAAACTGTGTTGGGACTGATGGCATAAATGCAGTCTTAGAGGCGGCGGCAAGCGTCGGCTCTCCGGTTGTAGTACAATTTAGCAACGGCGGGGCTTCTTTCATAGCTGGCAAAGGCGTAAAAAACGAGAATGAAAAAGCGGCGATTTTGGGCGCAATATCAGGCGCTCTTCATATTCACAATGTAGCCGAGGCTTACGGCGTTCCTGTTATTATACACACAGACCATGCCGCAAAAAAGCTTCTTCCATGGATAGACGGGCTTCTTGACGCTAGCGAAAAGTACTTTGCAGAGCACGGCAAACCGCTTTTTTCATCACACATGCTAGACCTATCCGAAGAGCCTCTACACGAAAATATCGAAATATGCGAAAAATACCTAACTAGAATGAGCAAGATGGGTATGACGCTAGAAATCGAATTGGGTTGCACGGGCGGTGAAGAGGACGGCGTAGACAATACAAGTATGGATAACTCAAAACTATACACGCAACCGCAAGACGTAGACTATGCATACGAAAAACTATCCGCCATTAGCCCAAATTTCACAATAGCCGCCTCTTTTGGCAATGTGCATGGCGTATACTCTCCGGGCAACGTAAAACTAAGCCCTGAAATACTAGACAACTCGCAAAAATATATCGAGCAAAAAAGAGAACTTGGCACAAAACTGGTAAACTTTGTATTTCACGGCGGTAGCGGCTCAGAGCTTGCAGACATCAGAAACGCGATTAGCTACGGTGTCGTCAAAATGAATATCGACACCGACACACAATGGGCATTTTGGGATGGTATAAGAGCATATGAAGCCAAAAACAGAGCGTATTTGCAAGGTCAAATAGGCAATCCCGAAGGCGCCGAAAAACCAAATAAAAAATATTATGACCCACGCGTAGTAGTGCGAGAGGGTCAAAAAAGCATGATAGAAAGATTAAAACAGGCGTTTTCAGATCTTAACTGCATAGGTCGCAACTAACAAAAACTTCACTCAGGCGCCATAAATATGGCGCCCAACCACACTCACTCCACCGCATATTTACGTTATACTAACCAAAAGATTAGATTCACTATGTATTAGCCAATTACTGCATACATAAACACTAGTGCAGTCATCTCATTGTTTGAAGAATTAAAATGCCAAAAAAAGAACTAATCTCAAATCCAAAATTTGAGCGAATTTCATATCTCTATGACAGACTCTCCAAAACATCTGCGACAATCACCGAGCTATCAAAAGAGCTGGGTGTCAGCACAAAAACTATTCAAAGAGATTTACATGAAGTCTTAAAAGATGCCGGAGCTGTGTGCGAGGGTAGGCTCTGGCAAATTGATAAGACAAAAGCCGGTGAGGGGCTCAAAGGTGACGAAGGGATTGTGCTAGGAATACTAGACGAGCTGGCAAAGGGGGCTGGGAGGCAGTTTTATCTAAAAGCTCACAATCTGATAGAGCAAATATCCTCAAATCTCAACCACCAGATATATGCAAAAATTGATAGTGAAGCCCTAAATTCGGAGCATTTAGAGAGCTTTACGGCGCTAGAGAACGCCATAAAAAACAAAACAGCCATCAAATGTGATTACCGAAAAGGCAGTTTTGAGTTAAAACCGCTAAAGCTGGCTTTTTTTGATGGTTTTTGGTATCTGCTGGCGTTTGATATAAAGGCAAAAGATACTTTCAAAAAGTTTCACCTAAAAACTCTCAAAAATATTGAGCTTTTGGATATAAAGTTTGAGATACCCTCGTCACTTGAAAATGGGCTTGCAAAGGCAAACTCCATTTGGTTTCAACCGCATAAACAACCGTTTACAGTTAGGCTATTTATCGAAAAAGATGCAGTAGTGTATTTCGAGAGAAAGCCGATGAAATCTCAAAGCTTTAGCGCAAGATACGATAATGGCAGCGCAGAGATAACCGTCGAAGCCACAGACGAGATGGAGATACTCCCGATTGTGCAGTGGTATTTGCCGCTAGTAAAAATCGTCGAGCCTCAGTGGTTGGCGGATGAGTTTAAGACGACCATACAAGACTACTTAGAAGAAATATCAAACTAGACAAATAGTGTCCACTTAGTCCGCTAAAATACAGACTCACACGGAGGAGTTTGTATGCCAATCGACCGCTACAATCGGTAGTCATTTAGAATGCCTCCCCATAATACTAGCACAACAAGGAGCGATAAATGGACAAAGAGAGTTTTACTTTCAAAGCTGCTCAGTTATTTGCAAAATTTGCGAGCCCGCATAATCTTATGATTATTTATGGCAAAGACGAGATGGTAAGAAGGCAGTCTTTAAACATAATTTACGATGAGTTAAGCATACAAAATGAAGACAAAGATATAGCATTAGCAGGATCTGGAACGTTGGCAGAAATAGAGTCGCTTATCGAGGAGAAAATCGATATTTTGATTATAAATGAGATACAAGACTCCGTTGTGGACTCTGCAAAATTGCTTGAACTACTCGGTATATACATAAACTCAAGAGACAAAAAGCTTTTACTAATATCTGACAGGCATCCATTGAAGCTAACAAATATTGACGAAAAATGCAAAAGCGTGTTGCAGACTTTTTTGATTGTAGATTTGCAGCCATGACGCCTGTTAGAGTCTTTGTGTATGGTACGCTCAAAAAGGGCTTTGATAATCATCTATTACTTGCAAACTCAAAGTTCATCTCAAACGCCAAAACACTGCACCCGTATCCGATGATATGTAAATACCCCTCTTTCCCGTATCTCATAGACGCAGAGGGTGAAGGGTTGTGTGTCTATGGCGAAGTGTACGAGGTAGCACATCAGACGATACAAAGACTAGACGAACTAGAGGGGTATCCAGACCACTACACAAGGCGAGAGATAGAGGTGGTCTTGGGAGACAAAACTATTGTCAAAGCGACAGCGTATTTTTTGGCTGAGAAGATACAATATGACAAGTATCAGTTTTTGGATAAGTTTGAGATGGATGGGGATTTTGGATTAGAAGAGCTTTTATTTTAAGAGGGGTATGATTTAAAAAACTAGGAGGACTTATGGACAACTACTGGATAGAGCTGCAAAAGGCACTCATCGTGCTTCAAGAGAAAATAGAGACTATAGAGAGTATTCAAAAACAAAAAGGGGAAACCTTTAATATTTTTTCTGTTTTGCAGATGGAAAGATTTGAGGTTAAGACACACTCCGCATTTATTTTTGAGATGATTAGCCCAAACGGCTCTCATTGTCAGGGGGCGATGTATTTAGGGTTATTTATTCGTAACACTCTAGGTTTGAATGATTTTGATTTAACAGGCGTAAAAGTTAAGCGGGAAGATCCAACGGATGATGGTCGGCGTATTGACTTTACAATAGAAAATGATAAATATTTTATTGCAATCGAAATGAAGATAGATGCTTCAGATCAGCCGCAACAACTGATTGATTATAAAAAGCATGCCGATACCAAAAGAAAATCGGTAGAACTTTTCTATCTAACGCTAGATGGACGGGACGCAAGCGACGATAGCACAAGAGATGAAAAAAGCGACGATCAAACCGAATACAAAAAGCTCTCTTTCTTGGCAGATATTTTAGAATGGGTTGAAGCTTGCATTGAAAAAAGCGCAACTCTACCTACAATCAGAGAGACTTTGCTTCAGTATGCCAGCTTGATACGAAAAATAACAGGACAAACATCAAAGGAGATAACTATGCAGACAGTAGAGATGATAAACAATCCACAAAGAGCCAAAGCCGCCACTGAAATGGCTCAAAATCTCGGGTATGTATGGGCGCTTAGAGAGGCTAAATTTTGGACTGCACTATATGAAACACTGGAGTCGCAACAAAAAAAAGTACTTAAAGACTGGGTGATTAACCATGGCGAAATTCTGCGTAATGAAAATGGCGACTTGCTAAAAATTGAAGAGCTTGCAAAAGAAATCGATACCAAAAGATCAAAATATAAAAGCGTGGAAATAACCGGAATAAATATCACTAGACAAGATATTGTAATTTGCATCTACCAATTTAATCTCGGAAACCTAAGCTATTATTTATATCCAAATAAAACAAAAGCTGATTTTGAAAAAATTGCAAATATTATGGGGCTAAAATCAAAAGATGAAGATAACAGATACGGAGATTCAAAAGTGAATGTAAAATTTTATTGCACAAGTGCAAAAGATCTAAGTTATTGGCTTTTTGATGATACGGAATTAGCAAAAAATGTTCAAGCTGTGTCGGATGAGATAACTGGCTATTTGGGACAAATCCCAAAAAACCTTTTTGCCTAAAACCTAACCACTGCAGAACTCCTCTCTGCGGGGCTAACACTATACGAATCTAGTGGATGATTCAAGCAGGGTTCAAATCGTACGAAGCGTCGCCGATGAGGCTATTTTGTGTATAAAAAAAATTAAAAGGTGGATTGAAATGAAAAAGCTATTGTTGGTAAGTATGGGATTTTGCGCGGCATTGATGGCAAAAGATTTTAGCGGGGATTATCGTATGAAAGGCGGCTTGACTGTAGGTAGTATCGAGATAAAACAACTATCGGCAGATAAGCTGACTTTCTCCGTGGATAACATGAATTCCAAGAACGCACATTTGTGTCAATTTGACGGCGAGGCTGCAATAAACGGAAATACCGCCGAATTTAGAGATAGAGATGAGGATATGGGCGGTATTATGATTATAAAATTTGGCAACGGTTTTGTAGAAATATCCGGCAATATAGAATCAAAGGGCTACTGCGGATCAGGTGTAAGTGTCTCTGGAAAATATAAATTAAGGTCGCCGAAAAAAGCGAGTTCTCAATAGCAGAAGATTTCAGTAAAAAGCTATAGAGAGGCAAAACAAAGAGACTAAAACCTTTGTTGTTTGTTGGCTCTTGGTCTGGAGCTGAGAGTTTTGTTAAGCTATACTTGATTTTTTTTAAATTAGCGCTTCGGTGGGGCTCGATGTGGACGAATAAAAAGCTTAAGAGCCACTTGCAAATTCAAACCCCATCAAGTAGCTAACTCAACTTTCGCACACAACCCCCAACTCTTTTTGCGTATGAGCCCTTAAGAGCGCTACGATCTTCAACAAATCTTTATTCTCCTTGACAACTTCGCCAATTTCTGCAATAGCGGTCAGTATCCGCAGAAACCTCTCCATTGAAATAACCAGCGCTTGTAGTTCACACTCTAAATCTCTAAATAACTCTCCCAATGTTTTTGGCTCATGGCTTATGCGGTTAATGTAGCTTGGACACAGAGGTAGAGGGGCTTTAAAAGTCCCTCTACCTAAACCCAGCCACCGCAGGCTTCCTCTCAATGGAGCTAATAAATCGGTCGCCTTTGTGTTTATAAATCTGCGCTAGCGTGTAGCTTGAATTTTGAAAACCATCGGTCGGTATCTTTAGTTTTTTGGCCAAAGCTTTTGTCTGCTCCAAATTGAGAGGTTTTGTTTCGATGATGTCATAGCATCTCCCCTCTCTCAAAAGAGCGGTATCGATGTCTGCAAATGTTTTTAGATTTGTGGAGATGATTACTTTGTTGCCGCTTGCCTTGATAAGCCCGTCCGTTGAGTTTAGTAGTCTTGTGACATGGTTGTTTCCTTCGCTCCTTTTTAGAAGCAAAGAATCGGCGTCCTCAAGCGCCAATATCTGAAAAGCCCCCTTGACATAATCGACAAACAAAGTGTCGCTCAAAAATACATTTTCATCGGTCGCATACCCTATTTCTACATAGTAGTCTTTATCCAGCTTACTAGACATCTGCCACTTTTTGGCGATTATTTGCCTAATAAGCGATGTCTTGCCGGTTCCCGGCTCCCCTTTGAGTAGCAAAACCGAGCTATCAGAGGCCAAAAAATCTTCTATTCGCTTATCAATTTCCTCTAAATATGGATATTTGAGCGCCAAATCATAGTCAATAGCTATCTCCTGAGTGATTGCTCGGTATTCTATTAAGCCATTTTTGTGTTGATACCACTTCATAGTTGATTTTGCGTATTGGCTTCTAGCTACTATATACTCGTCAAGCAGAGCCCTTATATTTCTTATACCGCTTTGACACTGCTCTATGCTGCCCGAGTAAACATAGCAATTTAGCTCAATATAAGAGACTCTATCGCCGCACCATATCATCATCATAACGCCATCGTCCGTCAAGATGGAGAAAGTATCTGCCTCTGGGCTATATAGCTCTTTATAGCTCTCCTCCAGTAGTTTGACAAGTTTTGGCATCGTGCAGTTATAGACATTTACAATTTCAACTCTTCGCACTCTCATGGGAAATTTTTCGCAAAACTTTGCATAAGCGTTCAGACGGCTTTTAGCAAAAATCTCTTCAAGCTTATTTTGGTTGTCATTGTCTGATATAAATTGAATGTTCATCTGCTTTATCTCCTCGATTTTTTATATCTCATCTATCGCTATCAAATAGTCTTTTTCCCTTCCGTTCAAACTCGAAGCCATAAAAAAAGCGTCGCACTCTTCGTTTGCCAGCTCGCATATCTCGCCAAAAGCTTTATTTACCTCCGGTAGCTCCTTGTCAGCCGTCGGACAATACCAGATAGCTTTTGCGTTTTGTAGGCTTTTTTTATCGTCAAAGGGTATGGCTCTGAGCATTTTTCCATCTACTATGTCGGCGAAAATATCAGGCGACATTATGATGGCATCCCCATCTTCGGCGCAGACCAAAATATCATCTACAACTATTTTTGCAGTTTCGGCATCCGCTACAGCCAATGAGGTCGCAAACGGGTAGTGTCCGGCTTCATATATGAGTTTTGTGATTCCAACAAACATATACCGCTTTCCTTGGGGTACGGCATCCAAAGAAATAAGTTTTTTACCGACTACCAGAACAAAACTCTGTTCATCCGAAATTTCGCTTATTTGAGTCAAAATACTCACCTCTCTATGCGACCTAAAAGATATATCATCCAAAAACACAACAACCGCCTCTTTTATATTTTTGGCAAAACTTGTCGGTGCGCTACTCATTTATGTTCTCCTTTTTTGATTTTATTTTATGCTATCAAAAGCTCTCTTTATGCGTATAAGGCGCTTTATGTATTGATTCCGGCTCCCAAAAGTTTGGAGGTATTTTACAGGTCTAAGTGGACATTTTTTGTCTAGTTGGTTTTGCATATAGAGCAGTTAAACAAAAGATGATTTATAGTTAAATACCCATATTATTGCACTAGTGCAGTCATCTCATTGTTTGAAGAATTAAAATGCCAAAAAAAGAACTAATCTCAAATCCAAAATTTGAGCGAATTTCATATCTCTATGACAGACTCTCCAAAACATCTGCGACAATCACCGAGCTATCAAAAGAGCTGGGTGTCAGCACAAAAACTATTCAAAGAGATTTACATGAAGTCTTAAAAGATGCCGGAGCTGTGTGCGAGGGTAGGCTCTGGCAAATTGATAAGACAAAAGCCGGTGAGGGGCTCAAAGGTGACGAAGGGATTGTGCTAGGAATACTAGACGAGCTGGCAAAGGGGGCTGGGAGGCAGTTTTATCTAAAAGCTCACAATCTGATAGAGCAAATATCCTCAAATCTCAACCACCAGATATATGCAAAAATTGATAGTGAAGCCCTAAATTCGGAGCATTTAGAGAGCTTTACGGCGCTAGAGAACGCCATAAAAAACAAAACAGCCATCAAATGTGATTACCGAAAAGGCAGTTTTGAGTTAAAACCGCTAAAGCTGGCTTTTTTTGATGGTTTTTGGTATCTGCTGGCGTTTGATATAAAGGCAAAAGATACTTTCAAAAAGTTTCACCTAAAAACTCTCAAAAATATTGAGCTTTTGGATATAAAGTTTGAGATACCCTCGTCACTTGAAAATGGGCTTGCAAAGGCAAACTCCATTTGGTTTCAACCGCATAAACAACCGTTTACAGTTAGGCTATTTATCGAAAAAGATGCAGTAGTGTATTTCGAGAGAAAGCCGATGAAATCTCAAAGCTTTAGCGCAAGATACGATAATGGCAGCGCAGAGATAACCGTCGAAGCCACAGACGAGATGGAGATACTCCCGATTGTGCAGTGGTATTTGCCGCTAGTAAAAATCGTCGAGCCTCAGTGGTTGGCGGATGAGTTTAAGACGACCATACAAGACTACTTAGAAGAAATATCAAACTAGACAAATAGTGTCCACTTAGTCCGCTAAAATACAGACTCACACGGAGGAGTTTGTATGCCAATCGACCGCTACAATCGGTAGTCATTTAGAATGCCTCCCCATAATACTAGCACAACAAGGAGCGATAAATGGACAAAGAGAGTTTTACTTTCAAAGCTGCTCAGTTATTTGCAAAATTTGCGAGCCCGCATAATCTTATGATTATTTATGGCAAAGACGAGATGGTAAGAA
This sequence comes from Helicobacter cetorum, assembly GCA_022729705.1. Taxonomy (GTDB): domain Bacteria; phylum Campylobacterota; class Campylobacteria; order Campylobacterales; family UBA6016; genus UBA6016. The sequence continues at coordinate 40,438 of DZAX01000001.1, read as the reverse complement.
GGCAGTCTTTAAACATAATTTACGATGAGTTAAGCATACAAAATGAAGACAAAGATATAGCATTAGCAGGATCTGGAACGTTGGCAGAAATAGAGTCGCTTATCGAGGAGAAAATCGATATTTTGATTATAAATGAGATACAAGACTCCGTTGTGGACTCTGCAAAATTGCTTGAACTACTCGGTATATACATAAACTCAAGAGACAAAAAGCTTTTACTAATATCTGACAGGCATCCATTGAAGCTAACAAATATTGACGAAAAATGCAAAAGCGTGTTGCAGACTTTTTTGATTGTAGATTTGCAGCCATGACGCCTGTTAGAGTCTTTGTGTATGGTACGCTCAAAAAGGGCTTTGATAATCATCTATTACTTGCAAACTCAAAGTTCATCTCAAACGCCAAAACACTGCACCCGTATCCGATGATATGTAAATACCCCTCTTTCCCGTATCTCATAGACGCAGAGGGTGAAGGGTTGTGTGTCTATGGCGAAGTGTACGAGGTAGCACATCAGACGATACAAAGACTAGACGAACTAGAGGGGTATCCAGACCACTACACAAGGCGAGAGATAGAGGTGGTCTTGGGAGACAAAACTATTGTCAAAGCGACAGCGTATTTTTTGGCTGAGAAGATACAATATGACAAGTATCAGTTTTTGGATAAGTTTGAGATGGATGGGGATTTTGGATTGGAAGAGCTTTTATTTTAAGATGGGTATGATTTAAGAAGCTGATTTGTGTAAAATTTTTTAGGAGGTGATAATGATTGATGCTGAGATGAGAGGAAAGATTCGACCAGATGTCGCAGTAAGTAGACAAGAAGATGTGCTGACTTCAAATGTATTTGGATTGATGCAAATTGTTCCAAAACATTTGATTAACATTTTGGCGAAAGCAAAACATATCAAAGATGACCATAGGCTAGGCGGTGTTATTGCGAGCTCTTGGGTTATTCCAGATAGTTTTAAGCTATGGGAAAGTTTTAAAAAAGCAAAACAAAACGAAGGGTTGAGAGACGAGCCTGATGTCTATTTTGAGCTTGAGAACAAAATGAAAATTATTGTGGAAGTCAAATATCGTAGTGGCGAAAGCAATGAAAGTCAATTAGCAAATTATGCAGAACATTGCACTCATCTTGTCTATTTGACTTTTTTTAATGATCATCAAAGAGAGGCAAAAGAGAAGTATGTAGAGCATGAGAAAGTATATTTATTAAGCTGGAGAGATTTTTATCATGCTCTAAGGGATGAAATAGACAAAGCAGACTCTTTGGTCTCATCAGCCCTACTCAGACACATAGAAAAATATCTTAGCTACAAGATAGGCTCTATTTGGGATGGATGGAGTGGCGACTTTACGGCAGTGGCTTCAAGCGGTTCATTTTATGACAATGGTTTTTTTAACTATACAGGAAATCAACAATTCAATAACTTAGGAGGATTTTACAATGGAACAAGGGCTTAAAACTAAAATGGAAAATGTAGTTGCGATGACAAGGGAGAGTATCAATTTTTATGCTGATGTCCAAAACATATACGATGACTTGGTTAATGAGCTTGGCGGCAAAAATCTAGTTTCAAAAGATATGACTGTTGGAAAGTCGGTATTTGAGGATAAAAGCAATGGCTTTTTCTACCAGCATTTGCAAGCCTCCGAAAATGGGTACTTGATTGGTTTTAACATAGATATAGTATTTTCCGATGAGTTGCTAAAATATGATAAATATATTGCCACAACGGAGCAGCTAGGGATTGATAAAAAAATTCCCTTGCTTATAACTTACGGCTGTTTCAAACTTGTTGATATGAATTTAAAAAAAGTGGATTGTGATAATTTTTTTGGCGAGTGTCAAGGCGTGCTTGAAGATGATGAAAAATTCACGTATACAAATTTTGATAAAAGCAAAATAGGTTTTGACACTGAAATAATAGTCGAAAACGAGGACTGGACAGACACAGAAGGTAGCGAGAATTTTATTGATTGGAAAGAGTATTATTCAAAAGCCAAAATAAAATTCAAACCGCTACTAGAGTTAAAAAATCACAACGATGTTGTGGCTCTAGCCGAAGAAATAAAATCCCTTTGCTCTAAAATTTGACAATTTGTCCCAAAAATATTTTTACCTAAAACCTAACCACCGCAGAACTCCTCTCTGCGGGGCTAACACTATACGAATCTAGTGGATGATTCAAACAGGACTCAAATCGTACGAAGCGTCGCCGATGAGGCTATTTTGTATATAGAAAAATTAAAAGGTGGTTTAAAATGAAAAAGCTATTGTTGATATAGCACCCCAAACCCTCAAGACAACTCTCTAAAAAATCTTATTCCCTAAAGCACCTATTGCTTTATGCTACATTTTCTCCAATATTCATGTAATTTTCATCATTTATTTTTAAACTATCACAATAAATGCTCATAGGCTTTTTGTACTCTAAGCTCTCATGAAATCTTCTATGATTATAAAAGTTAATATACTCTTTTACATCATCTTTTAAATCTGATACCATATCGTACTCATTAAGATATATCTTTTCAACCTTTGCGCTTCTCCAAAATCTCTCAATACAAATATTATCAGTAGCCCTACCTTTCCCATCCATAGAGAGAGTGATACCATTTTGCTTTAGAGTACCGGTCAATAATAGCCGCAAGATATACAAATCCACCTTTGCTTTTAATAGACTTCTTGCAAAACTCTCTATGAAATGAGCACTTCAAAGAGCTATAGGGTCAAAATCTATTGATTTTGGGGACCCATAGTGAAGCCTTAGCGAAGAGGGTTTTGCGAGAAGTCCAATATATGGATATGGTTTTTTATTGCTATTTCGGTTTTGAATATTCTTTGGTGTTATATTGTTTACATTTGCTATTTCACTAATGTTTTATCACCCTTTAAAACTTCAATCACAATTTTAGTTTTAAATTCTGTACTAAACGTAGTTCTTGTTTTACTCATTTTAACCCCTTAATTATTTTCTTCATCTTATCCATTTTGGAATTATTGGAATTATTGGAATTAAGATTTAGAAAAATATGTTGCGTAAATTTAAAACTAAAATTTGCATACTTTTTTTTGAAAGATTATAGAGTAATAATCTTTCAAACACTTACTAAGGTCGATAAAATGGGCTTTGTAGACGAGTTAAAAAAGTACAGATTGCAGTTTATTCGCGCCAAACAAAACGAAAATCTCTCCGTTCATACGATAAGACACTACGAAACTGGGTTTAGATACTTTTTTGAGTATGTGGATTTGCTCAACAAAAAAAAGCGTGGCAAGCTCATATCTTCACATATTGATGAAAACTTCATATATGATTTTTTGGATTGGGTAGCGCAAAAAAACGGCAAACAGTCCCAACCTACAAAAAAAGCGTATCTAGTTCGTATAAGCGTTTTTTTGCGTTACGTCTCAAAAAAAAGCGGGGCTAAATTCGATTTTCGTATGGCGCTTGAAGATGTACGCATTAAGATTCCAAAAAGAGAGAGAAAGTCGCTAACCCCTGAAAAGCGTAAAAGACTTTATGAGTAAGTCCCTATCCAAAACAAACCCCAATTTAATCTTGAACCACTAAAGGGTAGAATTTCTTTTCAAATAGCGAAAAATCTATAACTCTTTTGACTCCATATTCGCTTAGCATTCTCTGTACGTATTCCTTCATATTTGCGTAACTTTCAAATGCTGACATTTCCATCCAATGATACTTGATGAACCTCCATAGCATCTCAATAATATTGAGCTCTGGAGAGTATGGCGGTAAATATAATAATCTCATCTTTCGCACCTAAATCCAAGCAATTCCTCCGTCGCGCTCCGTAGTGAGGCAATGATATTCGTAAAATCCTTATTCCTATTGACTATCGTCTCAATTTTAGATATTTTGTCCATAATCTCTATGAAAGCTTGCATGGCAATAGAAAGAGTGTAGAGTTCACACTCTAAATCTTTAAACAAACCTCCAATGGTTTTTGGTTCATGGCTCATTCTATTGATGTAACTTGTAATATTGTAAGCAAAGAACGAGAGTGTTATTCTTGCAATCAAAGCTTCATAGATTCTATTCTCTTCTTGCCCAAATCCAAAGTGTTCTCTTAGCTCTTTATACCCTTGTTCTTTTGTCCCACCTTCGTTTATAAATCTCAATAATCTCTTCATCGTTAAGCGTTAAATCAGTAGAGACAATAGGGATTAGATTGTCTGTTGTTTTGATAAAAACAATCTTTAGCTTGCCAGCATTTTTATGTTCAACTATTGCAGAGAAATAGGTAAAGCTAATCTTTTTGCCATACTGTCCTGACAAAAAGGTACCCGGTACCTTTTTGTCTAAAGAGTTGCCAAAGCATAAAATGATCCCATTTTAGTCCGCTATCACCACTCTCCCCTTAACATCATAACGCCGAAAATACTCCCCCAAAGCCGCCCTAAGCTCAATGTCTGATATTTGCTTCGCCGGATGTAGTCCAAAACGTTTTTGCCCCATCGGCGGTAGAAGGGATTTTTCAAAAGTCGGCACCGATAGATAGCTTTGCATAGCCTCCAAAGCTCTTTTTTGCGAGCCGTATTTGAGCAGATAACGAAAATAAAAACTCTCAAGATCCGGTGCGTCTGTATTGGTATGACAAGAGACGCACACCGTCTTAAAAGAGCCGCCTTGCGCCAAAGAGAGGGTTGAGAGCATCAAGAATAACATTTTTTTACCACTTAAAGACAAACTCGCTCCCTCTGTTTTTTTCTGACTTTACCTCTATTTTTACGCTGTACTCGTCGCAGATTTTTTTGACCGTGGCAAGCCCTATTCCAAAACCTCCCGCTTTTGTTGAGGCTCTGGCGTACCTATCAAAAATTATTGGTAGTTTTGACTCCTCTATACCGTATCCGTCGTCCCTTACGCCAAAAAATCCATTAGTCGCCTCAACATAAACATTTCCGCCGTTTTTTGTGTATTTGATCGCATTTGAGAGGATATTATCTATCACCCTTGCCGCCTTGGCTCTCTCTATTTTTAGCGGAGCGCTTGTTAGTTTTTGATGGATGGTTATATTTTTGTACTCAAAAAGTGCGCCAAAATACTCTACCCTCTCCGCCGCCAAAGCCGCCATATCGACGCTCTCGCTCATCTGCTTGGAAAACTCGTAAAAGCCGGACATTGCAAGCTCGTCATATATAATTTGCAGATTTTTTACGCCCACTTCCATTCTTTTTACTATCGTTTCAAGCGACGGGTCGGCTTTTGCCCTCAATGCGCTCAAAGCCATTGACACCGTCATAATAGGCGTTGCCAGTTCATGGGCAGAATCTTTAACAAAAGCGTCCACACTCTCAATAGCCGACACAAGCGGTCTTATCATCAGCCTAGCCAAATACACGGCGACGAACCCCATAAAAGTAAGCGCGCCAAATCCAACGCCAAAAATAGCCGCAAAAACTCCATCCATCGACGGCACTGCGCTTTTTAGCGCAACAAAAGCGACTCCCAAAAAATATCTATCAAGTGCCAAAACATAATAATAGTCGTCACCCTCTTTGTAAAAAGCTTTTTTAAGTGGCGGCTTTGCGCTTATATCCTTAGATGAGACAACCTCCCCGTCTATATCGTACAGCCCCAGTCCATACCCTTTGCGACTAATCGGTTTTCCAAGTAGTTTTGAGAAGTGAAGCTCCCCTAATTGATTTTCTACAGATTTTGCAAACTCAGTCATTTCATCTTGTTTTTGACGCTCTAGTCTCTCTTTTTCGTTTTGATAATAGAGTCCGCCTATCAAAACAAACAAAACCGCCAAAGAGCCAAAATAAACGACAAAAAACCGAATAACACTTCTTTTATCCGCCCGCAAGTCTATACCCCAGGCCTCTTACACTCTCTATCGCCTCATCGCATTTTAGCTTATGCTTTAGCGTTTTTATATGGGTTCTAAGAGACTCCAACCCCGCCTCCTCGCCATACTCCCATACTCCCTCAAATATCTCCTCGTATAAAAGCGTTTTACCTCTGTTTTTTAAAAGAAGTTTGAGAAGTAGCAACTCTTTTTTGCGTAGCTCCACATTTTCATTATCCACGCTAAGCCTATCTTTGGTTATATCAAAAAAGGCGTTTTTGCATACCATCACTTGCTCTTGTTGTAGATGGGCAAACGAGCGGCGACGTATATTTTCGATTCTAGCAAGTAGTTCCGTCATCTCAAAAGGCTTTTTGAGATAATCGTCCGCTCCTGCGTCAAAACCTATTTTTACGTCGTTTGCTTTTTTGGTGAGAGGTGATAAATATCGCGGGCGTATTTTTGCCGCTCGCTCTCAACTCTTTTAGTAGCGAAAAACCGTCCATTCCCGGCACGCTTACATCCAAAAGCCACAAATCGTATATACCCTCATAAGCGGCGTTAAAAGCTTCATCACCGTCAAAACACTGCTTTACGGCATACCCAGACTCTATTAAAAAATCGGTTATAGCGTCGTTTAAAACAGTTTCGTCTTCCAAAATCAAAATTTTCATCGCCAGCCATTTTTATTTCATTTTCGTTTCATTTATTAGCTATATCATACTCATACAAAATTAAAAAGGAGTCGAAGATGAAAACAAAGATTTTGGCTTTTATGGCGATAGTCGCCATGTCTGCAAATATTTATGCGGTAGATTATAGCCCTATGAGCACAGAGGAGCTAAAGACCTTAAGAGGCAAAGTTGCGCCTGAAGATAGAGCGGCGTTTCAAACCGAGATGCAAAAAAGAGTATCCACAATGACGCCAGAAGAGAGAGCTTCAATGCGAAAATCACAAAGCGGCGCAATGAACGCAAGCGGTATGCAAAAAGGTTCCGGCATGGGTGGCGGTCAAGGCGGCGGTATGGGCATGGGAAGAAATAGATAAAAACAAAATAAAGGATATACAATGAGAGCAAATATGAAACACGGCGGGACAAACGCCACAACCACAGTTTTGGACGCAAACGAGAGCGCTTCTTTGCTTTTTATGATTGAAGAGGAGAAGATGGCGAGAGACGTATATGACGCACTATTTGAGCAAACCGGACTTGCGGTATTTGACAATATATCAAATTCTGAACAAAAACACTTTGATGCGCTGCTTAATACGGCGGCAAAACTTGGCGTAGACACAAGCTTTGTTTCAAATGAAGTGGGTGTTTTTGAAAATGCCGAAATATCCAACCTATATACAGAGCTTTTAGAGCAAGGCTCAGCCTCACACACAGCGGCACTGGAAGTAGGAGCACTGATAGAAAAAGTAGATATAGCAGATTTGAACGACGCTATAGCGACGACGGATATAGCTCTATTGGGGCAAGCATACCAAAGGTTGCTAAGCGGCAGCGAGAACCATCTAAACGCATTTGAGTATTATATAGCGTAGCGCCGCTATTTAGCCGCTTTTTAGTATTATATGGCTTCAAAAAAAATACAAAAGAGACGCTAATGCAAGAGGGTTTAAAGTTTTTTATAGAGTATGGGATTTTAGGAATTTTGGCGGTGCTTAGCGTGGTGACGATAGCTCTTGGGATTGAGAGATTTTTGAGATACCAAGAGATAGATGTGCATCGCTTTGACAATAAATATGATTTGGAGATAGATCTAACAAAAAATCTGACAATCATATCAACAATAGCTGCAAACTCTGTATACATAGGGCTTCTTGGCACGGTGCTTGGAATTATGCTTACGTTTTCATCTCTTGGCGAAAGCGGCTTAGTAGATTCAAAGACGATAATGCAAAGCCTCTCATATACATTGATAGCAACCGCCGCTGGGCTTTTGGTGGCGATACCGGCGATTGTGATTTATAATATGCTTGCAAGAAAAGTTGAGACGATAACTGCGGCTTGGGATAAGCTACATGGCTAAACTAAAAAAGTTTGACTCTATAAATGTCGTACCGTTTATAGACGTTATGCTTGTACTCCTAACTATCGTCTTGACGGTTGCGACTTTTGTGGCGCAGGGGACGATACCGGTAGATCTTCCAAAAGCCGCCTCAAAAGAGGCTAGCAAATTAAAGCCGATTGAGATAGTAATAAAATCGGATGGCAAAATATACTATCAGACGGAAGCGGTTACAAAAGACGGGCTAAAGCTTAAACTACAAAATGTAAGCAAAAATGACCAGATTACAGTAAAAAGCGATCAAAATTCTACTTTTCAACTTTTTGTAGACGTTATCGATGCGTTAAAAGAGAGAAATATTGAAAAAATATCGATAGCAACAAAAGCAAATGAGTAACAACGCTGTAAAATCCCTTGCGCTCTCCATTGCGATACATGCAACAATAGCGTTTGGCTGGCTTTTTTTATATACAGACGATAAAGAAGTTGCAAAAAAAGAGGCTCTTCTGGTAAGTATGAGTTCTTTTATAAAAACGCCGCAAAAAGACGCACCAAAACAAGAACCCGTCATACAAAAAAAGAGAACTCAAAAATCAGATATTAACTCAAAAATACCTTCAAATTTTACGAAACAACAAAAAGATATTTGGAGCCATAAAAACGAAGAAGAAGCGACAACTCTCGCAAATGAACACAATGCAAATACTACACCCCCCAAAGAGAATCAAAGCCGCGCGGCGACAAATATACAAGAGCAAAAAGCGGATACTTCCGAGCCAAAAATAGACGAAGCAAAAGAGTATATTGGATTAAACGGCTCCAAGATAAGAGAGTTAATAGCAAAACACAAGAGATACCCGTCGCAGGCGGTCAAAATGGGGATAGAAGGAGTTTGCCATATATCGTTTAGACTTAATCCAAACGGTGATGCGGATAATATAAAAGTAGTAAAATCTTCAAGCTTTAGCGCTCTTGACAGAAGCTCGATTCAAACAATTGAAGACGCGGCTCTTTATATGCCAAAACCGCAAAAAAGCGTTACGCTGGTGGTTCCCATTGAATATCGTTTAAATTAACGCTAATACGAGCAAAGCCCGTCTTAGCGGCAGGGGGCTATTCGCCCCCTTGCAAATATTCCATGTCGGGTCCCATCGCCGATAGGTGATGGGTGGCTCTAGCTACCCGCATAAATGCGGGAGAGTGGAGTAGTTTCTTGGTTTTTTAAATCTCGGCGTAAGTGACACTGATGGCGGCTTTTAGTTTTGAAAGTTCTGAGAGCACTTCGCTTGTTATGTCATCATCTACGATAATCACGGCGAGAGCTTCTTTATGTTGATTTCTGCCTAGCCTAAAATCCGCTATATTGATATTGTGCTTTGAAAGCGTTGTGCCGACATCGCCTATTACGCCCGGTACGTCTGAGTTTTTGAAAAATATCATCTTGCCTTTTGGCTCAACATCCACCTCAAAACCGTTGATGTTCATCACTCTTGCGGTATTTTCATCAAACATCGTACCGCAAATCGTAGTTGTATCGCCGCTGGAAGTTGTAAGTTTGACGCATATTTTGTTTTTGTATCCGCTTGTATTTTTATCCTCTTTTGTAAGAGCCTCTACGCCCATCTCTTTCATCAAAAAAGCCGCGTTAACATAGTTTACGTTTTCGCCAAGAGACTGTTTTGCGCCGCCGACTATCGCAAAAGTAAGAAGCGGCTCAAGGTAAGAGGCTATTTCGCCCTCGGCCGTAACCTTGATGGATTCTAGCGCACCTTTGTTGATTTGAGACGCCAAAAATGACATTTTTTGCGCAAGCTCCAAATATCCAAGAGCAAAAGATGGAACTTCACTAATTTTTACAGGCAAGTTAAGAGCGTTTGGATACGCTATACCTCTAGCGGCTTGCAGGGCGTTTGTAGTCGCTTCTATTGCGATTTTTTCTTGTGACTCCAGTGTATTTGCGCCAAGGTGCGCCGTCACACAGATATTGTCCAAATCCAAAAGTGGATTGTCGGTTGCCGGTTCTTTATTGAATACGTCCATTCCGGCAAAAGAGATTTTTTTGGATTTTAGCCCCTCATACAAATCTTGCTCATTATAAAGACCGCCTCTAGCGCAATTAATCAAAATCACGCCCTCTTTCATCTTAGCTATCTCTTTTGAGGTTATCATATTGATAGTCTCTTTGTTTTTTGGCGTATGGATAGTGATAATATCGCAAGAGAGTATCTCATCAAAACTTGTCGTATACGAAGCGCCTACGTCTGTAGCTTTTGAGGGCTTAATATAAGGGTCGTATGTGACGACTTCCATACCAAACGCCAAAGCTCTAATCCCGACTCTGCTACCGATATTTCCAAAGCCGATTACGCCTAGTTTTTTACCGTTTAGCTCTCTGCCATACCAATTTTCTCTTTTCCAAACACGCTTATCTTTGAGTTCAGAATGAGCGTAAGGGAATGTTCTCATACAGCTTAGCATGTGTGCCATTGTAAGCTCTACGGCGGCTATAGTGTTTGCCGTAGGCACATTCATAGCGACTACGCCTTTTTTACTGCAAGCTTCAATATTTACGTTATCTACGCCGACACCTGCTCTTATTAGCGCTTTTAGGTTCTTTGCGGCGTCCAAAAACTTCTCATCCACATCAGTCGGGCTTCTAGTGACTATTACGTCCGCATCGCCTATCAGTTCCGGTAGTTTTGATTTTGGTTCTTTTGCAAGGTTTATATACTCTATATCCTTTGCGTTTTCAAGTATATCCAACCCTTTTTGGTGTATGTGGTCGCATACGACGATTTTTGTCATCTTCTTATCCTTGGTAGCTTTTTAAAATGATTTTTTTATTTCGTTGGCAAGTTTTTGCATGGAGTCTTTGTCTTTTAAAGAGATGTTGACGCTAAAAGTATCATTCTCTCTTTTTACGCTGTACAAAACCCTTAAATCGTTAAGTTTTTTTTCGACGATTCTAAATTTATCTTCGCCTAGTTTTGAGATTGAGAGGACATAGTAGAGCTCTTTACCCTCTTCTTGAATCTCGCCCATATCCACCAAGAATGCTACTTCCGTAGCCGGATATAGCTCCAAAACATCCCTGCCGACGATAGAGTCAAACCAGCTTTTCTGCGACGCCGCATTTACGCTTCCGTCTTCGGTATGTTTTGCCGAAACAACAGAGAAAACAGGCGTTGAAGAGATTTTGACATAAAAATAAGCACCGATGGCGCCTATTATAAGTAAAACGCCCCAACCGTAAAGAAATATTTTTTGTTGTTTCATCTTAGTGTTTTAGCTTTTTATTGCTTAAGTTGTTCTCTTAAAGAGTTGTTAAAAGAGCCCTCTTCGCTACTTTTATTAACCTCTTTTAGAGCGTCTTTATCTCTATCTTTTTGCGCTCTTTTTACTGACAGTCTTATTTTACCGTCATCAAGCATAGTAAGAGCCGCCTCTATCATATCGCCTATAGCTAGTTCTGCCGCTTTTTTTGGATAAAGGTCTTCTGTTCTGATAAGTCCGTCAACACCGCGCGCCAACTCTACAAATACGCCAAACTCTTTAATATCTCTGATTTTGCCGCTTACCACGTCGCCAAGCTTATGGATTTTTGTATAAGCTTTTAGCGGGCTCTCTTTTAGCTCTTTTAGGCTTAGAGATATTTTCTCTTTTTCAGGGTCTATTTTGATTATTTTGACCTCTACTTCATCGCCATTTTTGAAAACGTCTTTACATTTTTCGTCTCTAAACCAAGAAGCGTCCTCATTGTGCAATAAGCCTTCTACTTCGCCGATTTTTACAAACGCGCCAAAATCTGTCGTAGATGTGACAACGCCGCTTACTATTTGACCGACTTCAAATGTTGACGCAAATTTGTCAAAAGGTTTTGGAAGAAGTTTTTTGGCTGAGAGTCTCAGTCTTCTAGCCGCTACGTCAAGCTCTATAATTTCAGCGTTTATCTCTTGACCTACAACCAACACTTCGCTTGGGTGTTTGATGTTTTTTTGCCATGAGATTTCGGAAATATGTAAAAAGCCCTCTATATCGTTGCCAATATCAAGAAATGCGCCATATGTCTCTATATTTGAAACAACCGCTTTAACAGCGTCGCCTACTTCAAGTTCGTTTTTGATGTCTTCCCAAGGGTCTTGAGTAGCGGCTTTTATTGAAAAAGATAGGTGTTTTTTGTCTTTGTCGTAACTAATCGCTTTTACCATTACGGTGTCGCCTACGCTATAAAGAGTAGCGGGATTAACGGGACCTTTAAAGCTTATTTCGTTGTAGTGTACTAGCCCGTCTACGCCGTCTACTTCCACAAACATTCCATAACTTGCGATTTTTTTGACTACGCCCTCAACTCTTTCACCCTCGTCAACAAGTTTTTTTACAACTTCTCTTTTACCTTTGCGCTTGTCGTTTAGGAGTTTTTTTCTGGATAGCACGATTGAGCCGTTGCCCTCATCTATTTTTACGATAGCGGCTGACACTTTTTTACCGATTACGCCAGCTTCGTCGTGTCTTATAAGCGCTAGTGAGTTTGGCATGAAAAACTCCATACCCTCTTCGTTTTCTACTATAAAACCGCCCTTATTTTTCTTGGTTATCTTGCCCTCAATGATTATTTCTCTCTCTTCGTAGTCTTTGTTTGCCTCGATAAATGCGTTGTGCAAACCTTTTTTGATTGCATTTTTGTGAGAAATCATCGGTCTCTCGCCTTTATGCCCAGAGAGTATAACAGGTATTTTATCGCCAACTTTGAACTTCAGAGTACCGTCGGGAGCCGTAATCTCTGAAATAGGCAATCTGCCGTCTGTTTTTTTACCAATATCTACGGCTATATAATCGTCTTTTATCTCGACAATCGAGCCTTCTATTACTTTTTCGCTTTTTTCATTTCTAAAAGACTCCTCTAGAAGTTTTGCGAAATCTTCGTCTTCGCCCATTTCCTCGAAACCCGCCGGCCCTTGAATCATACATATTCCTTTTTTTGTTTATAATTGCTGTTAGTTTACTTAAATATTGCTTTTAAGGTGTTTAGTTTATTTTATTATAATATTGCTTTTAATACAAAATAGAGTTTATTTCTTACAATCAACGGCGTTAGAAAAGATAAGCCCTTAAAAGAGTTAGTCGGCGCCTTTAGCCGATAATACTTTCAAAGCGAGACTTATCGCAAATAGCAAAAGCGCCGCAACGACGATAGTGGCTCCGCTTGGCAATGAGGCGTAAAAAGAAAATACAAGCCCGACAACTACTGAAAACAAAGAGAGCGTTACAGCCAATACTCCGGTAATAAAAAAACTTTTATAAAACTGCATTGCAGAAATAACAGGTATTATCATTAAGGCTCCAATAAGAAGAGCGCCGACTATTTTTATTGATAAGCCTATCGTAATAGCCACAAGAGAAACTAGCGCATAGTTTAGGCGCCCTGTGTGGATTCCAGACGTCTCAGCCACCTCTTCGTCAAAGGCTATAAAAATAAGCTTTTTGTAGTAGTTTGCAATAAACAGTATACTGACCATTCCAAAGCCTAAAATTATCCATATATCTTCGTCGCTTACCGCCACTATCGAACCAAATAGATAATCAAATAAGGAACTGTTAAATGAATCGGATAGCGAAACGACAATAATTGCCATCGCAAGAGAACCGGATAAAAAAATAGACAAAACGGAGTCTGAATAGATATTATGATTACGTCTAAGATACTCTATAATCCAAGAGGCGAATACGGATATGGCGATAGCGCTCCATGTCGTAGAGACTGAAAACAAAAACCCAAGAGCCACTCCCAATAAAGAGATGTGTGCAAGCGAATCGGAAAGCATAGAGTAGCGCCTCACTACGACAAAAAGCCCTAAAGACGATGCCAATACGGCGATAATAGAGCCTGCAAGAAAAGCTCTAATCATAAAAGAGTATTCAAAAATTTCCACTTTACCCCTTAATGATGATGACAAACTATGCGCATATCAACTCCGTATAGCTTGCTAATCTCAAAACGGTTTAATAATTCATGCGGATTATAGTTTGACGAAAGGGTCTGATTAACGCAAAGCACGCTATTTACATCTTCCGCTATAACGCCAAAATCATGCGTCACAAAAAGAATTGTTATTTTTTCATCTTGATTTAACTTTTTTAGCAGGTCGTAAAATTTACGTTGCGAATGAGCGTCTACCCCCGTATTTGGCTCATCAAGAATCAACACTTTTGGGCGACCGACCAGCGCTCTTGCTATCATCACCCTCTGTCTTTGCCCGCCTGAAAGCTCTGATATTCTTCTTTTTTTTAGCTCTATAACACCCATTTGCTCCATCATACGCCCAATATGCTCTCTATCCTCTACGGACTCTTTGTAAAAAAGAGAACTTTTATGAGCGACGCCAAGTCTTACGACCTCTTCAACTGTTATCGGAAAATTCAAATCCATTTGAGCGGCTCTTTGCGGCACATACCCTATTTGTCGATACTCGCAAAGTTTTTTTTGCGGCTTATTAAACAGCCTTATTTCACCGCTTGTAGGCTTCAATAACCCCAGCAATAACCTCATAAGAGTGCTTTTACCGCCGCCGTTTGGTCCTATAACTGCGACGTAATCACCCCTTTTAACGATAAAATTGATATTTTGCAAAATATTTTTAAAAAAAAGCCCCTTAACGCTAATGACTGCGTCGGTAAATTTTATTTGCAATCCATAGCGCCTTTAAGTTTTTCAAGATTTGCTCTCATTATCTCTATATAGCCTATATTTTTATTATTTTCATCATTTGTGATATTCCCAACAGGTCTAAGCGCATCTATTTTTACTTTTGCCTCTTTAGCGATAGTTTTGGCTGTTTTATCGCTGGCGAACTCTTCAAAAAATACAACGCCGATTTTCTCTTTTTTGACAATTTCTATAAGTTTTGCTATCTGCTTTGCGGATGGCTTAGATTCCGGCGTCATACCTGAAATTGAGTATTGTGTAATACCATAATCATTTGCAAGATAACCAAAGGCGTCGTGGTTTACCACTACTTTTTTATTTTTACACATCTTGAGCGTTTCATATTCGTTTTGCAAAGCGGCTACTCTCTTTATATAAACTTCTGCGTTGGCTTCGTATGCTTTTGCGTTTGCCGAGTCTTTTTTGGATAAGAGAGAGGTCGTCTCTTTTATCATCAGAATATAGTTATCAAAACTAAGCCAATAATGAGGATCCGGCGTTTTGCCGCCCTCATACTCCTTGTGTGTGCGGAGTTTGACGTGCTTACTCATATCAAACACTTTATCTTCAATTTTTAAAGACGCTACTATTTTTGAACTCCAAGGCTCCATAATATCGCCGCTTGTCATATATATATCGCTTTTTACAAGCGTCTTCATTGATTTTGCCGTAGGTTCAAATTCATGCGGCTCCACGCCAAACGGTATTAAATTATTAAGTTTAACCGTTTTACCGCCAACTTCTTTTACCACGCTGTACAGCGGATATATTGTGGTCGTAACTGTAATTTGAGCATACGAACACACGCCGATGGCAAGACCGATAAATAGTTTTTTTAACATTTTAACTCCTTATTTTATTATTTATATGAAGAACCACTCTTTTGCCTTAGCATATATCTTCGTCGTGGCGATATTTACATCGATAATTTCAGCGTCTATCTCTTCAAATAGATACGCCTCACTTTCGGGATCCATAAACACTCTTGCGCCTTTAATATCGTCTTCTATTTTTGCTATGGTGTCTTTAAAGCCCTCGTCATCTACGTCGGTTACTATCGCCCTAAAAGATTTGCCGATATTTTGCTCCGCCCACCTAACAAATTTGCGGTCGATAAAATCCCACTCGACTTTTGCAGCTTCCCTTTCAAGTCTTGATACCGTCATCGCCACCGCTTCTATATCTTTTAAAATATGCGCTTTAGCTTTATCGTCTTTGTGGATAATCGTTTTTAAAAGGCGATGAAGAATTAAATCTGAATATCTTCGTATTGGTGAAGTAAAGTGCGTATATTTATCAAAACCTAGGCCAAAATGCCCGATATTTGTCGCTTGATATACCGCTTTTTGTTGCGTCCTAATAATTAGCTTATCCACAAACTTTTCAAGTCCGTTCCCTTTAACCGTCTCTTGAATATTTTGAATTAGAGCGTGAATATTATTCGTATGTTTGATATTCAAACCTAAACTATCAAGATTATCCATCAAATCTTTTAGTTTTTTTACGCTTGGCTTATCGTGACAACGAAATATCCCGTAATCAAAATACTGCGCCGCCAATTTGTTGGCTAAAAGCATACAATCTTCGATAAGGGCGTGTGAACGAGTCTGCTCTTCTACTCTTGTGGCGATAATATTTTGCTTTTCATCAAGACTCATTCGTATCTCGTCGCTTGAAAATTCAAACCCTTTTTTAAGTCTTTTTTCTCTTATTTGCCTAGTTAGTGCGTCTAGCGGCCTTAACCAATTAAGCGTTTGTCTATCAGTTTCGTCCCTAGCCTCCGCTTTATCCAAAAATATATCTATTTCATCGTAGTGATAACGTCTTTTAGAGTTTATTATCGCCTCAAACAGCTCATACTCCACAACCTCCAAGCTCTCAGGGTCTATCTTGATTTTAAAAGTAAACGTAAGCCTATCCACAAGTTCGTTTAGAGAACAGATATTTTCGGATAGATTGCGAGGCAACATCGGAACAGAGCGGTGCGGCAAATATATTGAAAAACCGCGCTTTCTAGCCTCCGCATCCAAAGCCGAAAGCGGCGTGACATAACTGCTTACATCGGCTATCGACACATAAAGCTCATTTGTCGCCGTATCAAAATATATTGCGTCATCAAAATCTTTTGCGTCTATCGGATCTATCGTAATAAACGGCAAACTCGTAAGATCTATTCTATCCGAATATAAACTTTTATCTACAACCTTCCCCCACGCTTCGGCCTCTACAATACAAGCTTTTGGATGTTCATCTTTTTTATCATACAAGGCAAGAGATATTTTCTCGTCTACAAATGGATCTTCTATGACCCCTAAGACTTCCATAGGTTTTTTGGAAGTGTTTTCTACTTTTAGCACGGCTCCGTCCGGAAGTGTTTTTAGGGATTTGTCTTTTACATCCAAATATATACGTTGAGAGGTTTTGATATTGTAGACGGAGAGTTTTGCTCTCTCCTTTTGAACGATACATACAGAATAGGGAACCGCTTTTTGAACTGTTTTTATTGGAACGGCAAACGTCTTGCCGCGTTTTTGCTCTATACGAGCGATAATAATATCTTCATCTTCGATATTTTTCATATCTCGCCTTGAGATAGGCAAATCTTTTTTTGCCCCCGCTATGCCCTCCAAAAAACCAAGACCGCTTCTTGTTATATCTACAACTCCGGCTACAATCCCATGAATAAACTTGAGATGTTTTGCGTCTTGCAATAACTTCTCTTTTATCAGCATATCTGCCTGAACTAATTCGCTTCTAGTCAAGTCTTTTTTGTCTATTCCAAAAGTCAGTTTTACGAGCAGTTCTCTCATTGATTAGCCTTTTTAGCGTTCGCAATTTGCGCCTCCATTATTGCGTTTAAAGTTGTAAAATCAAAATTCCAAGGGTCTGTTTTGCGGTCGGGAGCTATGTCGCTATGCCCCACTATATGCTTTATTTTGTGCCTAGACATTATATTTATGATTAATTTTGCCAAAGAATTATATTGATCCTGCGTTGGGGTGTCTATTGTTGAGTTTATGAGTTCTATACCTATCGAAAATGCGTTTACACCCTCTCTACCATCTTTCATCTTACTTTTTCCAGCGTGATGAGCTACGCTGTTTTCATCAACCATTTTATATATTACACCGTCTCTGGCTATCATATAGTGCGGGCTAACGCCATATTTTTCAAAAACTGCGTATAAATTTTGCGGCTCATACTGGCTACCCTCGATAGAGTAAGCCGTATGAACTACCACCGTATCTACAACTCTTTTACCTTTAATCTCTTCGGCGCCAAAAGAAGAAAGCATATCTACTATCTTAAGAATGTCCTCTTTGACTCTAAGGGATTGCGCTTTTGGTTCTTTCGCCTGTATAACGGTGCAACCGGTGATAAAAAATAGTAGAAAAAAGGTTAAAAAAAAAGGTTTCATCCTGTGTTTCTTATACCAAGGCTTACGCCGACTATAGTCGAGGCTATCTGTTCGCTCAATAATCCTTTTTTATTTTCGTCCATCTCATCGTTATATTTTTTTAAAAGCTCTATTTGAAATATACTCAGACCAGTTAAATAAGGTTTTCTAAGGAGTATAGTTTGACGCAATAGTTTATCGTTTTCTAATAGTTCATTTTCATGTCTTACAAGCTTCAGATAATAAAGCGTCTTTTTGTGCTCGTCTACTATTTTATTCCAAATAATATCTCCTACCTCCTCATTTTTTACAAATTGATTGTAGAGCTTGGCAATAGAGAGATCTATTTTCATAAAACTCATAGAGATATTATCGATAGTCGTATAAAAAAACGGACACTCTTTAAAGCTTTTTTGCAACCTCGCTATGCCGCACTTTTTCGCCGCCGCTTCAAGCCCCGTTCCAACGCCATACCACGCCGTAAGAATAGAGCGATTTTGAGTCCACGAAAACACCCACGGAATAGCCCTCATATCTTCGATAGAGTCAATCCCTTTTCGTTTTGACGGGCGAGAGCCGATATTTAGCATATCTATAAAGTTGTAAGGCGTCGCCTCTTTGAAATAATCTATAAAGCCGTCTGTTTCATAGACAAGCTCTCTATATTTTTTCATAGACGCATCCGAGACAACCTGCATCATAGCCACAAACTCATCTTTTTTACCACAGTCAGTACGAATATTTTTTTTATCAAACAAAGACTTCTCAAGAGCCGCCGCTATCGTCTCTTTAAAGTTGTTTTCGCCCACTTTTCTGTTTAGATATTTGGAGCTTATCACCTCGCCTTGTTCGGTCATTTTTAGAAAGCCGTCAAGACTTTTCGCCGGACTCGCAAGCACAGCCGTATGCGTAGGTCCGCCGCCCCTACTTACACTGCCGCCCCTGCCGTGAAACAGATGAAACTTTATATCTAGTTTTTGCGACAAATCTACAAGGTTTATAATAGCCCTATTTAGTCCAAAGTTACTTGTGAAGATTCCGCCGTCTTTGCTTGAATCAGAGTAGCCTATCATAATCTCTTGCGCCCTATTTCTATCTATTATATATTGGCGATAGTGTTCGTTTTCCCATAACTCTTCCATTATTTCAGGAGCGTTTGCAAGGTCTTCTATAGTCTCAAACAGTGGCGTTATCGAGACTCTTGTATGCTTACTCGGTATCCATAGATTTGCTTGTTTCATAAACCATAGTGCAACAAGCAAATCTTTTGGCTCCTGCGTCATCGAAAGAATAAAACTATCCAGTATATGTTCGGAGATTTCATTTTTACCCCACTCTATTTTCAAAAGCGCCTCAACCGTTTTTGCGCTTGTCTCGGAGATTTTTCCAAAGAGTGAATTAAGGTCTATTTTTGGTTTAGAGAGCGCCCAGTTTAGGGTGTTTAGCTGATCCTCTTTTGATAGCGTAAGAAAATTCATATCGCAGAGCCCTAGATATGAAAATATTTCCGCCGCCGCTCTATTTACCACCTCGGCATGGTCTCTAAAATCAAGCTTTAGAAGATGAAATCCAGCCGTAAGAACTTTGCTTCTAAACTTTTTAAGCTCCCTGCTTGATAGTTCGTCCAAACTCTCTATCATCAGGTCTATATCCGCAATCATCTCTTCTGGTTCATTGTACAAAAACTCAAGCTCTTCAAACGCATTTATTGAAATTAGCTTATTTTTTAACTTTTTACGCATTAATGTCAATTTGTTTCTAAACGGCTCATTTTTATGCTCTTTAATATCTCCGGTTAGATATTGCGTTTCCTCTTTTAAGTTGTCAAGAAGTTTTTGACTAATTAACGCCTGCTTGGAACTGATAGAGAGGTCTCTTATCAGGGTACCTATATCTTTAATATAGATATTTACGATAGTTTCCATCTGCGTCTTCATGACTTTTGTCATAACCTGATTTGTCACAAAATGGTTGCCATCTCTATCGCCGCCTATCCAGCTACACAGCTTAACCACATGGCTATCTAGTTTTCCGGTGATTTTTTCAATATCCTCATACACTTTTGCCAAAGCGGGCAATACAGAAGTCTCAATTAGATAAAGCAGATTATCAAGCTCAAACAATACTTCTATCTTCTCATCTCTAATAACATTTGTCTGCCACAAAAGATTGAGCTTATACCGAAGATGCGCTAATGCGTCCTCGTCACCGTATTTGAATATCCTATGAAAATCTTGTATAAGCTCATGGTGCGCCTCAAGAAACGTTCTTCTGCGAGACTCCGTAGGGTGCGCCGTAAACACCGGATAAAACTTTATCTCTTTAAAAGTCTCTATAATATCTTCTTCGCAAAAACCGTTTTCGATAAGTTTGGTAACCGTATCCGCCAAGTCAACTTTTTTGCGTCTAATCTCGTCTCTCTCTTCGGCGATATTTAACAACATAAAATATATAGAAAAAAGTTTGATTAAGCTATTTATGTCGTCATTTGTGCGAAGGATATTTTCAAAATTTACCTCTTCTTTTCCTCTGGAGTTGATAAAAATACCCCTCAGCCTCAAAAACTCCTCTTTGATATTGGGCGCAAACTTATCTATAAGCGTTATAGTCTCTTCCAATATAAAATCAAGCTCTTTTTTAAGCTCAAGCTCCATTTCCAAAAATACTAGGTTTGAATTTTGCTCAATAAAGTCCATAAATTCTCCATAAATTAGTTAATTACCGCCCTTACGCACGCAAAACGCTTAAAACCTCTATTCTCCGCGAATGCGGGTAGCATAAGGAGATGTGCAAGGGGCGATTAGCCCCTGCCGCAAACAGTGGCTTTACTCGTGTTTGCGCATAAGATTAGTTAGTTATTTTTTGTTTAGCGCCATCGCATGTCTAGCGACTAAAATCAAGTATTTTAGTCGCATATAGTTTTAAAAAGTCAAAATATACACATACTCTTTTCAATCATAGCATTTTAAAGCTTTTCTTTTGCACCGCCGCCCCAACAGAGCCTTAAGCCGCATACTTTCAAATTATGTCGATAATTGATTTTAATAGAACCCTCTGATTAATTATCACATTTTAGGCAAAGCCCAAAATGTGATCTTAGCGCTGTGAGCACTCTTACGGCTTGCCGCTCTTGGAATTTTATATTTAATCGGATGGTTCAAATTGTTGCAGTGGTGAGAGGAGTATTTTTAGCTAGACCGCCGAAGAGGGCGGTCTTTTAAGCATTTTTTAGTCTTTGATTATTTCAAGAGTTGCCATTTCGGCCGCATCGCCTCTTCTTTGACGCGTTTTTACTATACTTGTATAACCGCTTGTTCTGCTTGATAAAGCTGGAACAAGTTCATTCATTAGTTTTTTTGTGCTTTCTTTATCCTGCAATAGGGCAAATACAGCTCTATGCGCATTAAAATCGCCTTTTTTTGCTTTTGTTACCAATTTATCAAAATAAGATTTTAACTCTTTTGCTTTTGGCGTTGTTGTTTCAATTTTCTCATATTGTATAAGCGAAATTGATAAGTTTTTTAGTAGAGCAAGTCTGTGAGACGATGTTCTACCGAGTTTTCTGTGTGCTACTCTATGTCTCATTATCTATCCTTTAATTGTGCTAGCTTTGCTTTTAGCGCGCTTAATAGCTCTTCAGGCAATTCGGTTCCCACCGGATAGCCCATCTCGTCCATTTTCTCTTTTATCTCGTCTAATGATTTTTTTCCAAGATTTCTAACCTCTGAGAGCTCTTTTTCACTCATCAAAACAAGGTCGCCTAGGTATTTTACATAGCCTCTAGTTAGGCAGTTATGGCTTCTAGCCGATAAATTTAAATCATCAATACTAATCAAGAGCTTTTTAAGTTCACCATCGTTTTCATTTTTAACAGTAGCAGTTGTTGTGCCTGAGAGAGAAAGCTCTTTATTAAAAATACTAAGTTGATCATAAAGAGTTTTAACCGCTTCTTTAAACACTGTTTCAGCGTCCACTTGCCCATCAGTTTCAAGACTCAAAACTAATTTTTCATAATTTGGATTATCTTCAACAAGAATGTTTTCTATGTCGTAAACAGCTTTTCTTACAGGCATAAAGTAGGCATCAAGCGGGATATAGTTTGTATCCGTCAAGGCTCTTAACTCTTCGCTTACGACAAAACCCATACCCCTCTCTATAATAATGCTAAAATTTAAAGTTGCGTCATCGTTAATAGTCGCAAGATGTAAATCTTTAGTTACAATTTCAACTTCATCATTATCGAGGTCAAAACCTTTTATTTCTCTATGTCCGGAAAAAGAGTAGTTTGCTACTACTTTTTTTGCATCAGATTTAATCTGAAATCTAATATTTTTCAAATTTAGAATAAACTCCGTTACATCCTCAAGCATCCCGCGCACATAATCAAATTCGTGAGTTACACCATCAATTTTGACCGCTGTCGGAGCGCAACCTACACTTGCGCTCAAGAGAAGTCTTTTGAGCGGGTGCGCTATTGTTATAGCGTACCCTGTTTCAAAAGGAAATATAGAGATTTTAGCTGAGTTTCTATTTTCGCTCTCAACCTCTATACTGCTCGGTATCAAAGGTGATACTTTTATTTTTTTCATGCTCTAAGCCACCCTATTATTTTGAATAGAATTCTATGATAAGTCTTTCGTCTACCGGAATGGTTACTTCGCTTCTCTCTGGAACTCTAGTGTATATACCAAAAAGTTTCTCTTTATCTACATCAACCCAAGCGGCTACACCAGTTTGGTTTGTAAGTTCCAAGGCTCTTAAAATCTGAGGATTAGTTCTTGATTTTTCACAAACCTCTATTTTTTGACCAGCTTTAACTCTATAAGAAGGGATTCCAACTTTTTTACCATCCACTAGTAGATGTCCATGGTTTACTAGTTGTCTAGCAAATCTTCTTGTAGTTGCAAAGCCCATTCTATATACTACATTATCAAGTCTTCTTTCAAGAAGTTTAATAAAGTTTTCACCCGCATTACCTTGAGCTCTTGAAGCTTCGTCATAGATTCTTCTTGTCTGTTTTTCAGACATACCGTACATAAATTTTATTTTTTGTTTTTCTCTAAGCTGAGTGCCAAATTCGCTAACTTTTGTTTTTCTTTGTCCATGTTGTCCCGGAGCGTAAGGTCTTTTGTCAAGAGCGGATTTCCCCGCAAGCCTTCTCTCGCCCTTAAGGTCGAGGCAAACGCCTAGTCTTCTTTCTAATTTTTCAACTGGTCCTGTATATCTTGCCATTATTTATTCCTTACACTCTTCTTCTTTTTGGAGGTCGGCATCCATTGTGTGGAAGCGGGGTAACATCTTTTAGGTAAGCAACTTTTATATCCGTTCTATTGCCGACTGCTTTTACCGCCATCTCTCTACCGTTTCCAGGGCCTTGGATTTTTATACCAAGCTCTTTTAATCCATGCTCTTTTGCTTTCGTAATTGCGTCCTCAACTGCTTGTTGAGCGGCGAAAGGGGTAGCTTTTTTACTACCTTTAAAGCCCAGGCTTCCCGCACTTGACCAGCAAATAGTATTACCCATTTCATCGCTGACTGTTACAAGTGTGTTGTTGAAAGAGGCTACTATATGAATTATACCTCTAGCAATGTTTTTTCTGATTACTTTTTTCTTAACTTTTCTTTTTGCTGCCATCTTTGCTTTCCTTTAATTACGCCTTACTTAGATTTTGACCCTACAGTTTTTCTTTTGCCTTTTCTAGTTCTTGCGTTTGTTTTTGTTCTTTGACCTCTTACCGGAAGACCTTTTCTATGTCTAAGGCCACGAAAACTACCTAAATCCATAAGACCTTTAATATCCATAGAAACTTTTTTTCTCAAGTCGCCTTCGACTACATATTTCTCTTGAATTTCTCTTCTAAGAGCTGCCGCTTCGTCTTCAGTTAGCTCGTGCACTCTTCTATCTATAGATATACCTGTAGCCGCTAAAATCTCCAAAGATTTTGCGTGCCCTATGCCATAGATATAAGTTAAAGCAAACTCAAGTCTTTTTTTCTTAGGAAGGTCAACACCTGCAATCCTTGCCATTTAATTATCCTTGTCTTTGTTTGTGTTTTGGGTTCTCGCAGATAACGCGAACAATGCTTTTTCTTTTAATGACTTTACATTTATCACACATCTTTTTTACCGACGGCGCTACTTTCATAAAAATGCTCCTATTATTATTTACACACCAACCAGCTAAAAAAGCGTTGGCTACGCCGTCCTGTTAAGGTCGGTCGCATAAAACCATATTTGTTTAGAAAATCCAAATAAAGTCTATTATTTTTACCTAAAGCTTATCAAAAGCTTATAAATGAAAAAAAGAACCGAATAATACTACTTATTAGGTAAATAGTTGCTTATGTGACTCAATGTTACACGCTAATACAGGCAAAGCCCGTATTAGCGGCAAGGACATAAATGTCCCTGCACCCCCTGAAGTTCCCGCTTACCATTCGATGGTATACACCAATACGAGCAAAGCCCGTATTGGCGGCAAGGACATAAATGTCCCTGCACCCCCTGAAGTTCCCGCTTACCATTCGATGGTATACGCCAATACGAGCAAAGCCCGTATTGGCGGCAGGGACATAAATGTCCCTTGCATCCCTCTGAAGTTCCCGCTTGCGCGGGGGAGTTAGGAGAAGAGAGGGGGGGATTCAAACAAAGCGTACAAGAGTGGCTATTTGTACCTAAAGGTAATTCTGCCCTTGTCTAGACTATAGGGAGTAAGCTCCACTTTAACCTTGTCGCCCGGCAAAATTTTGATATAGTGCATTCTCATCTTGCCGGCTATATGACCGAGTATTATATGCCCGTTTTCGAGCTCAACCCTAAATGTTGCATTTGGCAACGCCTCAACAACTACTCCGTCAATCTCAATGACATCGTCTTTTGCCATATATTTTCTCCCTAAATTCTTGACAATACTTCGGCTCTGCCGTTTATCACCGCTACTGTGTGCTCATAGTGGCTACCGTTAAGTCCGTCAACCGATGTAACGCTCCATTTATCTTCAAGCACCTGCGACATTCCGTCATTCTGACAAATCATCGGCTCGATACAAAAAACCATACCATTTTTAATTTTTGGACCCTGTGTAGAAACACCCTCTAAATAGTTCAATATAGCAGGCTCTTCATGCGGACTTCTACCGATCCCGTGACCGCAAAAATTTCTAAGAGGTTGATAGCCTCTGTTTTGCACAAAATCCTCGATTAATCGACTAAGCTCTTTAAATCGCATCCCGTCCCTAATAGAGCTGATGGCAAACTCAAGAGTATCCTTTGCGCAAGATATAAGCTCTCTATCTTTATTTGATATTTCAAGTACTGGTAGCGTAACAGCGGTATCTCCATACCAACCGTCAAGTTCGGTTCCAATATCAATTCCGACAATATCGCCCTCTTGTAATAAAGTATTATCTGGAATACCATGAATTATGACTTCATTAATTGAGATACATATAGCCCCAGGAAATCCGTACAAGCCCTTAAATGAAGGCTTAGCACCGCATGAAAGAATAAATCTCTCCGTCTCATCTGAAATAAACTTTGTCGTTATCCCTGGTTTTACAAGCTCTTTTGCAAACAAAATAGCCTCGGCGGCTATTTTGTTTGCTTTTCGCAACGCTTCGATTTCTTTCTTATTTCTTAAATGAATAGCCATGAGAACCTATAGTCCTACGGCGCTAAGTGTTTGATATTTACCTGTGTACACTTGTGCTTCTATTTTTCTCATCGTATCAAGAGCAACCTGCACGACAATCAAAACAGCTGTTCCGCCAAAATAAAACGGAACACCCATAGCTTTTACCAAAAGCCAAGGAAGCGTAGTTATAAGACCAAGATATAGAGCTCCAAATAGAGTCAGCCTACTTGCGACTTCATTTAGAAACTCAGCCGAATGCTCTCCGGGTCTAACCCCCGGAATAAAACCGCCCTGTCTTTTTAGATTTTCTGAAATATCTTTTGAGTTAAACGCAATTGATGCGTAAAAATATGCAAAAAACAGAACAAAAAGAAACGTTAAAAAGTTAAACGCATACCCTTGCGGATGGATAAAATCTCTTATAGCAATAACTATAGGATCCGTACTACCTTGCATAATAGTTGATGGAAACATCAAAATTGCGGATGCAAATATTGGAGGAATTACGCCGCTAAGATTCAACTTTATCGGGATGTAATTCATAATTCTCTTATTTTGATTCGCCATCAACGTTTTTCTCTGATAGGAAACCGGGATTCTTCTCTCCGCAAGCTCTACATAGATGACTGCGCCAACTGTAACAACAATAAGTCCAAGTATAGCGACTAATGTCAAAAAGTGCATTTCACCCGTATTTACAAGCGTTACCGTATGACCAATTGAGCTAGGAATTGCGGAAACAATACCTGCAAAGATAATAAGACTTATACCGTTTCCGATTCCTCTTTGGGTTATCTGCTCGCCTATCCACATAAGAAGCATTGTTCCGGCAAGCATAGATATAGCTGAAATCGCCGCAAACAACGTAGGATCTATGGATATAGCGCTCTCTCCGGCTCTACCTGTAAGACTTTGAAGACCAAATGAAACACCTATAGCTTGAACAAGAGTGATAGCTATGGTTGCATATCTAATGATCTGCATATATTTGACCATGCCGTCGCGCTCTTTTTTCATCTTACCGAGTTCTGGAAAGGTTGCCGCTAGAAGTTCCATAATGATTGACGCTGTGATGTATGGCATAATGCCTAGAGAGATGATGCTTAACCGTTCTAGCGCATTACCGCTAAACATATTAAAAAGACCGAGAGCATTAGCCGAGTTTGCGTCAAAGAACTCTTTGACGACTTCTATATTAACACCCGGAACCGGCACGTATGCCAGTATCCTATATGCTAATAAAAACCCAAGCGTAATAAAAATTTTGTTTACCAAACTTTTATCCATTGACTTTGCCGCTGGTTAGTACTGCTTCGTCTTTAATTTTAGAAGCAAGTTCCTTGGCTTTAAGGCCAATCAGCTTAACTTTTTCTACGTAGTTTGGCAAACTCATTACGCTTTTAATACTCTCTAGTGTTATTTCGCTAAGAGTGCTAATAGCTTCAATTCTATCGGCGTTAATTACATATGGCTTTGTAACATTGCTGTTGAAGCCGATTTTTGGCAATCTTCTTTGAAGCGGTTGTTGTCCGCCCTCAAAGCCTCTTTTTGCAGTGTAACCACTTCTTGCAGTTTGACCTTTGCCGCCTCTTGTGGCGGTTTTACCCATACCACTTCCTTGACCTCTACCAACTCTTTTCTTGCTATGAGTACTGCCTACGGCAGGTGTTAGATTTTCTAGAGCCATTTTTTTATTCCTTTATGGCCGTAAGCGCTTTAATAGTCGCTCTAACCACGTTTGATGGGTTAGTGGAACCTAGCTGCTTAGACAATATATCTCTTATTCCCGCAAGCTCAAGAACCGGTCTAGCGGCTCCTCCGGCTTTAACGCCTGTACCTTCGTTTGCGGGTCTAAGTATTATTTTGCTCGCATTATATTTCACTTCGATGTCATGAGCGATTGTTGTACCTTTTAGTTCAATTTGAACAAGGTTTTTAAATGCGTCTTCCACCGCTTTTTTAATAGCGTCTGGAACCTCTTTGGCTTTGCCAAATCCGTATCCTACTTGCCCTTTTTTATTTCCTACAACCATTAGAGCGTTAAATCTAAATCTTCTACCGCCCTTTACAACTTTTGTTACCCTGCCGATATTTACAACGACTTCTTCAAACTCTTCTCTATTTATTTCCATCATTGACCCTTAAAAACTTATTCCGTTTTCTCTTAACGCATCGGCAAAAGCCGCTATAACGCCATGGTAAAGATAGCCGTTTCTATCAAAAACAACAGATTCTATCTTGGCGGCTTTTAGAGCGTCGGCTAGCGTTTGAGCGACAACCTTAACTCCTTCTCTGCTTGGCTTTACGCCAAGTTTTGAGCCGTTCGCATAAGCGATAGTAACGCCCTTTACGTCGTCTATCGCTTGTGCGTAAAAATATTTGTTTGATTTAAAAACAGTGACTCTAGGTCTCAGCTGTGTTCCAGAGATTCTAGCTCTAATTTTTAGTTTAGCCTTCTCTCTTCTTCTTGTTTTAAGTTTTAGCGCTTTACTCATAGACTATTCCTATTTCTTAGAAGTCTTGCCCGCTTTTCTGCGGATAGTCTCATCTACATATTTCACGCCTTTGCCTTTATACGGCTCCGGTGGTCTAAACTCTCTAATTACGGCCGCGACTTGACCTACTTGTTGTCTATCCGCGCCTTTAATACTAATAACATTTTTCTCTACAGCCATTTCTATTCCGGTTGGAATTTCAAAAATAACAGGATGAGAAAAGCCAAGCGCCATTTCAAGCTTGCCACCGTTTACGGCGGCTCTATAACCAACGCCGTTGATTTCAAGCTTTTTTTCAAAACCTTTATCAAGACCTACGACTATATTATTTGCAAGAGCCCTATAGGTTCCCCAAAAGGCTCTATCTTGCTTTGTTTCGCCTTTAAGTCCAAATACTATTTTACCTTCGGCTACTTCTATATTTACTCTGCTCAAAGTATCTAAAGTTTTTATAACTTTAGAACTTTTAACTGTTAGCACGCCATCGGCAACGCTAGCTTCGATACCTTTTGGAAGTACGATTGGTTCTTTTCCAACTCTTGACATATTCTACCTCACCAAATGCTGCAAAGAACTTCGCCGCCAACACCCATTTTATGTGCGCTGTCGTTATCAAGAACACCTTTTGATGTTGATACAACGATTGTTCCGTAGCCGTTTTTGAATTTTTTAATTTGAGCGCAAGGCTTATATATTCTTCTACCCGGTTTAGAAATTCTTGTAATTTCGCTTATGACCGGTCGCCCGCTTTGAGTATATTTTAAAACAACGTTAATTTTTTTCTTAGTTCCCTCTTCAACTACCTTGTAGCTTTCGATGTAACCTTTTTCTTGAAAAATTTTAAGAATCGACTCTACTATTTTAGAGTACAAAACATGCGTCACTTCTATTCTTCTCAGAGAGGCATTTCTGATTCTAGTCAGCGTATCAGCTATAATATCATTCATGTTTTACCTCCTACCAGCTTGATTTTTTAAGACCAGGGATTAAACCCTCGTTGCCCATTTTTCTTAAACATACTCTGCATATACCAAAATCTCTATAAACAGAGTGTGGTCTTCCGCATATTGAGCATCTTGTATACGCTCTCACTTTAAACTTCGGCTCTCTAGCGCATTTTGCGATCATCGACTTTTTAGCCATTTGCTTTTCCTTTTGCGAATGGAATTCCCATAAGCTCTAGCAACCTAAAAGCCATCTTATCGTTATCGGTAGATGTAGAGATGCTGATGTTCATTCCGTGAATTTTTACGATGTTATCATACTTGACTTCAGGAAATATAAGTTGCTCGGATAGACCAAAGCTGTAATTTCCTCTACCGTCAAAACCTGTTCTTGAGAGACCTTTGAAGTCTTTTACTTTTGGCAAAGACATAGATACAAGCTTCTCAAGGAAGTTATACATACTAGCTCCCCTAAGAGTTACTTTAATGCCTACGTTCATACCTTCTCTTAGTTTAAAGCCGGATACCGATTTTTTAGCCACAGTAATAACCGCTTTTTGACCTGAAATCATTGAAATAGTATCAGCGATATTTTGAAGAAGTTTCGCATCTTTTGAACCCTCTCCGCAACCTACAGAGATAGAAATCTTCTCTAGCTTTGGAGTAAGCATGGCGTTTTTGATGTCAAACTCGCCAACAAGCTTCTCTTTTACATTTTGTAAATAATACTCTTTAAGTGCCATATTACACTCCCTCGGCTATTCGCACGTTTGAGATGTGAATTGGCATCTCAACATTAGCAAAACCGCCGTTTTGATTTTGTTCGTTTGGTTTAACAGCTTTTTTAGCTAGCTTGCAACCCTCAACTACTACTTGAGAAGTTTTAGGGTATACGGCTAGGACTTTTGCTTTTTTACCTTTATCATCGCCGGCGATGATTTCTACCATGTCGCCTTTTTTGATTTTTAGCTTAGTCATTATAGAACCTCCGGAGCAAGCGAAACTATTTTCATAAAATTCGCATATCTAATCTCTCTGCCTACAGGTCCAAAAATCCTTGTTCCTACAGGCTCTCTTTTATTGTCTAAGATTACGGCCGCATTATCGTCAAATCTAATAAGACTTCCGTTATCTCTTTGAAGCTCTTTTCTAGTTCTGACAACGACACATTTAACAACTTGACCTTTTTTTACTTTACCGTTTGGAATAGCTTTTTTGACAGATGCTACGATGACGTCGCCGACAGTCGCATATCTTCTTTTAGAGCCGCCCAAAACTTTGATGCACATAAGCTCTTTTGCGCCGCTGTTGTCGGCGACGTTCATTCTGGTAAAACTTTGGATCATATCTCAGCTCCTGCTTTTAGGACGCTATTTAATCTAAACGATTTTGTTTTAGAAAGCGGTCTACACTCAAGCGCAGATACAAAATCGCCTATATTTAGTCCGTTGCTCTCATCGTGAATAAGATATTTTTTGTGTCTTTTCACGAATTTGTGGTATCTAGGGTGCATCATTTTTCTCTCTACAAGAATAGAGTATGTTTTGTCACCAGACTTTTTTATTACAACGCCTTGAATCTCTCTTTTATGGCTGTTCACTGCTTACTCCTTACTGCAAAGCTTGGGCGGTAATCGCCGTTTGGATTCTGGCGAGATCTCTTTTTGCCGCTCTAATCTCGTTTGAATTCGTAAGCTGCATAGTTTTTAATTTCATTTTGAGCTCAAATAGATAAACTTTTTTCTCTTTCAAAAGCGCTTTTAGCTCATCAAACGTTTTTGTGCTTATATCAGTATACTTCATTTTCACTCTCTATAGTAACGATTTTCGTTTTGAAAGGGAGTTTGTGCATAGCTCTTGTCAAAGACTCTTTTGCAAGAGCTTCCTCGACACCGGTCATTTCAAAAATGATTCTTCCCGGGTGAATATTCATAACCCACTCTTCCACACTACCCTTACCTTTACCCATCCTTGTTTCAAGTGGTTTAGCGGTAAGCGGTTTATCAGGGAATACTCTTATCCAAAGTTTTCCCGTTCTTTTAACGTTTCTAGTAATAGCAATCCTTCCGGCTTCTATTTGTCTAGAGTTAATTCTACCGGCTTCAACGGCTTTTAGTCCGATGCTTCCGAAAGAAAGGCTGCAACCGACATAAGTTTTACCTCTGTTTCGGCCTTTCATCTGTTTTCTGTATTTAGTTCTTTTTGGCATCAACATAATTATTGCCCTCTTCTTGCTGGTCTTCTTCTAGGTTTTGTATCTTCAGCGGCTTCAGTAGACTCTTCTTGTCCCTCGCCTTTAGCGCCTTTTTTGAGTACTTCGCCTTTGAATATCCATACTTTTACGCCGATGATGCCGTAAGTAGTATGCGCTTCAGCCGTGCCGTAGTCGATATTTGCTCTTATAGTATGAAGAGGAACTCTTCCCTCAAGATACCACTCGGTTCTAGCCATTTCAGCTCCGCCAAGTCTTCCGGCAACCATTACTTTGATTCCCTTAGCCCCTGATTTTAGAGCCGCTTGCATTACTTTTTTCATTGCTCTTCTAAAAGCGACTCTTTTTTCAAGTTGAGTAGCTACGTTTTCAGCGCAAAGGATAGCTGAAGTTTGAGGTTTTTTCTCTTCTTTGATGTTGATCAGAGCCTCTTTGCTAGTCATCTTAGAGACGTCTACTTTTAGCTTTTCAATCTCTGCGCCTTTTTTACCTATGATAATTCCAGGTCTAGCTGAGACAACAGTAACTTTAACTTTTTTTGCCGTTCTTTCGATAATAATATCTGAAACGCCTGAGAAATAAAGCTTTTGTTTTAGATATTTTCTTATTTTATAATCTTCGGCTATATTGCCTGGCATATCTTTAAAAGACGGAAACCATCTTGATCTCCAGCCCGTATTAATACCAAGTCTAAGCCCAATAGGATTTACTTTTTGACCCATATTACTTACCCTTCGCTTCTGTTACTTCGACAAAAATATGCGCCGTCGGTTTTCTGATCGGCGTAGCTCTACCTCTCGCTCTTGGAGTAAATCTCTTTAGAACGGGACCTGCGTCCACTCTGCAAGATAGCACCACTACCTCGTCTGCCTCATAATTACCATTTGCAACTGCTGTCGCAATAGCTTTAGAGATAAACTTGGCGCCTTTGTTTGGCATAAAATCAAGAGCCGCAATAGCCGCCTCGGCATTCATGCCTTGAACTTCTCTTGCGATAAGTCTAGCTTTTGTCGGGGATAGTCTGATAAATTTAAGCGCTGTTTTACTCATCATTATCCTCCTTACTTACCTATTTTCTTTTGAACGGAGCCCTTGTGACCTTTGAAGGTTCTCGTAGGGGCGAACTCGCCTAGTTTGTATCCAACGTGCGCTTCAGAGATATGCACAGGTACAAATTGTCTTCCATTATGAACGTTAAAAGTAAGACCTATCATTTCGGGAGACACCATACTTCTTCTTGACCAAGTTTTGATTGGTTTGTTTGAATTTTCAGCCTTAGCTTTCGTAACCTTCTTTTGAAGATGGTCATCGATAAAAGGCCCTTTTTTTACTGATCTTGCCATTATCCTACCTCACGCCTTTTTTTCTTTTTGAGATAATGTATTTGTTTGATTGCTTATTAGGTTTTCTAGTTTTTAGCCCCTTACACTTTTGACCCCATGGGGATACTGGGTGTCTGTGTCCGTTTGATTTACCTTCACCACCACCATGCGGGTGATCGATAGGGTTCATCGCAGAACCTCTGGTTTGTGGTCTAATACCCATGTGTCTTGCACGACCCGCTTTACCGATACTAACATTTGAGAAATCTCCATTTCCAACAGTACCGATAGTAGCTATACACTCAGACAATACATATCTAACTTCCGTGCTTGGAAGTCTAAGAATTGTATATTTACCTTCTCTACCCATAAGTTGAGCGTAGTTACCGGCAGATCTAGCCATTTGACCACCTTTGCCAGGCTTTAGTTCAATATTGTGTATTACGGTACCAACGGGAATACTTTTAAGTTTCATAGCATTACCAGATACAACGTCCAGACCGGCTTCGGCAGACATAACTTTATCGCCTACCTTCATTCCGCTTGGTTGAAGAATATATCTTTTTTCACCGTCAACGTAGTTAATTAGTGCGATTCTACAATTTCTGTATGGATCGTACTCTATAGCTGCTACAACGCCTTGGATGTCAAATTTGTTTCTTTTAAAATCTATAATTCTATAAAGTTTTTTAGCTCCAGCCTCTTTGTGTCTAGAGGTGATTCTACCTTGGTTGTTTCTACCCGCTTGCGCCGCTACTCTTACTAGAAGACTTCTAACTTTCGGTTTGCCAGTTATATCGCCGCTGTCTAGGTTTGACATAGTTCTTCGGCTAGGTGTATATGGTTTATAGGTTTTTATTGCCATTTTCTTTTCCTTATACCGCTAGGCTTTCGATTCTTGCGCCCTCAGGAAGCTTCACATAAAACTTCTTGAAAGAGTCTCTTTGACCTATAGCGCCTTTAAATCTTTTAGTTTTACCTTCCATTCTTAGGGAGTTTACCTTTAGAGGTACAAACCCAAAGTACTCTTGAAAAACTTTTCTAAGACCGTTTTTGGTCATTTTTGGAGATGTTTGGACAACGATAACTCCGGCTTCTTGAAGACCAAGTGATTTCTCTGTATAGAGTATTGTTTTTATATCTGTAATATCAGCCATCTTAGCCCTCTTTTACGATTTTGTCATAAGCGTCTTTTTCGATTACAACTGATCTGTATGTACTTACGAAATACGCATTAACTTCTGTAAAATCTATTAGGTAGCAATTTTGAATATTTCTATATGCTAAATATGTTTTTTCGTCAAAATTGTTTGCCACTAAAAGTGTGTCTCTTTGACCCAAAGCTTTTAAAAATGTAGCCGCTTCTTTTGTTTTTCCATTTTCAATCGCCAAACTATCGACAACAAAGAGTTTTCCAGCTTCAGCTTGCTCTGCCAAAGCGCACTTAAGAGCAAGTCTTTTTTGTTTTACGTTAATTTTTTGAAAATAGTTTGTATAGTTTTTTGGACCCCAAGCAACACCACCGCCGACAAATACCGGAGATGTGATAGAACCTGCTCTAGCTCTACCGCCGCCTTTTTGCGCCCATGGCTTTTTACCGCCGCCTGATACCGCACTTCTAGTTTTTGTATGAGCGTTTGCAGTTCTAATATTAGAAAGGTACGCTTTTACATACAAATATAGATTATGCGGGTTGATACCTTCATAACTTGCAGGAAGCTCTACTTTCCCACTCTCTTTACAATTTTTATCTAGTGTTATTGCAAAACTCATTTTACGACCTTCACTTTCCCAAATCCACCGTTAGCGCCTGGAATACTTCCTTTAACTACCAATATGCCCGCGCTTTTATCAAAGCTAATGACGTCGCATTTTACGGTTACAGTTTCGTTTCCGTATTGACCCGACATTTTTTTACCTCTTTGAACACGACCCGGCCACTCTCTATTACCGATTGAGCCGCCTGTTCTATGGAATCTATGACCGTGAGCTCCTGGCCCGCCGCTAAAGTTCCATCGTTTCATTACGCCGGTAAAACCTCTACCTTTTGTTTTGAAAGAAGCTTTAAGCTCTTTAGAGCCTTCTAGTGAAGCAGTTTCTTGCTCGCCTACTTCTTTGTTGTCAACAACAAGAGACGCAAATTTATTAAACTCTTTTGATAGTTCGTAAGCTTTTTGCTGACCCTCTATCGCTTTGTTTAAGCTTTTACCTCTTGAGTAAGCAACCAAAGATTTGCCGCTTTCATTTACTTTTACAACTTTTACAGGCAACACTTTTAAAAGCGTTACCGCATTTGACGTTTCGCCGAGCGTTCTGCTCATGCCGATTTTTTCAACCAAAAATTCCATCTTCACTTTTCCTTAGTTAGCCATTGATCTTACTTCGACATCCACTTCAGGAGCAAGGTCAAGTTTCATAAGCGCATCTACCGTATCCGGTGAAGCGGCTATAATATCTATAAGTCTTGCGTGAATTCTGATTTCGAATTGCTCTCTCGAGTCTTTATTGACGTGAGGAGATCTAAGAACAGTATATTTTCTGATTTTTGTTGGTAGCGGGATTGGTCCGATCAGTTCCGAACCTGTTCTCTTCACTGCATCGATTATTGACGATACAGATTTGTCAAGAACTCTGTTGTCATAAGCTCTAAGCTTTAGTCTCAGTTTTTCCATTGCGGTATACCCTTGTTTAAAGAACTTATAAGTCGTATTAGGACTTAAATTTGAGAGCTGAATTTTACTGTAAATTTAACATATAGTCAAGTAAAAATAGGGGTTCTTTAGTGTTTATGCTCAAAATCTTATCCTTTTTAAAAGTACAACTGCTACAATAGTCAATAAACATTAGGAGCAAGTTTTTGGAGATTTTTGAACAGCTTTTGTCCGAGACGCCAAAAAAACTTTCACTTCATCCGCGAAAGCTATCTTTGGACAATGAAGACACTATCCTCTATGGAGCCCCAAAATGCGGCAAAACAAGTCTAGCCTTGCTTCACGCACTCAAAAAAAAAGAGCCGTATCTATATATAAACCTATTTGATTTGCGGTTAAGCGGTTTTGACGTCACCGCTTTACAAGAGTTTGTCAAAACAAAAAAACTATTCACCCTTATAATAGACGGCTATAGCGACGAAGAATTTATTCCTATTGAAGGGTTGCAGACTATTCTGATTTCATCCGTAGCTTTAAAAAAAGAGCGGTTTGCCTCGCATATGCTCAGCGCTCTTGATTTTGAGGAGTATCTAAGCTTTTATGAGGATAAGGGTCATTCGCGATATGAAGAAGACGCAGTTGCGCACACTTTTGCAGACTTTCTCAAGGATGGTTCATCTCCAAAAATATTGGAACTCTCGGAGTTTGAAAAACAAAAATATCGATATGAAACAATAAAAAGTATAGCAAATAGTAAAACAGAAGAAGCTATTTTGGTTGAACTTCTTAGAAAAACGGCTATGAAATTTTCGCTTTTACAAATATTTGACTCTTTGAAGACAAAAATCAAAATATCAAAAGATTTTTTCTACTCCTACGCTGGAGAACTTGAAGATATGGGGTTAATATGCTTTATAGAAAAACTACATCAAAAAAATTCGCCAAAAAAAATATACTCGTATGATTTTGCTCTAAAAACCGCCGTTGATTTCAAAAAAGATTTTTCCGGAGTTTTTGAAAATATGGTTTTTTTGGAACTACACTCCAGAGGCTACGAACTATACTATGCAGACGAAGTAGGACTCTTTGCACCCGAGCTTGAAAAAACAACGCTTGCAAAGCCGTTTTTGCCGCAGGAAGAACAAAAACTAATCTCCAAGCTGTCAAAAAAAGCTTTGGAACTTGGAGTAAGAGAAGTGGAAATAATCACAATAAACAAAGAGGGCGAGGCGGAGATAGACGGGGTATACATACATACAACGCCATTTTGGAGCTGGGCGCTTGGGTTTTGAGGGTTTATACCGTTAAAAAAAATAACCATAGGCGGACAAACCGCATCCGCCTATACGCTATGAAGCCCCAACCATATAAACCATCAACCCCGTAAGTAGCGCCGGAATAAAATACTTCACCCCAATATACCAAAACTCAAAAACAAGCGGAGGCATATATAGCGTGATATGCGTCTTCAAAAAATTCTTATCCATTCCAAACCCTATAAAAAGAGCCGTAACAATACCGCCCGCTATCATCAAAACAGCGCTTGAGACAAAGTCAAACCAGTCAAAGAGAGATTTTGACTCAAAAGAGAGGGCTTTTGAGTATTCGGTTGTATTTGAAAGAGCAAGAGCTATACCGACCGCCCAGACAATAGCCCCAAATACGATTACGGCTCTTTTGCGACTCCACCCCTTGGCTATTAGATACGCCGCCGTTGGCTCTAAGATTGATATGGCGGAGGTGATGGAAGCAAAAGCCAAGGCTATAAAAAACAGCAACGCAAGGATATTGCCAAAGAAACCAAAAATATAAAACAGAGCCGGCATCGTCACAAACACAAGCCCCGACCCCTGCTTTGTCTCAAATCCAAAGTTCAGAAGAAAGGCAAAAAGCGTAATGCTCACAAAGATAGCCACAAATATCTCCATAACCAATACCGCCTATCGCCATCTCACCCACAAGCAGAGGAATGCCTACGAGGATGACCGCAACGATATAGGCAAGCACAAAAGCCCCACCGCCATACTCTCCGGCTATATACGGAAACTTCCAGATATTGCCAAGCCCTATAGCGGAACCGGCGGTTGCAAGCACAAATCCAATTTTTGAAAAATGCGCTTTCAAAGGGCTAATTTGCCAATCTAATTGAAGTAACCTGTGAGTTTAGTGAATCAACCATAACTATATCGCCGCTTCTAAACATAAACGGAGCGTTTTTATCAACTCTATAAACGGTTGTTACAACGTCGCCGTTGTCATATCTAATTGCAAGCTCTTGTCCTGCGTCTTTATTAAGGGCACCTCTAAAAACTATGTTTTTTCATAATGCGTTTAGTAGCAAAGCCAATGATTATAGGCTTTGTATAATTTAAAAAAGTGAAAAATAAGAGTTTTTAGAGGTGCCCTTATATTAATGCATAGTTGATTCTAAAATTAATCGCATCAATAATTTCTATTATGCTTGGCTTACTTTCATGGTTAAACAGTGATTTTATATCGTTTGTACGAATTAAAAAAGATTTTTTTGAGCTTTTAGACAATGCGGCTTTGTAAAGCAAATTTGTAGCCTCTTCCAAACTTTCATGGTCTTTTTGTATTTTTACCAAAATTGGTTTGCTATCGAACTGTTTTTTCAGCACGGCATCTATGCCGTTATTTCTCTGTACTGGAATATAGTCTATACCGTACAGAAACAGCTCTGCCAAATCATTATTCAAGTATGCCCCTCTGCCCTTTTTTAACACCAAAGAATCACTTTTGAATGGCGTAGATAATCGCTGTTTTGACAACTCGGCGGCATCATCGGAAATATCTATACCTATTACATTCCTATTTTTTATTTTGCCCGCAACCAATGAAGTGCCGCTACCGCAAAATGGATCCAAAATCGTATCCCCCTCATCAGAGGCAATATCTATAATTCTCTCCAATAGCAGTATCGGTTTTTGGGTTGGGTATCCGGTTCGCTCTTTTGCTTTTGGGTTTAGATATGGGATTTCCCATACATCGGAAAGCGGTACGCCTTTTTTTGTATCCGATGCGACAACTTCACCGTTATTATCTTTTGCGTAAATTGTTTTGCCGTTATTGTCTTTAATGCGTTTTTGAAGAATTTGGTCTATGTTTGTAGTTTCGGAGTACTCCGTATAAATGGTGTTAAATTTAAAATTCTTTGTCTTTGAATAAAAATATATTGTTTGATGTGACGATAAAAGCCCTTTTTTTGCATTTGACCACCGCTTGTAATACCAAATAATTTCCGATTGAAAATTATCACACCCAAAAACATCATCCATGACCGCTTTTATAATGTGTGTTGCATTCCTGTCGCAATGAACAAATATCGAACCTGTATCTTTTAAAACATCCTTTAAGGCAAACAGTCTATCAAACATGAATTTTGCATACTCTTTTTGATCTTCCCAAATATCTTCATAGGAAAATTCTTTTTTACCGTCTCGTGTTTTTAGTTTTTGTATTTTGTTTGTAAAAAAAGGCGGATCTAAATAGATTAAATCTACACTCTGCTTCTTAAGCAGTGGGACAATATCAAGACAATCCCCTTTTAGTACTTGCTCTTTCATATTATTTATGCCTTGAAGTTCTTGTTTGCTATTTCTTCCAAAATTAGTTTTAGATTAATTCCTGTTTTATTTTTTACATATTCCCAAGCGGCATCCCCGAAGTAGTACTCTCCGCCTATGCCATCATACAGAGTTTCCAGTGTTTTTTGTATTTTTATGGCTTGCGCCCTATTTGGGTAGTAAAACATAATTCGCATTGGTTTGTATCCCGCTTGTTTGATAGCTTTAATTCTGGTGTGTTCTTTTGTTATGTGATCGCCGTCCGTCGTGGCATCTCGCCATTTTATTTCAAATGCCTCATTGTTAACTAGGCAATCAATTTCAAATGTTTTAGGTCTTACCCCTTCGGTATTCGGCACTTTCGAGCTACCTGATTTTGGAAACTTTTCCAAAAAGCATAATTTTGTTGCCTCTTCCAAAAATGAACCGGCATACTTGTATAAAAACCGCCCTTTGTTTTGATATAAATCAATAAGTTCGCCATCTTCAGCAGAGATACCCAAGACCTTATATATTAAATAATGAGCCTTGTCGTCTGATTGCATATCGGCAACTCGTTCATCTATATTGGTCTTTAGTTTTACGGAATATTCCAGTGCTAGTCGCTGTATTTTGTCGTTTATTGTCATTTGTGTTCCCTTTTTGCAGTTAATTATAGCAATCTCTTTTATCTTCCCACGCCCGCCACTCTTACTATTGATAAACCTATTCACCTCTACAAACTCTATATCATAGCCCTTGTAAAGCTCTTTGATAAACTCCGTATCGGAGTTGGAGTGCATGACCGATATACCTCTATCTGCAAGCTCTTTGAATACGCTATAAAGCCTCTTTTGCTCCTCGTCCAAAAACGCATTTTCATGGTACTCCGTGAAGCTAGAAGTGGCGTTCAGTGGATAATACGGAGGATCGAAATATACGAAGTCGCCCTTGTCGGCGTAGT
Organism: Helicobacter cetorum; assembly: GCA_022729705.1. Lineage (GTDB taxonomy): Bacteria > Campylobacterota > Campylobacteria > Campylobacterales > UBA6016 > UBA6016. The sequence continues at coordinate 715 of DZAX01000001.1, read as the reverse complement.
CAAGCACTTTTGCAAAGTCGGCGTGTCGTATCTCGGCGTTTTGTAGCGCTATGCTTGCTGCCATGATTAGCTCTTCGTCGTAGATTGTGGGGTTTTTGTATCTGCCTATCGGTACATTGTGATAGCCTTTGCTATTTACCCGCCAAAGCCCGTTGAAGCATGTTTTGTTTAGATAAATAAACCTAGCCGCCCGTACTTCTGTGGGTAGGCTCTTGAAGTTTGGCTCTCTATCCATCGCCCTCGTGATGTAGTAAAACTCTTCGGAGTGTTTTGCTTGAAACTCTTTTAGGTTTTTTAGTAGTTTTTTTGGGTGTTTTTTGACGATTTGGTATACATTGATTAGTTCTGCGTTTGCGTCGAAGAGATAGGCTTTTTTGCCGTTTAACGCTCCGATTTTTGTGAGCTCAAAAAACAGCGCCCCGCCGCCGATAAAAGGCTCAAAATAGTTGTTAAAATCTTTTGGCATGAGGCGCAAAAGCTCAGGTAGCAACGCCCGTCTGCCGCCCGCCCACTTGATGAAAGGCTTTAGGTTTGACAATGACAATGTGCTTGGGGTGATTGTCATGCGCTTGTGCTCTCAAATTTTTCATTTATTGTACCCTCAAAATCAAAAATTTTTTGTCTCTCTTGACAAACTACGGTTAATTAAGGGGCGCCTCTAAAACCCCCTCCCAAATCCCAACCCAAAGAAAAAAGTCAATTTTCTCTTTAGCCA
>DZAX01000030.1 GCA_022729705.1 Helicobacter cetorum | reverse complement strand
GTTTTATGCTATTGCTTTGAATGGAATGGTACAACGTGGTGAAACTTGACACTTACGCAAGAGGACATCAATACTCTTTTGCTTAAAAGCCAATACAACCATATAAATCACCTTGACGATAAGCTAGATGAAGTGACGGCTAGCGTTGTGGCTTTGGAGGGCAAGTTTCAAGGCTTGGAAGGCAAATTCAATACTTTTAAGGCGGAAATGATTGCTGAATTCGAAAAAAGAATGGGCGGTCTCGAAACAAAAGTGGAGGCACGAATAGGCTCTTTTGAGGCAAAAATGGAGGCACGAATAGGCTCCCTAGAGACAAAGCTTGAGCAAGCGCAAGTAAAAATGCAACAAACTATTATTACAACCATGAAGTGGTATATAGGCGGGGCAGGGATAGTGTTGGTGCTTCTTAAGGCTTTGGATATTTTTGTGAAATAAATACGTTTTTCTGCTTAGTTGGCACCATTAATAGGACGAGCCGACTCCGATAGGGTTTTTTTTGTTTTTGCGGCGCCGTCGTTGGTTGCAAGCCAGATAAACACCTCCGCCACAGCTTTGTACAAAAGCGGCGGGATTTTGCTATCAAGGTCTATATTTAAAAGCGAATCCGCCAAAAGCTCGTTTTTAAAGAGAGGCACACCCGCTTCTTCGGCTTTGGCTATTATATTTTCAGCTATAAGCCCCTTGCCTTTTGCCACTACGACAGGGGCTCTATCGCTCTCTTTTTCGTATTTTAGCGCGGCGGCTTTTTTGGCTAGCATCGCTTAGTATAGAGCCTGCATCTTATCTATCTCATCCCAGCTTAGCGAGTTTTTTTTGCGAAATATATGCGCCAAATATCTAGCAAACATATCCGTCTCCACATTTATCCGCCTACCGACTTTATAATCTCCAAAAAGAGTGGTTTGGAGCGTATGCGGAATGACCGTAAGGCGAAAGCTCTCATCGAGCGTCTCGTTTATCGTAAGACTCACGCCATCGCACGTCACAGAGCCTTTTGGCGGCAAAAGAGGGATAAACTCTTTTGGGACTTTGATATAGTAGTCATACCCATTTGAGCTTCTATCGATTCGGACAATCTCACCAACGCAGTCGATATGCCCCTGCACCACATGCCCCTCAAACCTATCGCCCATCTGCATTGCCGGCTCCATATGTACTCTGCCTCTTAGATTTTCGGTAGCTAATATCTTTTGGCTCTCGTGGCTAAGCTCCACGCCAAATCCGCCCCAAGCTACTTCTGTGACGGTAAGACACGCGCCGTTTATTGCGATACTATCGCCTATTTTTGGCTTGTAGCTTGATTTTAACGATAGTTTTTCGCCGTTAAAGCTCTTGACGGTCGCAAACTCCCTAATAAGTCCTGTAAACATTTTTGCCTTTTTTGATTGGCATTATAGCGTTTAGAGAATGTAATTTCAGCTCAAGAATAAGTCCGTAACACTATCGTAGTCAAAGCGCTTGATAATTGCACATCACGCCCCCGCTTTTTTAAATCGTTAAAGGAAAACACCGTACTATGTTGAACACAAAGCTTGATTCAGCGCTGTTGATGGATATTTTGGAGAGACAGAGCAATCCAATCGTAAGAGTGGATTATAAAAATAGATTGCTATATATAAACAAATCAAGCGCAAATCTATTCGAATTAGGCGGTGAATACAAGATTGGAGAAAGTTTTTTGTCTTATATGAAAAAAGAGGGCGCTATAGCTTTTGAAAATGCGCTTCTTAATGTCAAAAACAGAAAACTTCCGCTCAAGATAACACAAAGAACTCACACCAAAAACGAACTAGTGTGGATTGAGTGGGAAATAATGCCTATATTTGACGAGGATGGCGAAGTAAAAGAGATACTATTGGTTGGGCAAAATGTATCGAGTTTTGTAGCTACGCAAGACACCTTAAACCTAGTTTTTCAAGCTCTTGAGCAAACTTCATCCGCCGTAGCTATAACGGATAGAAACGGCGTGATAGTATTTATTAATCAAAAGTTTGAAAAGCTATACGGATATACAAAAGAAGAAGCGATAGGTAAAACGCCGCGCATACTGAAATCCGAATTAACCGACCCTAAGATTTTCAAAGAGATATGGCAAAAAATCATCGGGGGGGGGGGTATTTAACCGCAAAATAGTCAATAAAACAAAGTCAAACGAGCTAAGGTGGGTGCTTCTATCTATCATACCAATCAAAAACGACTCCGGTATAATTACGCATTTTGTGGCTATCAATGAAGACGCTGGTTTTCAAAAAGAGCTCAAAAAGAAATTCAAAAAAGCAAAGTTTGAGCTAGAAGAGATAAATCAAGCGCTTGAGCGTAAGGTGGACGCAAGAACAAGGGAGCTTCGCCGTTCCAATATGTTACTGCAAGAACAAATGGAAGAGCTAAAAAAAATGGAGGCGGAAAAAGAGTCCAGAGAGAAGCTATTGGCTCAACAATCCAAGCTGGCAAGCTTTGGCGAGATGATTAATATGATAGCCCACCAGTGGCGTCAACCGCTAACCGCTATCAGCGCCGCAGGGATAAATCTCAAAACAAAGCAGGCTTTAGGCGAACTAGACGATGAAAAACTAGATGTTACGCTAGATGAGATACTTCACTATACGCAAAAAATGTCCGCCACTATCAATGATTTTCTGAATTTTTTTAAACCATCCAAAGAAAAAGAGCATTTTACAATTAGCACAGCCGAAAAAGATACGCTGGAACTCATCGGGGCGCAACTAATCTCAAGGGGTATTCACATAGAGCATACGACCAGTTGCAACGTCGTCGCATGTGGATTTAAAAATGAATTAGAGCAGGTTCTTATAAATATTGTTTCAAATTCAAGAGACGCTTTTGAAAACTCAAGCGAAGAGAATAAGCTTATAAATATTAGTTGTAGCGTAGATGGCGAGTATTTGTTGATAGAGATATGCGATAACGCCGGAGGGGTGGAAGAGACGATAATGGATAGATTGTTTGAGCCGTACTTTACAACCAAAAAAAATGGACAAGGCACCGGCATAGGGCTGTATATGTCTAAAATGATCATACAAAAAAGCTTTGACGGAGATATATACATAAAAAATACATATCAAGACGATAATAGAATAGGGCTTTGCTGTCAAATTAAAATCAAATACAGCGAGGCAAAATAGATGATGGATATAAAAATAATAAAAGAGCTGGGTCGACATGTAAGCGTTCTCTATCTTGAGGACGAAGAAGCCATCAGAAAACAGATGGGAGATATATTTAAAGCCCTGTTTAAAAGCGTCACTTGCGCTTCAAACGGACAGATGGGTATGGCTCTTTTTAAAAAAGATAAGTATGATTTGGTCATAACCGACATACAGATGCCCTTAAAAAACGGACTAGAGGTGGCAAAAGAGATTAAGGCTATGAGTCCGCATACGCCGGTTATCGTGGTGACGGCATACAGCAACGCAAATCTACTTATTAGCTCTATTGAGACCGGAGTCGATAGATATATTTTAAAACCAATCAGTATTCCAAATCTATATGGTTCTTTGCAATCTGTGTTGGAGGCTATCCACAACAAAAGAAAAGCGGAAGAGTTACATAGAAAAGTGCTTTTGGAGGAGATAAACGAAGCGGCTACCGATGTGATACAAAAGCTAGCCGACGCTTTTCCGACGCCGACGATCGCTTTTTGCGGCAAAAAGCTCAAATTTGCAAATGAGGCTTTTGTGGATATGTTTGGCGAGGATAGTATGCTTGCATTAAGAGACGGCAAAGAGTTTGGCGACTTTTTTGAGCAAAAAGCCGGATATATAGGCTCTCCTGAAAAAGCGGATAAGGAAGATTATCAAAAAAATAAAGCCATTTTGAGTATAGGCGGTAAAAAACAGATAGTTATGATAGCTAGACGTAATATAAAAATTATTAAAGAGAAAATATCTATCTTTACTATTAGTAATATTACTAAAATGGAGTATCAAAAACGTAAAAACGAGACCTATTCCGAGCTTTTGGAAGAGATTTTGTTTTCAAGATTTAAGCATGTGGCTCCAAAAAGCGAGGCTGTACCCTCAAACGACAAATCAAACTATCTATATCTAAGCCAAGAAGAAAAAGATGTATTGCGTAAAAGCAGAACTGTGAAATACACTGCGCAAGAGTACACAAAAGAGCTTCCGGATAAGCTTATAGAGGAGATGGAGGAGTTAGAAGAGCTAGATTCCGAATGGAAAGAGATACTGCTTGATTTTGAAGATAACGGAGCTTGGATAAAAATAGAAAAAATTAGTGTTATAGTTGATAAATACGCAAAAGCGGTACACTCTTTAATAGAGTTTGAAGATCTATCTTTTGCTTTAAGCTCTCTTTACAAGGTTTTGCGAGACGTTCAACCAATAGAGTTTAATCGCAGGATAGTCATTTTGTTTTTGGATACGATACGACAAGACTTGAAAGAGTGGAGAGAGAAGATATTTATCAAAAACAATGCAGCCGATATTCACTATTTGGATAGCTCTCTTTTTAATTCATGCATTCAGCTTCAGCTGAAACTTGGCGGAAACCAGACAGAAGAGTCAAGTGAAGATTTAGAACTATTTTAAAAACAGCTCTTGGCATTGCTATTTGTCCAGTTTTGACTTGTTGTTGATTTACCGATACCGCCTTTTCCGTAAAAGGCTATTTGTCTTAGTAGCGCCATTTTGTAATCTCCTTTAGATATATTGCGTTAACAAAACTGCATTTTGGGTGCCGTAGAGATTAAAAAGTCGTTCGAAGCCTATAAGTAGTGCGAGCGGTTACGCCCGTGCTTGTAAAATCGGTAAATACGCCGTCAATGCCGGCTCTAAAGTATGCGATAAACTCGGCTACCGAGTCGCCATTAAAAATTCCGGCAAGGTATTTTTTCTCATTTCTAAACGTATAGGTATGTATGAGCAGACCAGCTTTGTGGGCGTCAGCGATTAGGCTTGTCGGCGCAATACTGTTTACATCAGCTAGTGAGCCGGTATACGGTGTGCCGTCTGTTTATATTGTTGTCTTTGATAGACTTGATAATCGCATCTTCAAAAGGATGATTTCCTGTACCGCAACCATTGGCTTTTGCTTGGGCATTGTTCCAGTAAGGGTTTTTTGCTTCCGGATAAATAGTAATTGTTCTGCCCGTTGTGGTGCTTTTGGCTTTGGCTAAGTCGACAACCTCCTGCATTGTTGCAATAGGATATTTACCGTTCATCGACGAGGGGCGTTCGCTAGCGGCGTCATAAGTCGTTCCGCCAATCCATTTTTTTAGTTCGGCAACAGTAAAGTCTGTAATTGACCAGTCGCCCAATATGGTCTTCACCGTCAACTACCAGTGATTTAAGTACCGAACTAGGGTTGGCAGGGTTTGTCAGGTCACTCAGGTATTGTGCGGAACCGCCGTATGTCGCAACAGAATATTTGACGTCTACCAAAACGCCTGGTACGGTTCTTTTTTACGCCGCAACTTCAGGGTTTGTCTTGGCGACCTCCGTGATATTTGTGTTGTCGCTTAGCCAATGGTTATATCTAGCAACCAGTACACAATCTTTCGTGAGATGTATATCAAGTTCCAAAGAGTCAGCTCCCGCATCAGCCGCAGCTTCATACGCAGGCAAAGTCTCCTCTGAATACAACCCAGAAAGTCCTCGATGAGCGATTATTAGCGGCGCATTGCCGTCAAGCGTGAGTAGTGGAGTTTTTGCAGCGGTAGTCGGAGTCAAAGTAGCGGTCGTATCTTCATCGCTGCCGCAACCCGTAAATAGTGAAGCGGTAACTATCGCAGACGCCGCAATCAGTGAAAGTTTTGTTTTTCGCATGTAAGGCCTCCCTTTATATTTGTTTTTGAGACCTTAGATGATAGGAAAATTAGTTTGCGAAAAAGCGACGTTAAGAAGCCTATCTTTTGTGCATTATTATTAAAACGGAGGACCTTTTTTTAATCTCTCAACAGCTTGCGCCGCTTTTTTCGCTTCCATCTTGCCCAATACATCAGCCATTTTTTTGGCGTCTAAGTTGAAGAGTACGGAAGCCGCAGAACTGGCGTTCATCTCAGAGAGTATCTCGCCCGCCGCCGATGGCTTCATTTTTGTATAGCTTTGCGTGATTTTGTCGTCTTTTGCCTTTTGTATGGCCTCCAACACCTTCTTATTCTCTTCTAGCATCGCTTTTGCGTTTTTCTCTTTTGCCGCCATATCTGCTAGAAGCCTGTTTAGTTCGGCTACTTGTATGCCTATTCTCTGCTCTTTTTGTCCCTGAACATTTTTATTTGCGTTTTGGAAAGCGTTTAGGGCTTGCTCTTTTTCTTCTATTCGCTCAAGTTGTAACGCAAGCTCCGATTTTCGTTGCTCAAAAATTTTGTTACACTCATCGACGCTTAAAGACTGTTTTGGCGGCGCCGCCAAAAGAAACACCGAACAAAGCGATAATATAACTATCTTTTTCAATCTTCACTCCTATTGTTATAAAGCATTACGCCTATTTCGTCAAGCTCCTTAGACTCTTTGACCGCTCTTGCCCTCATGATTTTTAGTATCTCCTCGTCGTCTAGATGTTTCATCTTTTCAAATTCAGCGTTAGCCTCCTTTAGTTCTCGTAAAAGCCTACTTTTTTGATTTTGGTACGATGTTAAAGTCGCTATAAGAGTCTCTATTTCAAGCCTAAACGCTTTTTTCATATCCTCAAAAGCGATTAAGCTTGAAAAAGTCCCCTCGCGAGGGGGTTCTAGGCTATGAAATCTTATTTTTGTATCAGAGAGTATATTTTTTGTTTTGACTATTAGGGCATCTACGGCAAAAATAGAGTTCTGAATATCGTCAACAATCTTTTTTTTGATTTTCACAACATCAGTAAACTTCGTTTTCATCTAAAAAACCTCTTTTTGCGGCTAGCTTTAACGCTCGCTACGCACTAATCCTCAAAACTCTCCCGCGAATGCGGGTAGCTTCAGGGGGTGCAGGGACATTTATGTCCTTGCCGCCGAGACGGGCTTTGCCCGTCTCGGCGTTCTATCGGATAATGGTATCATTTCTCTCCGGCGATATAGAAACTATCTCTATCGGCGTCTCTATTAGCTCTTCTAGTCTTAACACATATTTTTGTGCGTTTTGCGGCAAATCATCAAATGTCTTGGCACCTTTTAGACTCTCCCATCCGTCCATCTCTTCGTATATCGGGGTTATATTTTCCATAGACGACGGGGTATAGTCAAACCTCTCCCCGTCTCTTTCATAGCCAATACAGATTTTAATTTTATCAAATCCGTCCAAAACATCTAATTTCATCAATGAAACAGCGTCGGCGCCGTTTAGTCTGCAAGCGTACCGAACCGCCACCGCATCAAACCAGCCGCATCTTCTAGCTCGCCCCGTAGTTGTTCCAAACTCCGCACCCTGTTTTCTTAGTCGCTCTCCTATTTCGTCGTGAAGTTCTGTTGGAAATACGCCGTTTCCGACTCTGGTTGAGTACGCTTTTGCGATGCCTGTGACTTTGCCTATGTCTTTTGGTGAGAGTCCAACGCCGCTACACGCTCCGGCGGATATGGTGCTTGAGCTTGTGACATACGGGTATGTGCCGTGGTCAATGTCAAGCAACGTTCCTTGTGCGCCCTCAAGCAAGATATTTTGCCCATCTTTAAGAGCCTTCCAGACAATTTGCGTGGTATTTGCGATAAAAGGTGCAAGCTCCTCTTTATACTCTTCCAACTCTTTTCTTAGCTCCTCCAAAGATGGAATCTCTATCTCGTAAGCCTCAAAAAGTTTCTTATTGTCCGCAAAATAGTTTTCAAGTTTTTTTGCTAGCACATCTACGTCCAAAAGCTCCATCACCATAAAGCCGTTTCTAGCCACTTTATCCGTATAGCAAGGGCCAATTCCTCTGCCCGTGGTGCCTATAGCGTTAACGCCTCTCATTTTCTCTTTTGCGGCGTCTAGTTTTGCGTGATGAGGGAGTATCAAGTGCGCTTTATCTGAGATAAATAGCCTGCCTTGCAAATTTTCAAAGGGCTTCATCTCTTTTATGAGGTGGGATGGGGATACGACTACGCCGTTTCCGATGATGTTAATCGCTTTTGGGTTCAAAACGCCGGATGGAATAAGATGCAGAGCTATTTTTTTACCATCTATAACTATCGTATGTCCGGCGTTATGTCCGCCTTGATACCTAACGACAAAATCGTACTTTGAGGCGAGCAAATCTACAATTTTACCCTTTCCCTCATCACCCCATTGAAGTCCGACTATTAAGTCCGCTTTTTTTAGATTATTCATACACCGAGCCCTTTAATAATATTATCCGTGTAGATTGCAAAGCCGCAAGAACACTTGTGGTTTGTGATGTATGCGCCGCCTCTAGCGACTACGTCGTTACCTAGTAGCATTCTAAAAAAATTATCCGTATAGTACCCTGATTTTGAAGCGTAAAGTGGGGCCAAAACTATATTGTCATAGTTGATTTTCGATACCGCTTCCGCCATGCTTAAAAGCTCTTTTTTTATGGAGCCGGGAGAGAGCTGCGCCGCGCTTTCAAGTTCGTTTGGGACTTGCATATCAAGCAGGGCGTTTAGCCACGGCGAACCGATTGACTTTAGTTTGAAGTAATCGCTTTTTTTGAATAAATCAAGCTCTATTTTAAGCTCATGCGCCGCCAATTTGACTATAGCCGCATTTGAGAGTTGCAAAACGGGGTGTATGTTTATCTTTTTAAAAATCTCTACGGATAGATTAACGGCGTACGCCATATCGTCCGAATCAAGTAGTTCGGCGCCTATTTGGTTAATTTCTGTCGATGGAAAGTGAAAGACGGGCTGGACGTAAAACCATTTTTTATGACCCGTGCTTCGTCCAAGTCTTTTTGTAATAATACGCACAACATCAAGCGAGCTATCGGCTCTTAGCGTGAGAAAATTGTTGTTTGAGTCGGCGAGCCTTATGATATTTTTTGCTTCCGTTGAGCCGTTTTGCGTCTGGTATTTGTGGAAGCTAAAAAATGGAGTTACTATCTCCTCAAATCCATGCGTAATCAACGTCTCAATTGCGCTATTTTCAACCTCCCGCTTAATTGCGGCGCTTTTTCCAAAATATAGCTTTCCGCCTTTTGGTATTTCGTGTTCGTGAGCCAAAGTTAGCCTTTTAGGTAGTAGCTTGTCGCAAATGCTCTTGAGGCGGATGCGTCAAACTTTCTCATGTTTAGTTTTTCCATTGCAATCTCTATAGACTCCACCGCCCAAGCCGCGTGATAAACCTCTACATATCCCATGTGGTTTATTCTAAAGATTTTATCGTTTAGATGGTCTTGTCCGCCCGCTATATTTACCTTAAACTCGTTTTGAAGCATTTTTCTAAGAGCGTTTGCTCCATCCAGTTCGTATGTGCTCATTGATAAAGCTGGATGTTTAGGAAACTGTTTTAGCCCTATGGCGTCTAGTGCTGCTCTTGTGGCTTTGGCGATTTTTTCTATATCTCTATATTTATTTTCTATACCATACTCAAACATATCCGCCAACACTTTTTTAAGACCTATGGTAAGCGTTGTGGCAGCCGTCCATGCGGTTGTGTTTTTACGTTGGTTTTTTAGCTCCGTAGCGAGGTTAAAATAAAAACCTGACGGCTTTGACTCTATTTTTGAAATCGCCGCTTCGCTTAGTCCCATCATGGCAAGACCAGGGGGCAACATCAGCGCTTTTTGGCTTCCGGTAATTAAACAGTCAAGATTTGAGCTATCTATCGGCTCAACTCCGACGGCGGTAATTCCGTCTGCGACAACCATAATATTTGGGTTGATTTTTTTAATTTCGGCGGCTATAAGCTCTACCGGATGTCTTACGCCGGTTGACGATTCGCAAATTTGGATAAAAACGGCGTCTATGTCGGAGTCTTTTTTTAGCTCTTCCATTACGCTTTCCGAGGATACGCTCTCTCCCCAACTGACAACGATTTCACTATATGGAATATTAAACGCTTTTGCGATTTTGCCAAATCTTTCGCCAAATTTTCCGCCGTTTATTGTGAGGGCTTTTTTGTGCGTTAGATTAACCAAGGCGGCTTCAAGTGCTCCTGTGCCGGAGGCGACAAGGCTTATGGCTTCGCTCATTCCAAAAAGTTTTTTAAGGGAGTCTCTTGTGTTTGCAAAAATCGCCTCAAACTCTTTTGTTCTGTGATGCAGGGTCTCTGTTGACATGGCGGCTCTAACCGACTCCGGAACGGCCGTTGGTCCTGGGGTAAGAAGTATCATAATAGCTCTTTTCCTTTGCAGTATAAAATTGATAGCCCATTATTGAGGTGCCAAAAAGCTCTTTTTAATCTTTGTTTGGCGCAATAATAGACATAATAAATTAAGGTTGATTACTATATCAAAAAACAGGTAAGAGTTTTAAATGCGTAGAGCCTATCAGGGCGTATGTGGGGATAGTTTAGGACGGCTTGATTTTTTTATGTCTTCTTATACATCATCCCTTTAAGGCTTATTTAAAGCGTTGGCGCTGTATAATTGCAGCTTTGATTTGGTTGCGCTAAGTTTTTTATTTGAAGCCTCTAATTAAAGACTATTTAAAATTCTTAAGCAAAACTTAAATTGTGTGGCTTTTGGTAAAATTTTAATTATTTTTTGAGTTTTGTCATCTTATTGTAAAAACAATGAAGCAAAATTCGGACAAATATTTGGCGGCAGTCGTAGGTCCTTGAAAAAAGGTTATCTTGGGTTTTACCCATCCAATTTTAAAATAAGGAAATTTCAAATGAAAAAAGTTCTAGTTGCCGCCCTTGTAATCGCAGGTCTTGCATTCTCTGGTTGTTCAAAAAAAGCTGAAGAGGCTAACACGACTGTAGAAGCTAATACAACTGTAGAAGCACCTGCGGCTATGGCTGCGCCTGTAGAAACTAACGCTACTGCCGACGCTAACAGCACAGAAACAAACGCTACTAAGTAATTTCCTCACAAAGCCCTAAGGGGCTTTGGATAATTTTTAATAGTTTTAAGCATTACCCCAAAATAAAGTCTTTAATACACAGCTTCCCTCATAACTTCTACAAATTTTTTATCTAGTTTTTTATCTACAAATAGCTCAAAAGCAAAAAAAGCTTGCCAAATTAGCATATCTAAACCATTTTTTCTAGTCACGCAAAGCTCATTTGCCAGCCTTAAAAACGGTGTCTCTTTGTAGATGCAGTCGTATGCGAGCTTTGATTTTGCCAAAAGGGCTTGCAACAGCTCTTGTCTGCATGGCGTTTCATCGTTTGTGAGTCCGGCGCTTGTTGTGTTGACTATAAGCTCAAAGTGAAGAGTTGAATCTAGCTCGTCAAATAACGAAGTTTTAAAGCCAAGATTTTCAAAAAAGAAAAGCCTCTCTTTACTTCTATTTGCCACCACGACATCAACGCCGCTTGCTCTTAAAGCGTGAGAGACGGCTCTTGCGGTTCCGCCCGCTCCCAATATCAAAGCGTTTTTTGGATAAAAACCGTCCAAGGAGGCGATAAAGCCGAGCGCATCGGTGTTGTAACCATATAACTTTCCATCTCTTGGGATTATCGTATTGACAGCGCCTATTTTTGACGCAAATTCATCCACAACATCGCACGCACAGTATGCGTCCTCCTTGAACGGTACGGTAACATTGACGCCATCAAGCGCCAAAGAAAAAAACTTCTCTTTTAAAAAAGCTCCGTTTTCGAGATGGTATCTGCCGTAGCAGGCGTCGATGTCTAATTTTTTAAAAAGCGAATTGTGTAGTAGCGGCGACTTTGAGTGTGATACGGGGGCGCCAAATAGCGCAAAGAGCTTCTTACTCAATTTTTATTAAATCCTCAAAACTAGATATATTGGCGGCAAGTTTGTTTTTTATTTCGATAAGCTCCAGCTGTGGCGAACTATCAGCCACTACTCCGGCTCCGGCTTGAAATACTATTTTGTCTTTTTTTATTAGCGCTGTTCGTATTGTTATCGCAAAATCCATATTGCCGTCAAAGCCAAAATAGCCGATAGAGCCGCTATAAAATCCGCGTTTAACGCCCTCTAAACGAGCGATTATCTCCATCGCTTTTATCTTTGGCGCACCTGTCATTGTGCCTGCCGTAAAAGTGGCGCGAAAGAGGTCAAACATATTTTTGTCATCTTCCAGATTGGACGTTACATCGCTAACCATATGCATAACATGAGAGTATCGCTCAACCCTCATCAAATCGCCGACTTTGACGCTTCCGCTTTTGCTTACTCTGCCTATGTCGTTTCTAGCCAAATCTACAAGCATTATATGCTCTGCTCTCTCTTTTGGGTCATTAAGCATCTCAGCTTCTAGCTCCAGATCTCTTTGTATATCGTATCCGCGTTTTCTTGTACCCGCTATTGGTCTTATGAGTATTTCGCCCCCTTCAAGCTTTATCATAACCTCAGGAGAGCTTCCCGCTATGCTAAAATCTTCATATTCCAAAAAATACATATATGGGGATGGGTTTTTGGCTCTTAGCACTCTATAAAAGCTGTAGCCGTCTACGTTTGCCTCTACCGTGACCCTGTTTGCCGCCAAAATTTGAAAAACATCTCCGGATCTAATATGCTCTTTTGCGGTTACAACACACTGTTTAAAAGCGTCGTCGGTAAGCATAACCGTTTTTGCAAAGCTTCCCGTAGGCTTAAGCAAAGGGGTGGGCAGATATGCGGAAAGAATAATTTTTTCTATCTCTTCTAAATTTATCATTGGGAGCAGAGTGGAGGCAAGCGTTAATTTGCATGTTTTGTGCGAGTAACATATAACAATTTTTGGTCTTATCATATCAAAATCAGGTATATCCGTTTCGTCGATAAGCGCATTCATGAAAGGCTTTAGCGTTGGTTCAAACTCTTTTATGACGTCATAGCCCACATACCCCACAAAACCGTCCACAAAACCAAGTCCAAGGCTTTTTAGCGTTTGTTTGTGCGCATCAAAGTCCACTCCCTCGTAATACTCCTCAAGAAACGCCAAAGGCTCCGCTTGCGTAACGCTCGTCTTGCCGTCCTCGTTGGTATAAGAGGTCAGACCATCTCTAAACGTAACACGCTCTCTTTCGCCTATAAAAATATAGCTAAAGTTTCCAAATTCGTTTACGGCGGCGCTCTCAAGCAAAAAGATACGCTCGTTTTTAAAACGCTCTTTAAGCTTTGAAAAAAAAGCGATTGGCGTAAATTCGTCTATAAAAAGTGATTTAAATTGCAAGACTACTCTTTAATAACAAAAGCGTCATTTTTAATTTTTGTTCTTATTTTAGGCAGAGCTTTATCGGCGTCATTTTTTGACTCAAAAGGACCGACCCAAACTTTTGATATATTTTTATCGCCCTGTTTTGTTGTGGCTACATATCCGGCTACTTTTATTTTATTTTGAAGCTCTTTTATAGTGGCTTCATTTTTAAAAGATCCAACCTGAACATAGTAAGTCCCCTTAGGCTCGGCTTGCTTTTGCTGAGGCGCTTGCTTTGCCGCTTCAGTGTGAGCTTTTTTAGGCTCTTCTTTTTTTATGTGTTTTTCTTGAGGAGTCTGTTCTGATAGCGTTTTGATTTGAGCCGCCGCCGCCGTAGCTTTTGGATCTATTGGTTTTACGCTTTCTACTTGCTTTGGCATTGGTTCTTGCGTCGTAGGCGTCATATTTTGCGTTTGAACGACTGTATCGCCAACTTTGGATTGAGCGTCTTGTTGGAGTTTTTTTACTATCTCATTGAGTTTGTCTTCGCCTACGGGAGCCGAACCGTTAACCTCTTGAGCGTCTGGAGTCGCACCTGAGATTGGCGCAGGCGTTAAGCCGTCAGGTTTTTTCGTCGGCTCGATAGATGTTATCGGTAGCGGCTGCTTAGTGTCCGAAGAACCGACAAATTTCATAACGCCGATACCGACAAAAGACAGAAGCAATACACCAGCTGATATTAAAAATATTTTTTTACCAGAGCCGCTACTCTCTTTTTGATTTCCCATTAGTAAGTCGTTTAGTTCGTTTTTGTCATCCATTTTAACCCCTTATAGATGTTTTGACCAAGATGAACCGCGCTCTTTTTGATAGAGCTCGTACGGCAACGCTAGTATGTTGAACTCCGGCGGAATGCTATCGTTTGGAAAGCAGTTCCATTGATTGGGAAGCTTTTGCGAGAGCTTCATAGATAGCGTTTTTGCAAGATGCATCCCCTCGTGAAGGGTGGTATGCCCTTTGTGAATATACAGATGTAAATGCCCCTCCGTTTTTGATTTATACGCTGTAAAGTTTATAAAGCCCTCTTCCCTAAATAGCAGTTGAGCCTTATGCCAAAATCTCTCAGGATCTCTACCGTTGTAGTCAAAAACAATATTTTCCACTTTTTGACTAGGCAAAATTACAGAGTGGGCGACGGTTATTTTACCGTCTTGATGGTCGCTCATTACTTGCATTGTAAGCGGTTTTTCTACTTTTTCAAATTTGTTAAAGTAGGTTTTGCTTTTGTAATCTAGCTTCTCAGAGAGACCGTCTCTTTTCTGCCAATAATGAGTAACACACATTTTGATGAGCTTTACGTCTACGTCATACATTCAACACCGCTTCCTTTGTTGTTTGTTATATTATACGCCAAGACGAGCAAAAGCCCGTCTTAGCGGCAGGGACATGAATGTCCCTTGCAACCCCCTAAAGCTACCGGCTTCGCCGGAGAAATGGCGGGTCTTACGCGCTTACACAAAATGTGTAAAGCCAAATACTCTCCCGCCTTTGGCGGGTAGCTTTAGGGGGATGCAAGGGGCGATTAGCCCCTGCCACAAATACGGGCTTTGCCCGCATTTGTGGATTAATATATGGCTCTATCGTAAATTACGAACTTTGAAGCTAGCTCTTTCATTTGGGAGGCTATCTCTTTTTGTTTAGATTCATTATTCACGTCGTCAAATATATCACAAATAGCATTTGCTATAACCTTAAACTCATCTTCTTTCATGCCTCTTGCCGTGAGCGCCGCCGAGCCTATACGAATACCGCTTGTGACAAACGGGCTTCTAGTCTCTCCGGGAACGGTATTTTTATTTACTGTAATACCAGCCCTACCTAAAGCCGCGTCCGCCTCTTTGCCTGAGAACTCTTTGCCCAAAAGGGATACGAGAACAAGGTGTGAATCGGTGCCGCCGGAGACTATATCGTAGCCTCTATTTAGCAAAATTTCCGCCAACACTTTAATATTTGCTTTTACCTGTTTTGCGTACTCTTTCCATTCAGGTTTTAGGTTTTCTCCAAAACCGACTGCTTTTGCCGCTATGATATGCACAAGCGGTCCGCCTTGCATTCCCGGAAATATCGCCTTATTGACTTTTGTAGCTATCTCTTCGTTATTTGTCATCACCATACCGCCCCTAGGGCCTCTAAGAGTCTTGTGCGTAGTGGTGGTCACAACGTCCGCATACGGAAAAGGAGACGGATATTCGCCAGCCGCCACAAGTCCGGCATAGTGCGCAATGTCCGCAAAAAGTAGCGCACCAACAGAGCCCGCAATCTCTTTAAATCTCTTAAAATCTATCTCTCTTGAGTATGCGCTAGCTCCGCAGATAATCATTTTTGGTTTTACGATATTCGCTATATCTTGAACTCTATCGTAGTTGATATAGCCGTCAAGTTCTACACCATAAGAGAAACTTTCATAGTTTTGACCGCTAAAATTTACTTTTGCGCCGTGAGTGAGGTGTCCGCCGTGCGATAAGTCCATACCTAGTATCTTGTCATAAGGCCTTAAGAGAGCCGTAAACACAGCTCCGTTGGCTTGTGAGCCGGAATGCGGCTGAACGTTTGCATATTCGCAACCAAATAGTTTTTTTGCTCTATCTATGGCTAGTTGCTCCACTTCGTCGGCAAATTCACATCCGCCGTAGTATCTTTTGTACGGATACCCCTCCGCATATTTGTTTGTAAAGACGCTTCCGGCGGCTTCCATGACGCCTGGAAACGTGAAGTTTTCAGAGGCTATCATCTCAAGGTGATACGTCTGTCTCTCAAGCTCTTTGTTTATGATGTCAAATACTTCTTTGTCGCTGTTTTCCAAAAATCCCATTTTTGTATCCTTGTTAATTACTCAATTTTCTCATTGCCGGAAATAGTATTACGTCTTTAATAGACTCCTCGCCCGTTAGTAGCATTACCAACCTATCGATTCCAATACCTTGACCCGCAGTCGGAGGCATACCGTATTTGAGCGCTTCTACAAAGTCCTCGTCCATATCGTTTGCCTCTACGTTGCCGGAGGCTTTCGCTTCAACTTGCTTTTTAAATCTTCCATACTGGTCAATTGGGTCGTTTAGTTCATTAAAGCCGTTTGCAATTTCACGTCCAGCGATAAATAGCTCAAACCTATCCGTAATCTCAGGATTGTTTTCGCTTCTTTTTGCAAGCGGTGAAATCTCTACCGGAAACCCTGTTACAAAAGTTGGGTTAATGAGTTTTTTTTCTACGAAATTGTCAAAAAGCTCCGCCAATAGTTCGCCATAGTTTAGTTTTTCGTCAAACTCAATCTCTTTTGATTTTAGGTACGCTTTTATAGAGTCTCTATCTGTCGAGGATTCAGCGGGTACGCCGCCAATTTGCATTAGCGATTCGACGTAGTCTATTCTATTAAACTTAGCAAAATCAACCTCGTGTGTGCCTATCGCTATCTTGGGCGCAAGATTTAGGCTTTTAAGCAGATAAGCAAACAGCTTTTCGGTTAAATCCATCAAATACTCGTAGTTTTTGTACGCTCTATAAAACTCTATCATCGTAAACTCAGGGTTGTGTGTGTGGTCAATCCCCTCATTTCTAAAGCTTCTATTGATTTCAAAAACAGCTTCAAAGCCGCCGACTATCAATCTTTTTAGATAAAGCTCTGGAGCGATTCTAAGGTATCTATCCTCGCCAAGCGCGTTGTGGTGGGTGATAAACGGTCTTGCTGTGGCACCGCCTGCTATTGGGTGAAGCATAGGCGTTTCCACTTCCAAAAACCCCTCGTCTTCAAAAAAGCGTCTAACGAGGCTTACGATACGGCTTCTTGTCTTTAGTGTGTCAAGCACGTCTCGGTTCATGATAAGGTCAAGGTATCTTTGTCTATATCTTGTCTCCATATCGGTTAGCCCGTGAAACTTCTCAGGGAGTTGGTTTATCGCTTTTGTCAACACTTCCATACTTTGCGCATGAAGCGTTAGCTCTCCGGTTTTGGTTACAAATGCATAGCCGCTAACCTCTACTATGTCGCCCACCTCTACAAGTTTGGCAAGTTCGCCAAACCAATCTCCGAGGTCGTTTTTGGAGTAATAAATCTGCGCTACTCCGCTCTCATCCTCTATCTTTGCAAAAGCCGCTTTGCCCATAAGCCTAAGAAATTTAACTCTTCCGGCAATAATAAAAAGCTCTTGTGATTTTTTCTCTTCCGCTTCAAAAAGATATTCGTTTTTAGCTATAAAATCAGCGCATTTTGTATCTCTTTTTGAGACGGAAGTATATGGGTTTTTTCCCATGCCTCTTAGCGACTCAGCCTTCTCAATTCTTTGCTGAGTGTAGACGTTTTCAAACATTAGCTATTATTTCCCCTCTTTTTTTTCTTGACACTCTTTGCACGCCCCGTGCAGTTGCATCGCGTGGCTTTTGATTAAAAAACCTTTTTTTGCAGCTTCTGTTTCTTGCAGTTTCTCTATTTCATCGGACTCAAACTCGATTATTTTGCCGCATTCGTCGCATATCATATGGTCGTGGTGCTCTCTTATGTTTAGCTCGTATCGTTTGCCCTCGGCTCCAAACGATATACTGACGACAAACCCCTCTTTTTCAAAAAAATTAAGTGCGCGATAGACTGTGGCAATGCCTATATTTTTTCCATCTTCTTCTTGTTGGCTAAAGAGAAGTATCTCTTCGGGGGTAAAGTGTCCTTTGTGCTTAAACATACCTCTTATTATCGCTTCTCTTTGCGTAGTGTTTTTGAGGTTTTGCTCTTTGACTCTCTCTTTTAATTTGGCGAGTAGCGCATCTACTGATTTTTCTTTCATTTTTTTTGTGCGTTTGAGGGCGAACTTATCTCTTTAGTCGCCTCTTCTATAGCTTCTTCTTTCATTTTTTTACTTAGTGCCGAGGCGTTAAGGTCTTCAGGTTTTAGTTTCATAACAAAGCCTCCGGTGGCTCTCATTGGAGAGTACATAAAGCTCTCTTTGGTAAAAGTTGCCAGCTTGTTTTGTAGTAGCGAGATATTAGATATAGCAAAAACAATAACTGATAGTATTAAAAATATCTTGCCTCCGGCGGCGATAAAGCCCAATATTTTGTCGGCTATACCCATTCCGCTCATATCGACAGCTTTAGAGATTAGCGAGGCCACAAAAGTGATGCCAAACCAAAGCCCCGCAAAAAGAGCGATAAAAGATATAACAGTAGTAGACGCACCGCTATGCATGCCAAATATTTGCGCAAAAAATTCGCTAAGTCCGGTTGAGAACCTAGAGGCTAGAAAAATACCTCCAACTATTGCAAACAGTCCTGCAACCTCTTTTATAAAACCGTGCAAAAAGCCTTTTAGACCAAGTGCGAAAACCAAAAATAAAACTATAATATCAAGAGAGCTCAATTTGGGCCTTTTTTACTGAATGTTACGCACAAACACGAGCAAAGCCCGTGTTTGCGGCAGGGGCTAATCGCCCCTTGCATCCCTCTAAAGCTACCGGCTTCGCCGGAGAAATAGCTAGATTTTGCGTTTTTGGCGCGTAAGGTCAGTTTTAATTTTAAAAGCGGTGAAATTGTACCGCCTTAATCATAAAAAAAACATTTTTTGTCTATAATCACTCCTATGTCAAGAGTAACAAAACAAGAGGCTCTAAGGCTTTTAAAGAACTCTCCCTTGATGGAGTTGGGCGAAAAAGCGTATGAAGTCAAAAAAAAGCTTCACCCAAAAAATATAACAACGTTCATAGTTGATAGAAACATAAACTACACAAATATCTGTGTTGCGGGATGTAAATTTTGTGCCTTTAAGCGCGGGTTGCATGACGAAGACGGGTATGTGCTTGATTTTGAGACTATTTCAAAAAAAATAGACGAGCTTGTCGCCGTAGGCGGGACTCAAATACTATTTCAAGGCGGCGTACACCCTAAACTTTTAATAGAGTATTATGAAGAGCTTGTAAGCTTTATCCATATTAAGTATCCGACAATTACAATTCACGGTTTTTCGGCGGCTGAGATAGCGTACATATCAAAAATATCAGGTATAAGTAAAAAAGAGACGCTAAAGAGGTTGCAAGCCAAAGGATTGTCCTCTATCCCAGGAGCTGGAGCTGAGATTTTGGTCGATAGGGTGCGAAATATTATATCTCCAAACAAGCTAGACAGCGAGGGCTGGCTGGATATTCACCGCACGGCGCACAGTATAGACATGAAGACAACCGCCACAATGATGTTTGGCTCTATTGAAACGGATGAGGAGATAGTGGGGCATTTAGAACGTTTAAGAGAGTTGCAAGATGAGACGGGCGGGTTTCGCGCTTTTATTCTTTGGTCTTTTCAGCCGGACAATACGCCGCTTTTTACAGAGTATCCCAATATAACAAAAGCTTCGTCAAATAGATATTTACGGATTTTGGCGCTCTCTCGCATCTATCTGGATAACTTCAAAAATATCCAAAGCTCATGGGTGACGCAAGGCTCCCACATAGGGCAGACGGCGCTTTTTTTTGGCGCAAACGATATGGGAAGCACGATGATGGAAGAAAACGTGGTGGCGGCCGCTGGAGCGGCAAACAAAATGGCGGAGGATGAGATTGTGCGTCTAATAGAGGACGCCGGAGAAATTGCGGCAAAACGCAATACGGCATACGAAATACTCAAAGTTTACAAATGAAAAAACTACTTTTTTTAATATTTACGCAAGGTTTATTGATGGCTAACACACTATTGCATTACGACATAAACGGAGTTAAGGCTCCGATGATATTTGAAGAGGATAGGGCTCTTCCGACGGTTACGATAAAAATAGTGTTTTTGGACGCTGGCTCTATTAAAGACGGCGAGCTTGGGGGTGTAGCTAAACTCTCATTTAAGCTTCTTAATGAAGGCACAAAAAAGCTTGGAACTACAAAGTTTTCAACGTTGCTTGATGAAAAAGCTATTAAGCTATCGGCGCACGGCGGATTTGAAACATCTTCTATAGAGCTTTCATGCTTAAAAGAGTATGTGGATGAGGGCGTAAGGCTCGCTACCATGCTTTTAAAAGACCCGGACTACACAGAAAGGACACTAGCAAAGCTAAAGCTTATAACAATTTCGCAAATAGCAAAAAAAGAAGACGACTTTGACCATGTTTGCGAATCGGCGCTCAAAAAAGAGATATTCAAAAACACGCCGCTTGAAAACGACTCGCTTGGCTCTAAAGAGAGCATCAAAAAAATAACGATGGATGACGTAAAAAGGTTTTTATCTCAAAATATGACTATTAAAAACTCCGTTATCGTAATTGGCGGCGACCTTTCTGAGGATGAAGCCAAAACGTATGGCGCGACGATACTAAAAGAGTTAAAAGCGGGTGATACAGAGCTAAAAGAGCGATTTTTTGAGCCTAAAAGCTCTAGCAAAGAGATAAAGATAAAGAAAAAAACAGAGCAAGCGTATATATATTTTGGCTCTTTGGCAAACGTGAAGGCTTTTGACAAAGATGCGTACAAAGCTAGGCTAGCTTCGTTTATACTCGGTTCAAGCGGGTTTGGAAGTCGTTTGATGGAGATTATAAGAGTTAAAAATGGCTTGGCGTATTCGACGTACGCTAGATTTAACCTCTCAAAAACCAACTCTTATTTTTCAGGACATCTACAAACAAAGCCTGAAAATGAAGAGAAAGCAAAAGAGCTTGTCAAAAAGAGTATTTTGGAGTTTGTAAAAGACGGGGTCACACAAAAAGAGCTTGACGGAGCTAAAAACTTTATTTTGGGTAGCGAGCCTTTGCGCAACGAGACGTTATCTCAAAGGCTTTCAAGAAGCGTAAACGAGTTTTATTTGGGTCAGCCGATAGGGCAATACGAAGAGGAGCTAAGGTTAATCAAAAATATCTCGCTAGAAGAGCTAAACGAGTTTATCAAGCTTCATCCTGAAATTGCGAAGTTGACTTTTGCCGTCGTCACAAAATAGACTTGACGTTGTGCGGTATGGTTTTTCTTCAAGAGGATGAGGAGAGGCTAAAAAAGTTCAAAATCGTCTCTATTTTGGACTTGGCTCTAGGCGTTCCGCAAAAATATGAAGACACGACGCTAAATAGAGAGCTTGTTGAAAATGAGTTTTGCACATTGCATTGCGAGGTGTTATCCAAAAGACGGACTCCAAAATCCCTTGTTTTTGATTTGCGACTACTCTCACACAATAGGGGAGAGATAAAAGCTATTTTTTTCTCTCCAAAAAGCTATCAGCAAAATATTTTTAGCGTGGGTGAAACGCTTTTTTTGTACGGTAAAATCTCGCGTTATCCAGAACTAAGCGTCATCCACCCAAAAAAAATCACAAACATTGGCGAAATCAACAAAATCTACGTCGGCGGCGTGCAAAATAGAAGCTATAAACTTCTAGTCTCAAAATATCTGACACTTGAAAATATAATGAGTTCAGGACTGGATAAAGAGACGTCCGCAAATATCTTAAAGATTCACTTTCCAACCAAAATGGCGGATATATACGAAAATGGAAAACTAAAAAACGCCCTCGTGGAGTCTCTGAAAATTGCCGAAATCTACTACTATCTCTTTACGCTATCGTCAAAACAGATTAGGCTTCCTGCAAAAAAAGTAAAGCCCGCTTCCCTAGACTCATTTTTTGTAAAACTGCCGTTTACGCCGACAAAAGAGCAGATGGCGGCGATAGAGGATTGCAAAAAAGACCTACAAAAAGACGAGCAGGCAAAAAGAGTGGTAATCGGAGATGTCGGTTGCGGCAAAACGGTTGTTATATTGGCGTTAGCGCAGATGACCGGAGCCAAAAAAACAGCCATTTTGGCGCCTACGGCGATACTGGCAAACCAGATTTATGAAGAGGCAAAAAAATATCTAACTCTAAGTACGCTACTTGTCACGCAAAGCTCAAAAGCAAAAGAAGAGGACATAGCAAAAGCGGATTTATTAGTAGGAACACACGCGCTTTTATACAAAAAACTTCCGGCTTGTCAGACGCTTATTGTGGACGAACAGCATAGATTTGGAGTCGCCCAAAGAGCTCTTATCTCAAAGCTTACGGGGGAGGGCTCTTTTAGACCCCACTATTTTCAGTTTACGGCGACGCCGATACCCAGAACGCAAGCTCTTATCGAGGCGACGTTAGCCGATATGACGACAATAAAAGAGACGCCGATAAAAAAAAATATAGAAACAAAAGTGATTTTTAAAGAGGATTTTAAAGAGCTGCTTGTTCATATAAAAACCCAAATAGGTAGCGGTTTTCAGGTTGCGATAATCTACCCGCTTGTCGAAAAAAGCGAAACTTCTGAGTATATGTCGCTTTATGAGGCTGAGGATTTTTGGAAAAAGCGTTTTGAGAAAGTTTTTGTTACCCATGGTAAAGACGACGCAAAAGAGCATGTTTTTTTGGAGTTTCGAGACGGCGGCGAGCTTATACTCGCCACAACGGTTATGGAGGTCGGAGTTAGCTTGCCAAAGCTCTCCACAATAGTCGTAGTCGGAGCCGAAAAGCTAGGTCTTGCCAGTTTGCATCAGCTAAGAGGACGAGTTGCTAGAAATAGCGCAAACGGTTGGTGTTTTTTGTATACCAAAAGCGCCGCTAGCGAAAGATTAAAAAAATTTGCCGTCACAAAAAGCGGCTTTGAAATCGCAGAATTAGACTTGCAATATAGAGACTCCGGCGACTTGCTGAGCGGTGAAAAACAGAGCGGACGACGGTTTGAGTGGTTTGATATAAAAACAGATGAAATAGCGGTTAAGGCGGCAAAAGAGATGTTGAGCGTTTTTGTAAAAAAAGCGTATAGCTTCAGTGGGTCG
>DZAX01000029.1 GCA_022729705.1 Helicobacter cetorum | reverse complement strand
GTCTATTGCTTGTATTTATGAAACTAGGCAACTATAACGTGGTGAAACTGGACAGACATATCGTTACTTGGCTGGATTGCGCAAAATTATAACAAAGCCGCTCTTTTGTTTTTACTATTTACAATTTTTATCATTATTGTTTGTACGTTAGGGATAATTTACGTCAATAAAAAAGCGTACGAAAAGATAAAAGAATTAGGAGATTTATAATGGAATGGATGGTTATATTGGCTGCTGTCATTGTTTTTGGAGGTTTATTCTATTCTATCTATGATTTTACAGTACATATTTAAAAAAAGGGTGTCAGGCACTCTTGTGCAGGTTGCTGTGATTAAAAAAATGATTGTTATCGCTCACGCTTTGTATGTTAATAATTGCGCTTATGACGCTGTTTTTTATAGGAAACAGTGTGGGGTTAATATAAAAGAGTGCCTGACACCCTTTCTTATACTGTGAAAATAATGGTAAGCCATCTCAGCCAATAAGAAGAATGGTAGGACTTCACTATCTCAAATACACATATGATTTAAGCGATGAAGAGGTAGTATTTATTTTTTCTTTTGAAGATTTTATATGTTTTTTGCTTAAAACTTTAAATTTGATACCTGACCCCTTTTTCGTCAAATAAAGCACAAGCAAGAAAAAATTTGCTTGGGGTTGTGCTGATGTTTTTGGCTTAAAAGGGTATTTGTTTTGAATTACCGTGTGGAGTTGTGTTAATGCTATTTTCTGAATTTGCTGGTTTATCGTATAAATTCCCAAATCCACAATATCTTGGCTCGAAATATTTATTAAAAGAGTGGATTATGGGATTTATACCAAAAAATGCGAGAGTTGGACTTGATGGATTTGGTGGGACACAAAGTATTTCTTTTGCTATGAAGCAACGAAACTTAAAAGTTATCACAAATGATTTTTTATCTTTTAATCATCAAATAGGTTTAGCACTTATTGAAAATAAAAATAAAAAAATTTCTAAAGAGGAATTTCTATCTCTTTTTGATACAAACGGCAAACCCAATGAATGGTCACTTATTGAACAAACTTTTGAAGGGATATTTTTTGATAGGCAAACAGCTATTCTCTTAGATAGTGCACGGTGGCGGTTAGACAACTTTGAAGATCAGTATAAAAAATCTTTAGCCCTTGCTATTATTAATCGTGCCATGATGCGAAAAACAACAATGGGTCACTTTGCCCATACACAAGCTCTAATTTATGCAGCAGATCCAGAACGACTCAAAAGAAATCGTAGCTTAGGGAGACCTATAGAAAAATTATCAATTGAGCTATTACAAGAATATAATGCTGCTATTTTTGATAATGGGCATGACAATGAAAGCTTTTGTGGTGATATTTTAGAATTATTACCTCAGCTCAATAGAGTTGAATTTGCTTATTTTGATCCACCATATTGTGATAGTCATTCAGACTACCAGTCATTTTATCACTTGCCTGAAACATATACAGAGTATTGGCGTGATAAAGAATTTATTAATGGAATAAAAAGGTATCATCCTCAAAGATATAGTGGATTTGATAAAAAAAAAGAGGCTGTAGCTTCTTTTGATGAATTATTTCGCCGTGCCGAACATATTCCCATATGGTTAATTAGTTACAATGACCGCAGTTATCCCAAGCCACATGATTTAGCACATCTTATAGCCAAATATAGAAATGTTGAAATTGAAGCTAAAGAATACAAAGTAGGTCGGGGCGGAAAAGGAAGCGTAGCAGGAAGCAGAGAAATACTGTTTGTGTGCAAACCCAAAAAAGTAGTTAACATAAATATTCAATGGAGTAAAGAAATGGCAAGTTTTAATCATTGGAAAAAAGCTTTTGAATCAGATGAAATGGATGATTTTAATTTTAATGAGGCTGGTATTTTATGGTTAAAGTTGAAATCTATAGCAAGGAAAGAGTTGATTGCTAATTTCGTTATGGAAGAAAAAATTGAATTAAAAACAAATAAAATTACAGATGAATTTATAGAACTATACGAGATACTTTCTAAAGATATACAAAATTCACACGAAATATTAGATAAATTTATTAGGGCTAGGCATTTATCGGATGTGAAAAATCTTGATGTAGAAAAACTTGTTTCAGAGCTTTATAAGTTGAAAATTTTTGATTGGGGAGGAGATTATAAAAATGCTTTGGATCGTTATTTAGTAGATAGATTTGTTAAAATATATACATCATATGATGACCTAAAAGCTAAATTTGATAGCGATATTTCTAGGGCAGTTCAAGGTTATGTCTTGTGTAGTTGGTATAATCACTGGTCTAGTATCTTAATTGAGCATTTATTTAAAGAGCATTGTAGTGTCTTACCGACAGTTGGGCAAGTGAAAAAGATTGATTTTTTTGTAAATAGTATACCGTTTGATCTTAAGGTAACATACTTACCAGCAAACTTTATTGAGAAAAAAAGAAAGGAAATGGGACTAAAGCCAGAGCTAACAGAGTTAAAACAAAAAGCTAGAGAAGCTAAAATCATTTTTAACAAAGAAGCAAAAAGTGACGATATATATCATGAAATTACCCAAAAAATGAATGATAGAAATGATGAATTTTGTAAAAATATTCTTGCTAAAATAAAAACTACTAGAATGAATATCCTAAAAAATGCACAAGAAAATCCAAGAGAACTTATTCAAAATTTGTATGAAGAACAAGGGGAAATGCGTTTTGATTCTTCAAATAGACTATTTTTAGTACTTATTGATACTAATGACTTTGATAATTCTTGGAAACTTAAGAGAAATCTTGATGTATTGCGACCAATAATACATGATTATCTTGATGATTTTTCAAACAAAAGGATTGATGATTTAAGAGTAAACTTTACATATAAAGGTAGAACTCAAGAATTTAAAGCAATTAGTGATGCTATTTTTGTTGTCAAGTAAAAGAGTGCCTGACACCCTTTCTTGCCCTTTCTTGCTTTTCATTAGTCAAGCGGAGCTATTGTCACTTTGATATCAAATGGCTTGGGGTAATAAACGGACGAAGAGACGATAATATCCGGCTTTGCGGCGGCGTAAAGAGCGGCGTTTTGGAGGTTTATACCGCCTGTCGCTATGACGGTGATACGTTCGTCTATACTCTTTACTATCTGTATGGCTTCTCTTATCTCATCAGGATTTAACTTGTCGCATTGGACTATATCCGCCCCCGCTTTTGCCGCCTTTGCTGCGTCGCTGATACTTTTTACCTCTACGGCTATTTTGTGCTCTTTTGTGCCGTCTTTGACTTTTTTGACGCAATCCTCCAAAGATAGTCCAGACAACGCCTCGTATTGGGCAAATATCAAAACGCTCTCTGAGAGTCCAAGCCTATGCGCATAACCGCCGCCGTTTAACACCGCCTTTAGAGCTAGTTTTTTGACGCTGGGAATAGTTTTTCTTGTTGTGGCAAAATGCGTGTGCAGTGATACGTTTTGTATAGCTTCTATCATCTTTGCGGTTTGTGTTGCGACGGCTGATGAGTACTCTAAGATATTTTGAGACGGCTTCCACGCTTTGAGCGTCGCCTTTGCGTCTCCACGCGCTTCAAGCAACGAATCACCGTTTTTTACTCTACGCCCAGAAGCGGTTTTTATAAGCGTCTTAAGTCCAAGCTTCTCGCAAATTCTCGCCGCCTCTTCGACGCCGCTCGCCACGCCGTCTTCTCTTGTGCCAAACGACAAAAAAGCCTCGCCGCAAACGCCCAAAAGCTCCGCCGTCAAATCAAAATATGGAATATCATCTGAGATAAAAGCGTCAATTTCGCTGTCTGAAAAATAGATCATTTTGCTCCCTACGCCGTCTTAGCCGCTTGGCGTTATTTTTAAAGTATGAGCCTCTTGCAAATCCTCAAACAAATGTTTTAGGTATAATTCTCTTAACAAAACAAACATCCCAAACAAAAGAGACTCTTATGATAAGTATCATACCGACTCTATCTAAAGTATAGCCCAAAGTTTTAAATCCAGAAAAGACTCTTTTTTCAGCCTTTCAAGAACAACTTGGAGTTCTGGTTATATTTGAGATAACCCGAGGTTTGGCACTGACGAAATAATAGCGAAGTAATTTTTAACATTTTTTTGTGTTGTAGAATAAATTATAATTGAATATTAGAGATAATTTTCTTAAACAAAGGATGGTAAACAAAATGCAAGAACAAAACAATACACTGACTGATTTTAGCGAGGCTTTGAATATAGTATTATCAACCACAAAAGAGTTAAAAACAAAAGAGAGCGTTCCTCTTTTTGCCGCTCTAAAAAGGACGCTTGCGGAGGATATAGTGTGTCGTAAGGCGTTACCCGCTTTTACAAATTCGGCTATGGACGGATACGGGGTAAAGACGTGCGATGCGGGCAAAAAAGTTGTTATTTCTGGGGCTGTGATGGCTGGAGATGCTATAAATAGTATATCCATAAAGATGGGCGAATGCGTCAAAATAATGACGGGGGCGCCTGTTCCAATCTCCGTAGAAGCCGTTGTCCCATTTGAAAACGCCGTTAGCGTAGAAGAAAACAGCGTGACGTTGCCGGAGTTTATCAAAAAAAACGCAAATATTAGAGCCAAAGGCGAAGAGTCAAATGTCGGCGACACGCTGCTGCGGGCGGGGGATACGCTAACGCCCGCCGCCATAGGCAGCTTGGCAAGCCAAGGCGTATTTGTCGTAAAAGTCGCCGCAAAACCAAAAGTCGCCGTAATCTCAAGCGGTAACGAAATAGCCGAACCATGGGAGGCGGCAAGCGAAAACCAGATATACAACTCCAACGCCGCTATGCTGATGGCTTTATGTATCGAAAAAGGTTGTGAGCCGCACTATGTAAAGCTACTTGATGATAGCTATGAGGCGACTTTGCAGACTATCCGCTCACTTTTTGGGTATGACCTTATTTTGACGACCGGCGGAATTAGTATGGGCGAGGCTGATTTTATAGGTAGGGCTTTTTTGGAGTGCGGATTAAAGGCTCTCTTTAAAAAAGTAGCCTTAAAGCCAGGTAAGCCGACGATGTTTGGATATTTAGGAGAGAGCGCCGTGCTGGCTTTGCCTGGTAATCCTATATCCGCCGTGGCAAATTTTCATCTTTTCGGCTCTGCGATTATAGCTAGACTGACGGGCGCAAAAGCCGCATATATAGGGTATGTAGAGGCAAAAAATAAAAGCTATTTTGATATTAAAGACTCAAGGGCAAACCTGATTTTGGGAAGCTATAAAAACGGTTTTTTTGAGGTGTACGAGGGCGCTCGTTATGGCTCGGGAATGGTGCGCCCGATAACGCAAAGCAACTCGTTTATTATGACGGGAAAAGGCGTGACTTGCGTTGAGGAGGGCAGAATGGTAAAAGTAATCTTAATAGACTCTCCGTTATTTAACGAGCCTTGCGATTTTATGAGCGCCGAGTGAACAAAGCGGATTTAAGAGCCGCAAGGTCTCTTTTTTCTTTTCGGCGACATATCGGCTATCGGCTCTATAGATTTTTTACACGCAAAGACTAGAGTTGAGACTTTGGTTTTTGAAAACGGTTTTTTTAGCGACTATGTAAAGAGAAAAATATTAGAAAATCTAAATATATTTTTCACAGAAGAGTTTTGGGCGAAAGAGGCGACAAACATCTTCTCCTCTATAACCGCATTTTTTCTATCCTCTTCGAGGGTTTATAAAAATATGTATAAAAAAGAGTTGTAGCATTTTTATTTGCTTTGATTTAAAACGCTATACTTAAAATTATAAAAATATGGAGAATATTATGGCGTTGAATATGGCAAAAACGACAATTTCTATCCCGATTGAGTTTAAAAAAGAGTTGGACTCTCTAAAAAAAGAGCTAGGCGTATCCGTATCGTCACTTATTATTGAAGCTGTTAACGAGTATAAGGCTAAGAAGGAACGAGATAAATGGGAAAAGGGGATTAGGCTTGCGGCGGAGCGGAAATTGTATGAAAAAAATTTGGATTTAAAAGAGTGGGCTGATTTTGTAGGCGACGATTATGCTGAGCGTTAGGCAGGGCGAAATATGGAATGTTTCCCTGAACCCGACTATACTAGGCAGATTCGTTCATTCATTGTATATAAGATTTCAAAATAAAGTCGGAGTTATTTCCGGCGAGCTTTTGAAAAATGTGCATTTGGCTATTGAGACCTCTGATTAAAATGAATTTCTAAGAGCGGCAAGCCGCGAGAGCCGTCTGCTGAAGACCTCATTTTGGGCTTTGCTCAAAATGTGAGAATCAATCATGTTAAGGCTTTTGATATGCGGTATATTTTGAACTAGTCAGCTAAAAATAAAGCCTTATAAAAAATATACTACAATGAGAGCAAATAACGAAAATATACAGCATAAGGAGCAAAAGCATGGCTAAAAGAATTGTATTGGTAGACGACTCCAAAACAATACTCGCAACGGCGCAGATGGCGCTTGAGGATTTGGTTGAAAGCGGCGTAATAGAGTTTAGGTCTTACTTAAATCCAGCGGTGTTGTTGACTAACCTGCAAAATGGTGATGAAAATTTTGATTTGCTCATTAGCGACATCAATATGCCGCAAATGAACGGGCTTGATTTGGCTAGAGAGATTAAATCAAATCCTTCTTTTAGACAAAAACCAATACTCATCCTAACGACGGAGAGTTCGGCGGACATGAAGCAAAAAGGTAAGGATATAGGCGTGACCGGTTGGATGGTAAAACCATTTAGCGACGACAAACTGATTAAATCAATCAAAATGGTGTTAGGAGTATAGCTATGAGCGACGCCGGATACATGAAAACAAGGGCTTCTAAAAATAAGTTTTTGACCTATTTTTTGGGCGATGAAGAGTATGGTGTGGATATTTCACAGGTGCGGGAGATAATCGCCATGATGAAGATAACGCATGTGCCAAAAACTCCAAAGTATGTAGCCGGTGTAATAAACCTAAGGGGTTCCATCATTCCGGTTATCGATACAAGACTTAGATTTGATATGCCCGGCCTTGAGTATGACGAGCAAACAGCGATAATTATCATAGAGATCAACAAGGTAAGTATCGGGTTTGTTGTGGATAAGGTCGAGGAGGTGCTTACGATTGACGAAGCAAATCTATCTGAACCACCTAAGTTTGGCGCAAATATAGATACTGAGTTTATCAAAAATATTGCGAGAATGGGTGAGATGGTTATTATGATACTGGATCTTGAGAAACTTTTTGAGGCCGAAGAGATTTCTATGCTTGACGCAATGACGAAAACAAACTAAAAAGACAGAGGTAAACAAATGGGATGGCTCGATAATATGATTCTTAGAAGTAAATTGATACTTTTAACTGTAGTAATGCTTATGGGTATAGCTTTTTTAGTGTATCAGGGTTTTAGCGGCGCGGCTCAATGGATGGACGACGTCATAAGGATAGGCAAGGAGGCTTCAGTTAGGGAAGCCAGTGCTATTAAAATGGACAGGGAGAGGATTACTATAAGAGCTCAGACTTTCAGTTTGTACGAGTTTCAAGAGGATGTAAATGCCAACTCTTACTTTATAAAAGTTTTGGAAGATAGGAAAAAGTCTTTTGAAAACTTTGATAACTATATGAAAGAGTTTGAGGCTCTTATAAGAAACGAAGGGGTTGCAAAGCAGTTTGCCGATTTTGCCCAAAAGTATCAAGTGTGGAAGAGCGATTACGTTGCTATAGACGCTGTTATAAAAAAATTATCCGAAAACAAGGATGTGACGGTTCAGCATCAGCTTTTTGAAGAGTATAAGAAAACTGTTCATGCTATGGCTCCGGTATCAAACACAATGGGTTCCGCCCTTGCCGGACTACTTAAAACGCAAGAAAGTAGAATCGCCGAGATAGTAGCCCACGCCGAGGCGTCTGCCGTAGCATTCGAAACTTTGGTAACTATAGTTTCTATCGTAATCATCATTTTCTCTATCCTCCTAAGCTTCCTCATAATCCGCTCCGTAACAGCCTCCATAACAAAAGCGGTAACAACAATAAACGATGGAGCTCTTCAAATCTCCTCAGCCTCCGACCAAGTAGCCTCAAGCTCCACAAGCCTAGCGCAAGGAGCGTCTGAGCAAGCAAGCTCTGTTGAAGAGGTAAGCGCCACTCTTGAAGAGGCAACAGCTGGAGTAACCTCAAACACCGAAAACGCAAGACAAGCCGATATCCTCGCTAAAGCCTCAACGCAAGCCGCAAAAGATGGTCTAAGTAAAGGCGAAGAGCTTGTAGTCTCCATGAGAGAGGTCACAGAATCAGCCGCAAAAATAGCAAACATAGTAAAAACAATCGACCAGATAGCATTTCAGGTAAACCTCCTAGCTCTAAACGCAGCCGTAGAGGCGGCGCGTGCGGGTGAACACGGTCTTGGCTTTGCAGTGGTGGCGGATGAAGTAAGAAACCTAGCCCAAAGAGCCGCAAACAGCGCAAAAGAGACGGGAACGGTAATAGAAGAAGCGGTAACACAAATCAAAAAAGGCTCAGAGATAGCCTCTCTTGCAAGTAACTCCTTTAGAGAGATAGAAGACAAAGTAAAAAAAGTATCAGATCTAATAAGCGAAGTAGCTATGTCAAGCAGGGAACAAGCAGAGGGGCTAAACCAGCTAGGTATGGCTATGAGTCAAATAGATCAGATAACCCAACAAGTGGCGGCAAACTCCGAAGAAGCGGCGGCGGCAAGCGAAGAACTTAACGCCCAAGCGGCGGCGGCTATTGAGGCGGTTGCGGCTTTGGCAAAAATAGTTGGTATAGATGTAAACCAAAACGTATCTCATCAAAAAATGAGCGCTCCGCATAAAATGGAGCTCAAAAAAGATGTTAAACATATAGCGTTTACCCCAAAACGCACAATGGCAAAGCAGACGCCAAGAGCCAATAAAAATACGGATGAGATATTTCCGCTTGATGAAAGAGATTTGAAAGAGTTTTAATCTTGCTAGACAAAGGGTTTGCGATGGGTGGTGGTGTTTGGACGCTTAAGAAAAAATTTCTTTTGCTTGGCGTCGGTATTGTGGTATTGTTTTTGGTGATTGAGGTCTTGCTTTGGAATGGGGTTGTAAGAGTTGGCGACGCAAACGAGAGGCTTGAGAGAGTCGATAAGAAGCAAGCTCTTTTTTACGGACTTTTGGCTGAGGGCTTGCAATCAGGGCAGGCTTTGAGAAATATATATATCTCTTTAGCCGACAAGCAAGCTCTTAAGAACTTAGAAACAGCTCTTGCAAAGCAACGCTCCATTGGGGCGGAGCTAGAGACGATAGATCGTAAAGAGTATGAAGCTGTCAAAAATGTTTTTGAGCTGTTTATAGATGATTGCGAGGCGCTAAAAAAACAAGCTGCGCAAGACACTCAGTTGGATGCGGCGGAGATAAAGTCAAATACGCAAAAGTGGAGAAAGCTAAAAGAGCAAATTCATAAAAATATAGAAAAATACAATGCACTTAAGGCAAATAGAGCTTCCGATGTCTCTCGGTATCTTGAAAACGGTATCTTTTGGATTACGGCTTTAATCGGCGTTGGGATACTGCTTGTCTGCATACTTATGGTTATTGTAGAACGCTCCGTAACAAAGTCTATTACAAAAGCGGTAACAACAATAAACAATGGAGCTATGCAAATCTCCTCAGCCTCCGATCAGGTAGCCTCAAGCTCAACAAGCCTAGCGCAAGGAGCGTCTGAGCAAGCAAGCTCTGTTGAAGAGGTAAGCGCAACTTTAGAACAAGCAACGGCCGGAGTAACTTCAAACACAGAAAACGCAAGACAAGCCGACATTCTGGCCAAACAAACAAACGCAGCCGCAAAAGACGGTCTACAAAAAGGTGAAGAGCTCGTACGCTCCATGAAAGAGGCGACAGAATCAGCCGCAAAAATAGCAAATATAGTAAAAACAATCGACCAAATAGCATTTCAGGTAAACCTTCTAGCTCTAAATGCAGCCGTAGAAGCCGCAAGAGCAGGTGAGCACGGTCTAGGATTTGCCGTTGTTGCCGATGAGGTACGAAACCTAGCCCAAAGAGCCGCAAACAGCGCAAAAGAGACTGGAGCTGTAATAGAAGAAGCGGTAACACAAATCAAAAAAGGCTCAGAGATAGCCAATGCCGCAAGCAACTCATTTAGAGAGATAGACGACAAAGCAAAAAAAGTATCAGATCTAATAGGCGAAGTTACTCTTTCGGGTAGAGAGCAAGCAGAGGGCATGGGTCAACTAAGTATGGCAATGAGCCAAATAGATCAAGTAACACAGCAAGTAGCCGCAAACTCCGAAGAAGCGGCGGCGGCAAGCGAAGAACTTAACGCCCAAGCGGCGGCGACTATAGAAGCGGTTGCTACTTTGGCAAAAATAGTTGGTATAGATGTAAACCAAAACATATCCCATCAAAAAATGAGCGCTCCTCGTAAAATGGAGCTCAAAAAAGAGGTTAAACACATAGCGTTTACCCCAAAACACGTAGCGGCAAAGCAAGCACCAAGAGCCAATAAAAATACGGATGAGATATTTCCGCTAGATGAAAGAGATTTGAAAGAGTTTTAAGATGCAAATTGATGGCGATAGATTAAATATATCTCTTAACTTAAAGTATAACGAGATAGACGAATTAAAGGGTTTTATTCTTCCAAGGCTTGAGTATATAGAGGAGATAGGTTTTGAAAAAGAGGAGGATGATTTTCCCGCCTCGTCGGCTCTTATCGCTTTTCTTGTGAGTTTAAAAAAAAGTAAACCATCTATTAAGATAGATATGCTTGATAACAAAGAGCACTCTTTCAAAAAGTATGGCAAGGCAAATTGGATATGCCATGAATAAAGAGCAACTAAAAGCGATTTTTATCGAAGAGTCCGGAGAGATTATAGAAAAACTAGACGGCGATATTGTTGACTTTGAAAGAGATCCGTCCAATAAAGAGATATTAAACGAGCTTTTTCGCGGCGTGCATACGCTAAAAGGCAACGCTAACGCTTTTGGCTTTAGTAGGCTTGGCGGTTTTGTGCATCACTTTGAGGATTTGCTTGATCATTTTCGCCAAAGCGACGCACATCTACCAGATGGGGCTGTAGATACGCTCTTAAACGGAGTCGATATAATCAAAGAGACGATGGGGTATGAGGTAAATGGAAACAATGGAACTCCCGATGGGTATGATGAGTGTTTGTCTAGTATAATAAATATGCTTGACATAAAAACAGACGGAGCCGCAGAGTGCGTCGAAACAAAGCCAATAAGCGATTTGGCGGCTGAGTTTGGAGAGGGCGGCGAGTCTATGTCGGATCAAAAAAAATGTGATAAAAAGCTTGAAGACGGGGTCAAAAACGGACTAACCCAAAATAGTGAGATAAGCGGGAAAAGCGTCTATCTTGTAGAGTTTACTTTTGATAAAGATATATATTTTAGAGGGTATGACCACTCTTTGTTTTTTAAGCTTTTAAGCGATATTGGGGAGATAAAAGAGAGCTATTGGAATTGCGACGGTATTCCTACGCTTTCAGACTTTAGCGCCGAAGAGTCTCTGTTTTCTAATGTCTCCGTTATATTTGTTTCAGAAAAAAGCGCCGAGTTTATAGAGGATTTATTTGAGTTTTTGTTTGAGACGGAGTATAAAGTTGTTGAGCTTCAAAAAGAGCTTGCTGTAGCGGCTGAAACTGTGAGTTTGGAGCCAAAAGAAAATGACCTGTTGCAAAAGCCAAATGAAGTGTTGCATCCAAACAGGCGCAAAGAGGATATAGAGGCTATAACTGGTATAAAATCTTATATCAAGATAGACACCGTAAAGCTTGACGAACTCTTTGACACCGTGGGCGAGCTTGTCATAGCGCAAAACTTTGTCGCGCAAAACGAAAAGATAAAAGAGATAGGCGACCCGGGTATTGATAGAACGATTGAGATGCTCTCAAAAATCACAAAAGTGATACAAGATAGAGTAATGTCTTTACGGATGGTGGCTATCAAAGATACGTTTGAGAAGATGAAAAGAGTCGCTAGGGACACCGCAAAAAAAACCGAAAAAGAGATAAAGCTAGTTATTCACGGCGAAGATACCGAAATAGACAAAACAATGATAGACGCTCTCTCTGATCCAATAGTTCACATGATACGAAACGCAATAGACCACGGACTTGAGGCAAGTGCAGATGAGCGAGCGAAGGCGGGCAAAAATAAAGAGGGTGTTATCTCTTTAAAAGCCTACCACAAGAGCGGCAATATTATTATCTCTATCTCCGACGACGGCAGAGGCATCGACAAAGAGGCTGTTTTGGCAAAAGCGATAGAGAGAGGAGTTGTGGAGAGCGGCGACACCCTAACCGATAGTCAAATATTCTCTTTAATTATGCAGCCAGGATTTTCAACCGCAAAGGTCATTAGCGACGTATCAGGCAGAGGAGTGGGGCTTGATGTTGTTAAAAACTCCATAGAAAAGCTAAGAGGCAAAGTGGAGATTAACTCAGAGTTTGGAAAAGGGAGTAACTTTTCTATAATCTTGCCGCTTACTTTGGCGATTATAGACGGAATGCTTGTTAGAAATGAGAATGATATTTTTATTATCCCGACTCTTAGCGTTGTTGAGTCATTTGTGCCGTCTCGCGAGATAGTGCACATGATGAAGGGCAGGGGCGAATTTGTAAATCTAAGAGGAGAACAGATACCGGTTATTCGCCTAAGCGAGACGTTTGGGCTAAACTTGGAGAGAAAAGCGCTTATTTGGGAGAGTACTCTTGTTTGCGTGGAGAGTGAAAAGGGAAGAATGGCGATACTGGTGGACGCACTTCTTGGTCGCCAGCAAGTTGTTATTAAGACGCTTGGGCGTTCAATGGCAAAAATCAAAGAGATTTCCGGCGGCGCAATACTGGGCAATGGCGATATTGCGCTGATTTTGAATATTGACGGACTATTTTCTGAAGTGGTGGAGATAAAAGGATAGTATGTTTAATATAGACATTACACAAGAAGAGTTTGAAAAGATACAAAGATTTGTAAAAAGCAGGGTTGGTATATCTCTCTCCGATCAAAAAGCGACGATGGTAAAGGGTAGGCTTCATAAGAGGCTACAAGAGCTTAATATGAGCTCTTTTCCCGAGTATTACAAGTATCTAAACTCGTCCGAGGGCGAAGAGGAGATGGTAGGTTTTATTAGCGCTATCTCCACAAACGTCACCTCTTTTTTTAGATCCCCAAAGCATTGGGAGTATTTAAAAGATAATATAAACGATATGTTCGCCAAAAAAATAAATAAGAAAATTCGCATCTGGTCGGCGGCTTGTTCAAGCGGCGAAGAGCCTTATTCAATCGCTATGTTTTTAAAAGATAATTTAAGAAATTTTGATTCGTATGATATAAAAATATTGGCAACCGATATATCACATAAGGTTTTATCGAGGGCTATTGAGGGCGTGTACGCTCAAAAAGACGTAGACGGTATGTCGAAACTTCTTATTCAAAAGCACTTTATACCACACAAAAGTGCGCATGCAACGCTTTATGAAATTAATCCAGAACTAAGGTCTAAAATAGTGTTTAGAACGTTCAATTTAATAAATGATGATTTTTCTATTTTTAAATTTCATTTTGACATTATTTTTTGTAGAAACGTAATGATATACTTTGATGCGCCAACAAGAAAGACGCTTATAAGCAAGTTTGGAAGACTGCTTGACAAAAATGGTGTTTTAGTTATAGGCGATTCTGAGGCTATCACCGAAAATAAGAGTGAGTTTGCACTAATAAAATCATCTATATATAGAAAAGTCTAAAATATAACTAAGGAAAGAAGAGATGCCGACAATCGACAAAATTTCAGATAGCGAGCTTTTGGAAGAGATAGAGAGAAGGTTTGAAGAGAAAAATAAGACACTTGATGAGATGGAGTTTTTAAACAAAAAACTTATAGATCTTAATACAAGACTTATGGAGGTGGATTCAGTTAAGAGTCAGTTTTTGTCTCTTATTAAAAATGAGTTTAACAATCCCATATCTTCGGCGTTAAATCTCTGTGTGCATCTAGTTTCCGGCAAGAAGCCGGAAAAGGTTCATGAGATAAGCGAGATGTTGCACATGGAGATATTGCGCCTTGACTTTCAAATCAAAAATATTATGGCGGCTAGCGAAATAGAGGCGGGTAAGACGGAAAACTACTTTTCTAGAGTGGATTTTGTAGAACTTATCGACGATGTCAAACCATCTTTTCAATACCTGATACAAGATAAGAATATAATTTTTGAGTTTACCGACGAAACAAACGGTAAAGTTTATTCAGATGCGTCAAAACTATATCTTATTCTTTTAAATCTTATCTCAAACGCTTGTGAGTACGCTTTTGAAAACGGCAACATCTGGGCGCTTATTAGAAACGATGATAAATATCTGTATATTGAAATAAAAGATGACGGAGAGGGTATAGAGATTGAAAACAAACTGCTTGTCTACAATAGATTTACCCAATTTAGCAAAGGCTCCACAAGGGCAAAAACAGGACTTGGGCTTGGACTTAGCGTCGTAAAAGGAGAGGTTGAAGCTCTTGATGGAGAGATTGACTATGAAAGCGCAAACGGCATGACTGAGTTTAGCGTCAAAATCCCACTGCCTGACGAGAGCGTCTTGCAAGGTGGAAGCGGCGGCTCAAACGATACGCTGTTTGAAGATTTTGACGATGCGTTTGAGATGTAGGCTTTATGAATGTATGAAAAGATTTTTATTCACGTAGGACAGATACACATAGGATTCAATCCCACCGAAATATCTACGGTGCTTGGCTCTTGTGTGTCGGTATGTCTATTTGACAAATACAGGCAAATCGGCGGTATGAACCACTATCTATTGCCGCTTTGGAACGGCAACGGACTTCAAAGTCCAAAATTTGGCAACGTCTCTATTTCAAGAATGATTCAATCAATGATTGATATTGGCTGTAAATCGAATAATATGGAAGCAAAAATATTTGGCGGAGCCAGTATCAATATCTCTTCCTCAGAGGATTTTATGATAGGCAAAAGAAACGCTTTGACCGCAAAAGAGATACTTTCCGAGTTTAAGATACCCATCGTTGCAGAAGACATTGGCGGAACAAGCGGACGCAGAATTATGATGCGTAGCGACACCGGAAAAGTTATGCTTAAATACGCTGGTTCATAAGTATCACGTAATAATTCTCGAAAACGAAAGTTTTCGTAGCTTCAGGGGGTTGCAAGGGACATTCATGTCCCTGCCGTCAAAACGGACGAGTTCGTTTTGACGCGTAATATCAAAAATGGAGAGAGGCTTTGAGTATTCGCGTTTTGATAGTTGACGATAGCGCTACAGCTAGAGCCGTGATTAGGCAGACGCTAGAATCAGATAGAGAGATAGAAGTTGTAGGCATAGCGCAAGATGCGTATATCGCTAGAGATAAGGTTGTGGAGCTTCGACCAGACGTCATTTGCCTTGACGTTGAGATGCCTCGTATGGATGGCGTGACGTTTTTGAAAAAACTTATGACATATATGCCGACCCCGGTGGTGATGATCTCCTCTCTAACGCAAAAAGGGGCTAGAACCACATTGGAGGCTTTGGAAGCTGGAGCCGTGGATTTTGTCCCAAAACCCCACTCAAATATTTATGACGGTATAGACGACATAAAATATGAGATAATCTCCAAAATAAAAGCCGCTGCAAAGGCCAAGGTAATTCAAAAAAAATCTTTTTCATCATTTGCAAAAGTCAGCTATAACGCCCTTAGCGAAACAACAGATAAAGTAATAGCCATAGGGGCTTCAACGGGCGGCACTGAGGCGATAAAAGATGTGCTTACAAGGCTTCCGGCAAACGTTCCTGGGATTATCATCGTCCAGCACATGCCTCCTGATTTTACAAAGTCCTTTGCCGATAGGTTAAACAATATATGCGCCATAGAGGTCAAAGAGGCTAAAAACGGCGACTTCTTGGGCATCGGAAAAGCCCTTATCGCTCCTGGTGATTATCATTTAGCTCTTAGACGCTCGGGGGCTAGATATTATGTAGAGATAGGCGGCGGCGAAAAAATCTCAGGTCACAGACCAAGCGTGGATGTAATGTTTAATTCCGTCGCAAGAACAGCTGGATCAAACGCGATAGGCGTCATACTGACGGGAATGGGTGCGGACGGCGCCAAGGGGCTTCTTGCTATGAGAAATACGGGAGCAAAAACAATAGGGCAAAACGAAAGCAGTTGCGTTGTGTACGGGATGCCAAAAGTCGCTTTTGATATTGGCGCCGTTGAGAAACAGTGTGATGTTGGCAAAATAGCGGAAATGATAGTAAAAACAGCGGAGGAGATGAAGTGATGGTATCCTCTATCGTCTTTTTGGACTACGCCACGCTTGGCGGCTCCTCTTTGGCAAAAATAGAACAACTCGGCTCTCTTTGCGTTTATGAGACGACAAACAAAGATGAGATAGTCGCAAAAGCCATAGATGCTGAGATAATTATTACAAATAAAGTAGTTTTGGATGAGGAGATAATAAACTCTTTGCCAAAGCTAAAACTAATCTGTGTAGCCGCAACAGGCGTAAACAACGTGGATTTAAAAGCGTGCGAAAAGATAGGAATAGTTGTGCGCAACGTAAAGGGCTACTCTACGGCGAGCGTGGCGCAGATTGTTTTTAGCTCTCTTTTTTATGCCATATCAAAAATATCCTGTTTTGACGCTTTTGTAAAAAACGGCGAGTATGCAAAATCTCCTATCTTTACCTATATGGGCGAACAGTTTTCAGAGCTTGCCGGTAAAAACTTCGGGATAATCGGCTTTGGAGAGATAGGGCAAAGGGTGGCGAATATCGCTGCAAGTTTTGGCGCCAACGTTTTATACTACTCAACAAGCGGCAAAAATAGCGTGGATGGATTTAGAAGGGTAGAGCTTGATAAGATATTGCAGAGTAGCGATATTTTGTCCGTACACGCCGCTTTAAATGAAAATACAAAAAACCTAATAAGCGAAAAAGAGCTAAAAAAACTCTCCAAAAACGCTATTTTGATGAATTTTGCGAGAGGCGGAATCGTTGATGAAGAGGCTGTGGCAAAAGCTCTAAACGCCGACTCTTTGGGCTCTTACATCAGCGATGTTTTTGAAAGAGAGCCAATCGCAAACGACTCCGCTTTGCTTTCCATAGAAAATAAAGAGAAGCTTGTGTTGACGCCGCATATTGGATGGGCTAGCATAGAGGCTAGAGATAGACTAATTGGCGAGATAGCAAATAATATAAAAGCGTTTTTGGAAGGTTAAGTTGACGCCTTTTTTAACAGATTGGTATAAACGACGCATTTTACCAATAACCTCTTTTTTAAGCTCCGATGTCGCCATTTACAGCGATTCAATGAGCTTTTTGTCTATTTTGACATTTATACCGTTTATGATGCTTGGTGTATTTGCGGCGGTAAACATCTCATTTTTTGCCGATTATTTTATTCTTTTTAGGAATTTTTTGTATCAAAATATGTTTGAGGGAAGCGCTCAGACGATACTCCAATATCTTAATATTTTTTTGCAAAACTCGTCAAAACTTGGATTTTTTGGGCTTCTTTTTGCCTTTTACTCTGTGTATGTATTTATAAAACAGCTAGATTACTGTATACACCGCTTGGCAAATGATAGCGATTTTTCATTTGGAGCGGTCAGATTTTTAAAATATTTTATTGTTATGGGGTTTGCGACTCTATCCGTTTCTATCTCCATGCTCTTTTATGCGATTCAAGAGGTTATCAAATTTGACTTTTTGGCGCTCATTGCGGTATTTTTGCAGATGTGGTTTGCGTTTTTCTCTCTTTTTTATGTAATTCCGCCGGTTCGTCAGAGCGCAAAAAAAGCGGCTATTTACTCTTTTTTATGTACAATGCTACTATCTATTTTTAAAAAGCTATTTTTTTATTATGTGCTTTTTGGCGGAGCATATGGCACCATTTACGGCTCTTTTGCCGCGCTATTTTGGTTTTTTGTGTGGCTCAATCTCTCATGGTATATATTTTTTCTTTCCATTAAGATGTATACCAAAGACAACAACAATATTTTTATACAAAAATAATAACTGACCTTGGCACTAAAAGTGTGCAATAATCTCCATTCTCCCGCAAATGCGGGTAGCTTTAGGGGGATGCAAGGGGCGAATAGCCCCTAACGCCAATACGGGCTTTGCTCGTATTGGCGTTAGTATATAAATTTGTGGTTTGATTTTTGCTAGTGGAAGTAAATAATAACTAAAAAGTAGAGGTTTGATAATGGCGGGCGCATTTTGCTCTATAAAAATAGCTTCAAATGCCATAGTTTTGAAGCTTGAGGCGGATGATAGGTTTTTGGAGTATCTGAAAAACAGTATAAAAAAGAGCTTCTCGGAGGCTGTTGTAATGCGTCGCTCTATTTTTATCTTTTCAAAAGAGGGCGAAAGACATAGACGTAAAGTCTTTTTGATGTGGGCGTCAAATATACTCTCGCAAGAGTTGCAAAAAAATAGAAAACAGCTTGAAAGTATGTTGTTTGGCTCATGTGATTTGCCGATAAATATACAGATTTTGTCAAAAAACGCCGTTGTAAATATCAAAAAAGCTTACGCATATTTTGAAAAAGACGCTCTTGCTATTAAGTGTTATGGCAAGGAAGCGCCGCTTTTTTCATACATAAGAGCGGTTTTTAGCAATAGATGTGATATTGGCGAGACGCTGTATGAGATTAAGCTCTCAAATATAAATCAAACGGCGATAAATCAAATTAAATTAATTTTTTCAAAAAAGCTCTCTTTAGGTTTTGAAGTGTATGAGATAATCTATTCAAAATGCGATTTTGAGCGCTTTTTTGACTCATCTTGCGCCCCGAAGACCAAGCAGTTTGATATAGCTGCTTTAAGAAGAAATAGAATGCTTATTATTTTGGGGCTTAGCGGTTCTGTGAGTAGTGAAAATATCAAAAAAAGATATTTTGAACTAGCAAAAAAATATCACCCTGATCTCAATAGCGATAAAAGCGAAAACGAAAAAGCGTATCTTTCAAAGAAATTTTTACAAATTAAAGAGGCGTATGAAATTTTAAAAGCAAGCTAATCGCGCCGACTGGCGCTATAGCTTTTTATTAGACCTCTCCTAAAACCTATTCGTTTTTAGTGGTGTTTGCATCGTTGTGGTAGATGTTTACGCTAAAAATTTTTAGCTACTTATTGTAACTATAAATTTTTAGCGTGAGCATATATCGTAACGGGTGAATGTCAATGAAATTGACATAGGTTTTAGGAGAGGTCTACTCTCCTTACCCTTTTATCCCGTCGACCCTGGGGGTTAGTAAAAATTCTTTTGTTTTAAAAAAATAGATAACAAACGGTAGTACCCAAAATAACATAGAGATACCCGTCAACGGATAGTACAAATCTTGCCAAAAGGGTATTAGGGTTCTTGCAAAAGTAGCTATTATCAGCATAATAACCCCGCTTGCCACCCATAAATTTGATTTTAAGGTTCTCCCCGTGTGAACATAGCCGACAATAACCATTACCATAAAAAATCCTATTCCAAATGCGCCTGTGGTCAAAAAGTGTCGGAAGTGATTTTCCATCCCAAGTTTTGCCAAGTGTGAATACCCCAAAAATCCATATCCAAGTGCTATCATCGCCAAAACTGTTCCTAAATACCAAACAAAAGGTTCGTTTAAAATAGATTCAAATTTGAGATTGTAGTCGTTGAATATTCCCAAAATTGCGGCGCTTGCACCAAACCCAAGCCAAATAAGAGTTGAATTGTTTGGATAAAAAAACTCAACCGCTGTAAATAGTATCACCATAAAAATAGCTAGATTATATCTAAAGGGGCGAGCTATAAAAATATCGTCAATATTTTTATATTCCATAATCTCATTGATAGCTTCCATATTCACCCTGCGAAGCGCCAAAAGCAGAAGAACCATAAAGGCGCCGATTGCGACTTTTAAAATAGCTAATGAGTCGATATTGACTAAATTGGCTTTTGAGGCGAAAAAGAGTATTTGCAAAACAGTAAGCGCAACTATTGTATAGGCAATACTTGAATGTCTTTGAAGTTTATCTAAAACTACAGGCTTAAACGCCCAAATGATGATATAAAACCAAAGCGAGAGATTTATAATCGCCGCTACATAGATTCCCACAATATCCATCATCCAAAAACTAACTCTACCGAGGAGCCAAAGAGCGATAATGATGCTTAGCCTCTTACCTACGATTGGTATGAGTCCGGGAAAAAGTTCGGGAAGTCCCGTAAAAATAAAAGCCATAATTCCAGCAATCCCTACGCCAAAAAGCATCTCGTAAATATGCCAACTAAGAGGGTCGTCAAAAAGATTGAGCTTCCCGCTAAAAATGAAACCCCAAACTATTATCAAACAAGCCATATAAAGCGGCAAAAGCAGAAAAATAGGGCGAAATCCATACGCCAAATACGGAGGAATATTGCTCTCATCGGGATAAAATTTATAGTGTTTTGTCGCATTTTGTTTTTTATTTTCCATAGTTTTACTTTAAATTTTAATTTCAAAAGTTTTTATCACATCATTATCAGTCAAAAACTCTCTTGTTTTGGTGAATACAAATTCATCGTCTCTTTTTTCTTTTGCTTCTTTTATCTCGTATGATTTTAGAATTTCCCCCGGATCGCTTTTTAGAAGTAAAATTTTATCGCTAAGCCTTATTGCTTCCATCAAGTCGTGAGTAATAAAAAGTACGCTTGTTTTATTCTCCACACATTTTTGCAGGACAAAATCTTGCAACTCTCTTTTGAGTCCAATATCCAAAGCCGAAAAAGGTTCGTCCAAAAATAGAAGTTCGGGAGTGTTGATAAACGCCCTCGCAAAATTGACCCTTTGCTTCATTCCGCCGCTCAAATCTTTTGGATATTTTATAAAATCTTTTGGACAAAGTCCGACTTTTAAAGCAATCTCACAAGCTTTTTGATATGCCTCTTTATGCGTTGTTTTTGCCGTTATCGGCAACATAATATTTTCAATCGTCGTTTTCCAGGGAAGTAGTCTTGCGTCTTGAAAAGCGTAAGAAGAGTTGCGAAAGTCATTGCTTATCTCGCCCTCCGTAACATCTAAAAGTCCGCCGCATAACTTTAAAAGCGTAGTTTTGCCGCCGCCGCTCGGACCTACTATCCCGACTATTTCACCCATATTTATGGAGAAATTTATATTGTTCAAAATCTGTGTAAACCCAAAATAAAAATTAAGCTCTTTTATTTCTAATTTCGCCATGATTCCACCTCTTTTTTGATAGGCTCTAAAACAATATACTCCAGCGTCAGCAAAACTCCTATCATTGTCACTACAAGAGCTAGCGCCGTTGGAGTGTCAAGTTGACTTCTAGCCACCGC
Source organism: Helicobacter cetorum (assembly GCA_022729705.1). Taxonomy (GTDB): domain Bacteria; phylum Campylobacterota; class Campylobacteria; order Campylobacterales; family UBA6016; genus UBA6016. The sequence continues at coordinate 1,816 of DZAX01000029.1, read as the reverse complement.
CAAAGACGCTCCTATGCCGTCGTTGGCGCTTAAAAGTTCAGCCATAATGACTATTTTCCAGCTCATCCCAAGGGCTGAAACCCAAGATGGGAAAAGATAAGAAAAAAGATGTGGAAAATAAAGATCTTTTGTTTTTTGCCAAAAGCTCAAATAAAAGCTATCCATCATCTCTTTTAGCTCCCCCTCTATAGTCCGACTTCCCTGCATCGCCCCTATAAATACGATGGGAAAAGAGGCGATAATTACGGTAAACATTACAGTCATATCTCCAAAACCAAACCAAATCATCGCCAAAACTATCCAAGCAATAGGAGGGATACCCACCAAAATAGTAACAATCGGGCGGCTCATTATTGAAGCTGTTGTAAAAAAACCGGCGGCAAGCCCCAAAACCGTTCCTATTAAAAGAGATACGCCAAATCCCAAAACTCCTCTTTTAATGGTAAGCTCCAAATCAATTAAAAATTCAGGGGTTTCAAATAGTTTAAACATTGTAGAAATTACCTCTTTTGGAGAGGGTAAAACCAAATCGCCATAAAGTTGATTGCCCAAATCCCAACAGGCTAGAAATAGCATTATTGAAGCGATTGACCCCCAACCGCTCCATAAAAACCATGGAAAATCTTTTATGATTTTAAAGATGGTTTTCATTTGTAATAAAATCCATCATCTGGTATTTTGCCGCCTATAAGTTTTGGCTCAATGTTTAACAATATTTTAAAAAAATTATCTAAATCGGCTTTTGAGTCTAATGCGTTTTTGGCTTCTAGTTGCACATGCGGTATTGAGTCGGCGACTGCTTCGGCTTTTAAAAAAGAGATATTTTTTGCCACAAGTTCACCGGCTTCTTTCGGATGAGTTTTGTACCAAGAGAGAGCTTTTTTGTACTCCTCTTCAAATCTTTTGACGACGACTTTGTCGACATCCCCTACAACCGCCAATCCCGCTTGAGGTATAGAAGCTTTTGTCTTAAAGGCTCGCCCCCACTCTTTTTGCAAATTAACCGAGCGAAACAGCGTCGGAGCTACTAGACTGATAGGAAATGAGCCTGTTTTTCTCATTGCCATAGAGGTTGCGGGTTCGGCCAAAAGGACATTATCGGCTTTTCTTAAAATCAGCATTTGCATCGCATCGGGCGGATTTGGAACATAACTAATCTTAAAATCTTTTTTTGGGTCAAGCCCATCTTGCTTAATGATAGACTGAAGAACGATATCAGGCATATCGGCGCGAAAGGGAACAATTATCTCTTTACCTCTCAAATCGCTCAATTGCTTGACATTCTTATCTGTCGTGATAATCTCCAAAATTCCCCAAATCGGCACGTTTAAAAGTCTAATCGGCTCTTTCTTGTTATAAAGATTTGCGGCTACATTCGTAGGAATCGCTACAATATGAGCCTCTTTTTTTAGAAGTATCGCCCGAAGCTCATCTGGATTTTGCCAAAGTCGAAACTCTATTTTTTTAGCGACATCTTTTAGGGCTCCGTTTTGGATAAGCCCAAACAAAGGGTGCGAGATAGTCGCCACTGGACCTGCTATAACTAGTTTTTCCATCGGTGCGGCAAATAAGTTTACCGCAAAAATCAATATCCACAATATTCGTTTCATTTAAAATCTCACTTTCAAGCCGGCAAAATAATATCGTCCGCTACTGCTCCCAAGAACGTCATCTATTTTTTCATCATTAAGATTGTTTATCCCGCCATAAATTGAGAGCCATTTTGAATACTCATAGTTGATGTTCCAATCAAGCGTTGTGTAGCTGTCAAGTTTCACCACGTTGTACCATTCCATTCAAAGCAATAGCATAAAAC
>DZAX01000073.1 GCA_022729705.1 Helicobacter cetorum | reverse complement strand
CCCTTTTAAGACTCACTCAAAAACTTTGCGACCGTATTATTTTTATACTTTTTGCCGAAGATATGGGACTTTTGAGATACAACACGATCAAAGAGATAAGAGATGAATTTAAAAATCAAAAATTTACCTCTTACTCGCTTTATGAGATTTATAAATTTTACTTTGATGCCATCAATCAGGGTAACTCTAAACTTGACATTGTCCAGTATAACGGTGGCTTATTTGCCAAAGATGAGCTTTTGGACTCTCTTATCATCGATGATGAGTTTTTAAATCTATCAGCTCAAAAACTTAGTGATTACGATTTTGGAAGCGATATCAGCGTTAATATTTTAGGTCATATCTTTGAACAATCATTGACCGATTTGGAAGAGTTATATGCAAATATTGACAATTCAGATTTTGACAAGACAAAAACTAAACGAAAAAAAGATGGAATTTTTTACACTCCAGAGCGTATCACGCACTACATTATCGAACAAACTATTGGCAAAATTTGCCTTGATAAAAAAATAGAATTGGGTTTGATAGATATAAGCTATCCAAAAAGTCCTCGTAAACGCACCAAAGATGAGCTAGAAACGCTTAAAAGCCTTTATGCCTACCGTGAGTACCTCTTGAGCCTAAAAGTGCTTGATACGGCTTGTGGGAGTGGTGCATTTTTAAATCAAGCATTAGAATTTTTTATCAAAGAGCATAAAGAGATTGACACATGGCGTAAAATTTACGAAAATGAGTTCTTGAGTTTGTACGATATTGAGACGAATGTTTTAGAAAATAATCTTTACGGAGTGGATGTCAACGAAGACGCTGTGGAGATTGCAAAACTTAGTTTGTGGCTTAGAACGGCTCAAAAAGGGAGAATCTTAACGAATTTGAGTGAAAAAGTTAAATGTGCCAATAGTTTGCTTGAGATGCCATTTGAAGAGAACTTTTTTGATGTTGTGATAGGAAATCCCCCGTATGTACGCCAAGAGATGATAAAAGAGTTTAAGCCGCAACTTCAAGAGAAGTATGAAACTTTTGCTGGAACGGCTGATTTATATGTCTATTTTTACGAACTTGCGATAAAAATGCTCAAGCCAAACGGATTGAACGGCTTTATATGCTCAAATAAGTTCTTTAGAGCCAAATATGGAACAAACCTAAGAGCTTATATTTTGGAGCATACCTCAATCCAACAAATCGTAGATTTTAATGGTGTAAAGGTTTTTGAAGATGCCACGGTAGATAGTGCGATTACGATACTCAAGAAACAAAATTCCGATGAAAACAGTTCTTTTCGGGTCTTTGATAGCAAACTTGAAAGCTTTAAAGAGATAAATCAAGCTGATTTGAGCAAGTCAAGTTTCACTTTTGCAGACAAAAAAGAGTTAGAAATCAAGAAAAAAATAGAATCAGTGGGAACACCGTTGAAAGAGTGGGATATTAAAATTAACTACGGAATAAAAACAGGATTCAATGAAGCTTTTATTATCGATGGGAAAAAGAGAGATGAACTTAT
>DZAX01000072.1 GCA_022729705.1 Helicobacter cetorum | reverse complement strand
TTAAAACTCTGTTTTTATTATAGCTGGTTTGCTTGTTGGTATCATACGAGACCCCAAAACAGGAAGTATTATAAATTAGCCTCCATAGGGTGTTTGTGTATTATGCCTGAAAAATGGGGGGACTAAACAAGTTGCTTGTCCCCATTTCTCGTGAGGACGGGGAGCCAAACACTACTTCTCAAGCTTTCTCAATATCTTCGAAAACTCGTCAACTATATTTTTCTTAATCATATTTTGACTTATCTTATCCTCTATTGAGCCATATTCGTCATATTTGATATTCGAAACATTATCTCCTACAAAGTTTCTAAAGCTCTCGCCCTTAATTGAGTTTTTAAGCGTATCAAGAGAGTGTGTAATTGCAGCGGCGAAAGGCAACTCAAGGCAAATAGCTTCAACCACGCAATCGATAAATAGAAATTTCAAATTCTTAATATCATCCTCTATCTCTTTTTTGACCCCGTCAATCGAGTTGGCTTGATGTATGTCTTTTAAAATGCCGCTAATGTATCTTGCCTCGCCCTCAATCATCTCTTCTTCAAAAGATTTAGTTGTATTTTCATATATAAATTTTGCCAACTCCATTCCAGCTTTAGTCGCTAGATTTAAATTAAGCATAGTTTGGATGATTTTTGTTAGGGGTATCTTTTTGGTAAGCGCTTTAGTTGCGATTTGCTCCAAATAGCTTCTGCTTACATCTTTTACGCCCAATTTAGTAAAAGTCTCTTTTATTTGGGAGATATACTCATTTTTATCCATCGGCGTTTCTTCTACTTTGGCGTCGCCCTTTTGGGTAAGCGCCATTAGGACTAAATCAGTTTTGTATAGGGGCAAATCAAAATTTTTATTTTTATTTTTTGCCGAAAAGAGAGAGAGCATATAGAGTTCTCTTTTGCCTTTTTGAAACCTTTGCTCTCTAGCGTTACCGCCTAGTTTAAACTTTATCATAGTCTCTATCAAATCAACAGAGAACCTATCAGTCAGCGCTTTAAAACCCGCCTCGTCAAATCTAGTTCCCGCTGTATTTTTATCTATATACTCTTTTGTGGCGACCAACAGCTCTTTATATTTTGGATGATTGGCGTTTACGCCCAAAGAGTTCAAAAACACCTCTTCTATATTGTTCATTATTTCATTCATCTTATCTTTTGAGATAGAGATTATCAGATCATTAAATTTATCTTTTACATCTTTTGCCAAACTCTCTCTAACGCTATTATTTAATCTATCATAATCTTCAGTCCATCTAGCGTCATCTGAGGTTATTTTTTCCATAATATTATGCAATGATTCCGGCGTTATATTTAATGTGTCCTCTTTTTCTATTCCCTCTTTTACAGTTTTTGTAAACTCTTCGCTGGTAATTATCTCTTTTTTGATTCTATTTGATAGGCTTGATAGCTCTTGTTCCAATGTTAGCCTACTATCGTCCAGCAATGTTAAAACTATATCGTTAGATGTCAAGTTTCACCACGTTGTACCATTCCATTCAAAGCAATAGCATAAAAC
>DZAX01000028.1 GCA_022729705.1 Helicobacter cetorum | reverse complement strand
CGCTTTAGGAGGTAGGGCTTATATGCCTGTTGGGGTTGGGTGGTGAATGGTTACGCCTAATCTTTATAAACTTATAAGCTGTGTACCATAAACGGATACTAGATAATTATAACTACAATAGTTACAGCGAACATTTTTTCGACACTTCAATATATTACTCTTGCTATGACAGCAACAATACCATGCAGATAAATTTATCAGGCTAACAGCTAAAACGAAATACTATAGTTCCAACACTCTAGTGCTTATCCCCACTTATAAACGGAACCAAATTTTGCATGTCAAACCTGCAACCAACCCATAAGTTGCATTCATGTGGGGACATTTATATCATTGCTGCCAATACAAGCTTTGCTTACATTGGCGCATAAAATTAAATATTCCTAATAAAACTTAGCGTTAGCCAGCTCCACTTTGCTTTGTGACGAAGCCATTACTTTTACATCCAGTTCATCGCCCTCGTTTAGATGATCTCTTACGTTGCTTATTCTCTTATCTGAGACTTTGGAGATGTGCATCAATCCCTCTTGACCATTTGGTAGTTCTACGAAAGCACCAAAGTCTACTATTTTTTTGACTTTGCCATGCACGACCGTTCCGGCTTCTATGGGGTCAAACTTTTTTGCTGGAGCTTTTGGTTTTGCGATTGTGAGGATATGCTCTTTTGCGCCGTCTACCTTTGTTTTGTCGCGTCCTACGACTTTTACCCTGCCTTTGTCTCTATCGAGGTCTATCGCCACTTCAAATCTTTCGATTATCTCTTTGATTGTTTTGCCGGCTTGTCCGATGATGTCTACTATCTTGCTTGTATCGATGTGGAATATCTCTGTGCTTGGCAAGATTGACTCATTGATAGTTATCTCAGCTTCGGCGCTCTCCATAATAGACAAGATATGTTCTCTGCCCTCTTTTGCTTGCATTAGAGCGGCTTTTAGTAGTTCAAAATCAAGTCCGCCTAGCTTTATATCCATCTGAAGAGCGGTAACACCCTCTCTAGTTCCTGCGACTTTAAAGTCCATATCGCCGTCATAATCTTCAAGCCCTATGATGTCGCTAAGAATAGCGTATTTATCGCCCTCTTTTACAAGCCCCATCGCAATACCCGCCGCAAGTCTAAGTAACGGCACGTTTGCGGCTCTCATAGCAAGAGCTCCGCCGCATACCGTAGCCATTGACGACGAGCCGTTTGACTCCAAAACCTCTGAGACGACTCTAATTATCGGCTCATAATCTTTTGGTATAAGGCATTCAATCGCCCTTTTGGCTAGATTTCCATGTCCGAGCTCTCTTCTTCCCGGAGGTCCCACACGGCTAGCCTCGCCCACAGAAAACCCTGGAAAATTATAATGAAGCATAAATCTCTCAGCCTCTGAGCCGCTATCTGTTAGGTTTTCATAGTTTTGCTTGTCCATATCGCTTCCAAGAGTCGCTACCGCAAGAGCTTGCGTTTGACCCCTTGTAAAAAGACAAGAGCCGTGCGCCATAGGCAAGATATTTGTCTCAATAGTAATTGGTCTAACTTCATTTAGCCTTCTTCCATCCGGTCTTTGGTGTTTGTGGAGTATTAGCCCTCTTAGTATCTCTCTTTTTATCTTCTCAGCGCTAAAAGCGACCATTTCGTTGCTATAGCCAAATTCAGCCACAAACGAATCTTCTACTATCTCGCTTATCACGCTTTTGATAGCGTTGCTTCGCTCTGACTTACTTAGTTCGCCTATCGCTTTTTCTATTTTTTCGCTGTATACATCTTTGATATGCTCTATTAGTTTATCATCTTGTATGATTGTCTTTAGCTCATAGTCTCTTGCTGGGGCTTTGATGGCTCTTAGTTTTGGCGTAAGCTCCAAAGAGGCTGATTTTATAGCGTTTGAAGCAAACATGATAGCCTCCAAAAGCTCCTCCTCGCCTATCTCATTTGCCTTAAACTCTTCTATAATCTCGCTGTTTAGACCCATATCCAAAAACGGCATTATGGGCTGCAAAGAGCCTATTTCAATATTCTCGCTCGCTCTTGCAACCATCTCTATCATCAAAATCTCTTCATCGGTTCCCGCAACAAACAAATCAAGCGTACTTTTTTCATTTAGGTCTGAAATTGACGGGTTAATGACAAACTCACCGTCTATCTTTGCCACTCTAACGCCAAGCACGAGCTTCTCAACAGGTAAATCCGATATAAACACGCTAGCCGAAGCCGCATTAAGAGCCAAAACCTGCAAATCAGCCTCAGGGTCGCAACTAAAAACAGTAACCGTAAGCTGCGTTTGATAGTTGTATCCTTTTGGAAAAAGCGGTCTTATACTTCTATCGATTAGTCTTGACGTAAGAGTCTCAAAATCGCTTGGCTTAGTCTCTCTTTTTATAAAACCGTTCGGGATTTTACCCGCCGCATAGCTTTTTTCAATATATTGCACTGTAAGCGGTAAAAAATCATCATTTTTTAGCTCTTTTTCGCTAACTACCGCTGAAAGAATAACGCTATTATCACTTTTGAGGGTTATTGAGCCGTCTGCAAATCTTGCAATTTTACCCGTCTCAAATATCTCTTCTTTTCCGAATGCCATTGTTGTTATTTGTGAAAAACTCATACTATCTACCTTTTAAAATCTAAATCTTTTTTCATAATATTCATACGGAAGTTGCGCCGTTATCTCTTCTTTATCCAGCCTAAAGCGATAGTTTTCCATATACTCCAAAATCAAAGTATAACTTTCGATTAGCGTTTGCATATTCTCAACATCTCCGCCCTTGTCGGGGTGCATAATTTTTGAAAGCTCTTTGTATTTTTTTTTCAACTCTTTGACGCTAATAAGCGGCGGGAGTCCCATAAACTCTCTAGCCGCCGTTAGCTTCAAAAAAGGCGTCATTTTACAAAGCTAGAAGCTCCTCCCACTATATATTTGAGGTCGTCATCCACAAACGTCACGCCCACACCACCAAAAACGGTAGCCGCTTTTTTATTAAGAAAGTTGTCGTATCCGGCTATTAAGTCCACATGTTTTAGCATTCTGTATCTCACGCTTGCTTTGGCGTGTGCGTTATCGCCTCTGACGTCGTTTTGCGCTCCAAAGTCATATACCTCCAAAGAAGCTTTGAGTTTATCTTTTTTTGTATAATAATCTATTCCGGCTCCTCCGGTAGACTCTATCACGCCGCCTCTTACCATTATGTTGTCAAACCTTTTCCCAAACTGTGCGGATACATACGTCTTACCTTTGGCGTGCTTTTCGGCTTCCACATATTGTCTAGTTGGATTCATACCCGTATTGTCTCTATCGGAGACCATTTCGATTAGATAGTGTTTCGTCGGTGCGGGTGAATAGTCGGCGCCAAAATACCCTTTTGTGTAGCGGTCTTTTGCCATGGCTTCGCCTCGTAAAGAGACTTCAAGATTACTATTCATCCCTTTTGATATGTATTTATCAAGCTTTTGCACAGTCTCGTTGCCATTTGCAAAAAATCCGTCTACAGACTTAAGCGCACTATTTAAGGGTTGTTTATTCTCTTTTATCACCTCTTGAAGCTCTTTTTCTATCGAAGTAAATCTATCCATTATTTCAGGCAACTTGCCGTTTACATCTCTGCCTGTTTTTGCAAACTCTCTTGATAGGTCGTCTATTTGAGCCAAAATTCTTGGCAACTTCTCGTTTATTGTGCTACCCGTAGCCCTAAACTCTCCCGACATCGCCCCAAACTGATTTGCAGCGGTTCCAACACTTGCCGCCATTGTTTTAAAGTTTAGTATCGCTTCTTGAAGATTTGCTCTAGCTTCAGGATCAAAAGTCCCTCTAAGCTCTTTTACAAATAGTCTCAGCTCATTTGCCGCCTCGTTGATGCTGGTAGCGGTCTCCGCAAAGTTGGCGTATCTAATCTCTTTATGTATAGTCTGCCCATCGCTAAGATAAGTCGTCGCACCGCCCATTTTGATTTCGACAAACTTTGTCCCCAAAATAGAGTCTTGTCCCAGCATAACAACGGAGTCGGTAGGAATTAAAACGCTATCAAATACAACCATCGCCACTTTTGGCTTACCGCCCTCCAATATCTTCTCTTTTACAAAACCAACGTCCACACCGCCTATTTTGACTTTTGCATTTGCGTCCAGTCCGGCTAGATTTTCAAAATATCCATTAATAATATAGCCGCTTTTTGTAAAATTTGTTATTTTACTTACCTGCATACTAAGTAAAAATAGAGCGACTAGCCCAAACAAAACAAACAGACCAACTTTTGCTTCAACTCTCATCTTTTACCTCATTTTTTGTTGCTAATTGAATACGACTGATTAAGCCCGCCAAGTGGTATAAGGTTTATACTGAAGTATATTATATAGTTTCTAATTGAACTTGACTCCGCACTTGTGAGTATTGGAGTAATCTCATTTTTAAGGCTAATAGAGTAGTTGATACACTGCTTTTTCATACTTAGCCCGATATTCCACGCCCTCGTCTCTCTTTTGTTTTCATCATACTCATAGCCGCCAAACGCCGTATAGTGACGGTCTATTTTTTTTGAAGCGGCGGCGGCAAAATAGCTCTCTTTCTCTTTGAGTAGGCTCAAAGTGGCGTTTTTGTCTTTATAAACATGTGAAACAGACAACCCCAAATCTCCGTCGTTGTAGCCGATAGAAGACGTTGCCGCTGATATTATAGAGTTTTTGTAGGAATAGAAAATATCTGTGGAGAGTGTTGTATTTTTATTTATGCGGTAAACTATCTCGTTTTCTAAGTCTCCATACTTATAATCAACTCTTGAAACGTTATGATACATGGTTTGACTGAGTCTATGGCTAAGCGTCAAAGCGCCTTTTTTATCATAAAAAAACTGCGCCAATTTTATAGAGCTATTTTCATTTTCAGAACTGCTTGTCACAAGTGTTGTAAGCTCATTTTTTTGCGTTGGATAGTTTTTTTCCTGCTTTGCGCCGGATTTTGAGTATAGAAGCTCAAAATCTATAGTGTGGATAAAGTCATCATATTTTTTCTGTAAAGTCGTAAAAATTTTTGCCTTGTGTGTGATGCTCGCAAAAGAGTAATCCCTTGCGTCGCTATCTTGCGAGTTTGAAAAGCCGACTTTATTGGCGTAAAAATGCTCCGCCAAACTAAACCCGACAAAGTCGTCAAAAAAACGCATCGTATATGTAATCGGCAAGAAAGCCTGCGTTTGCAGAGCGTTAAGCCCTGTTCTTCTGTCATATCTCAAACTCGTAAGGTCAAACGAATATAGTAAATCGTCTAGTAGCAAGCTTTCGCTGTTTCTATGGTATTGTAGCTTTGGATACTCTTGCACCGTATCGTCGTTTGAGGTTTTTGAGGTGTCGATATAGTATTTCATATAGGCGCCAAAATAGTTGTTTTTTTGCCTAAAATAGTAGTTTATTTTTGACGTTGTTATCTTGTCGCTATTGTTTTCCCTTAAAATATCTCTGGCTTGCAAGTTTACATAGTCAATGTCGTTTAGATAGTTTAGATTGACATATAGCCCATCCTCTTCGTCTTTTGCCTTATCTTTTGACGAAAATAGTTTTTCACTCTCATAAAATAGCGTCAAACCATAATGCGAGCCGTATTTTAGCGCATACTCTTTTCTAAAACTCTCTTTATCCCTAAAGTACCCGCCTTTAATATATCCTCGCGAAAACTCAGAGGTGATAAAACGAAAAGTATCGCTAAAGCCATACCCTCTTTTTGTTCTAATCTGCGGCGCAAACTCATTGTCGTATGGTGCGTCAGGACTTGGCGTGTAATAGTATGGCTGCATAAAGATGAAGCCCTCGTTGCCTTTTATCCCAATATCCGGTTTTAGAAGTCCGCTTCTTCGCGTTTTATCTGTAGAAAACGAAAAGTATGGAGTATACAAAATCGGAGCGCCTTTTATATATAGCGTAGCATTTTTAAGAGTCATCTCGCTGGCGGCAGAATCAAACTCCCCCTCGTCATAGCTAAGATACCAATCAGGGCTGACGATGTTGCAACTTGAACTTACGGCGCTATTTGCGGTATACACCTTGTTTTTTACAGCGGCTTCTTTTGAGGATATCCATACATTGCTCTTCAGCTCCTCCAAAAAGAATTTATCAAAATAACCTCTTTTCTCATCCAAATAAAATTTGACATAGTCTGAAATCGTATATAAAGAGGAGTCTTTGAGAGCAAATATATGACCAAACCCCTCGGCAGTGGAGTCTGTTTTGTTGTATATAAGCTTATCGGCGCGGATAAAGTAGCCTTTTCCAACAGCAACCGCATCGCCTGTAGCGGTTATAATATTATTGTCTTGTTCTACGCTTTTTGCTACGACCTCTATTTTGTTATCCGCATGAAGCAGGGGAGCCAAAACGAGGGAGATTAAAAAAGTTTTTTTAATGAGCGACATTTATCACCAAGGTTTTTGCAAATTTATCGTGCCATCCCTGCTTAAACGGATCAAAAAATGCCCAAGCCAATCCAAGATAAAACAGAGTTTCTCCAAAAAATCTTACCGAAGCCCTCATAAGAGATGAAGACCAAACAGGCGAATCTAAACTTTCCGCACCAACAACCCTAATTTTTAAAAGTATTTTGCCAAGCGTGGCGCCATAAAGTGCGACAAATACGGTTTGATATGTAATCTCCAAAAGTGTCGTAAATAAAAAAGTTTGGTTTATCGCCAAAATGACGCCCTCAATATCTTTGCCTTGAAATCTATCGCTCATAGCCGCAATAACAATAAGAGCTAGCAGGGCTTTGTCTATTACAAACGCCATAGCTCTTTTTGAGAGCGGCGCTAGTGTTATCTCCTCTTTAAAAAGCTTATAGTCCAAACCGCTTTGCATTAAGCCTCTATCGCTTGGTACGCTATATCTTTTCGATACTGCATACCGTCAAAATGCACGGTTGATAGTATCTTGTAGGCGTTTTGTTGAGCGCTTTTTACATCGTCTGCCACACCTACGGCGACCAAAATACGTCCGGCGTTTGCGTACAATCCGTCTTCTCTTTTCTCAACTCCGGCGTATGCTATATGTCCAAGTTCAGACATTGATGCGAGGGCTTCTTCGTCTATCGTGATTTTGGTTGGAGCTGCGTTTGAGTATGGATAGTCAAGGCTTGCCGCAACTACGCCGACGGCATATCTATCAGACATAGAGAACTCCAAACCCTCAACCTTGCCATCAGCGCAAGCGTCAAACAACTCTAACACATCGCTTTTGATAAGAGGCATTAAAACTTCACATTCAGGGTCTCCAAAGCGAACGTTAAACTCCAGCGTATAAGGCTCATTATTTACAACCATTACTCCCGCAAACAAAACACCCTCAAAAGACGCGCCCTCGGACGCCATAGCCTTTACAGTCGGGGCTATGATATTGTCTTCAATCTTTTGCATAATTTCAGGAGTGCAAAGAGGGGCTCTAGCGTATGCGCCCATGCCGCCCGTATTTGGACCTTCATTGCCGTCTTTGAGTCTTTTATGGTCTTGCGCGGCGGGCAAAATTCGGTAATTTTTGCCGTCTGTTAAGGCGAATACGGATAGCTCAAAGCCGTCCAAAAACTCCTCAACAACCACTTTTTTACCGGCTTCGCCAAAAATATCGCCGCTAAGCATATCCGTAACAGCCTCTTTTGCTTCCTCTTTTGTTTCGCAAATAATCACGCCTTTACCGGCGCAAAGACCGTCGGCTTTTACGACGACTATACCCTCTAGCGCATCTATAAAAGCAAACGCATCAGCCTCTATAGAGGTTTCGATATATTTTGCGGTTGGGATAGAGTATTTAGTCAAAATATTTTTCATAAACGCTTTTGAAGACTCTAATTTGGCGGCTTTTTTTGACGGACCAAATATTTTTAGCCCATGCTTTTTAAAAACATCCACAATGCCGCTTGATAGCGGAGCTTCCGGACCTACGATAGTTAAATTGATTTGATTTTTTTTGGCAAATTTGGCAAGCCCTTCGTAATCGCCGATGGAAAGGTTCTCCCCAATAGCGCAAGTAGCGCCGTTACCGGGTGCGAAATAAAGTTTATTGAGTTTTTTACTTTTTTTGAGGGCAAGAGCGATAGAGTGCTCTCTTGCGCCGTTACCGACGATTAAGACGTTCATTATTTTCCTTGGAAGATGAGTAAAAAACCCGGACGGGCGTTCGCGTTAGAGACTTTGGTCCTCCAAAGTCAAAATAAGACCGTTGTCCCATCTTTAGGCGGCAACCTCTCAAGCTAGGCTTTCAAACGAGGCCGCCGACGCACCGACGGAAACTAATTGGTCTCAAAGCTATATAATATGGGACCCAAAATGTTACGGGTAGCGCATCGTCCAGGCATAGAGAAAGTAATTGTAAGTTAGTTTAGCTTAAGGGCGCCCTTAAAAACTCATTTTTGGCAAAAATAACCGCCGCTTCCAGCGTTTGCTTGGGAGATATGCGCACATCAGAGCAAAAATCGATGCTAGCCGCCGTGGTTTTACCTATCGCCACACACCCATACGACTCTCTCCAACCATATTTTTCAAAAAAACATTTTGCGGTAGACGGTGATGAAAACACTATGATAGAGCCCTCAACCGGAGCCTCACCGCTATTTTTTGCGCATACGGTTTCATAAATCGGCACATCGACAATATCCGCTCCTCTCTTTTTTAGTATCTGAGGCAGATTTGACGCTATTGTCTTTGCTCTTGGATATAAAAATTTTAAAGACCGATATTTGTTTGTAATCTCAGAGGCAAGCTCATCGCCGTAAGCCTCCGAGCCTACAAATGAGACCCTTCCTTTTAACGCCTTAATGCTTTCAGCCGTAGCCTCTCCTATCGCAATAGACGGTTTTCGCTTCCAGTCTACGCCCAATCTATCAAGCCCAAAAACGCCTTTTTTTGACGTAAATATGAGAGCGTCAAACTCATCTATATCAATAGCAGGCTCAAAAAACAGAGTCTCGATAACGCCAAGATTTAGGGCTCCATCAACAACCGTAGGCGAGAGTAGATATACGAGTCTCTCCAACCAATCACTCCCACTCAATAGTAGCGGGTGGCTTCGATGAAATATCATAAACCACTCTGTTTATACCGTCAACTTCGTTTATAATCCTACTACTCATTCTCTCCAAAAGATCATACGGTAATCTACCAAACACAGCCGTCATACCATCCGAACTCTCAACGGTTCTAATAGCTATTGAGTTTTCATACGTTCTGTTATCCCCCATTACGCCGACGCTACTTACGTTTAACAGCACACAAAACGCTTGCCACACTTTGGAGTAATATCCGGACGCTCTTAGCTCGTCTATCATAATCGTATCGGCTTTTCTTAGTATCGCAAGGCTCTCTTTATTTACCTCGCCCATCACTCTTATCGCAAGCCCGGGACCTGGGAATGGGTGTCTGTCTATGGCGTATGAGGGAAGTCCTAGCTCAAGCCCCAGCTTTCTCACTTCGTCTTTAAATAGCTCCCTAAGAGGTTCAATTAGCTCAAACTTCATCCAATCGGGCAAACCGCCGACGTTGTGGTGAGATTTGATAGTTTTGGAAGGTCCTTTGACGCTGACGGACTCTATGACGTCTGGGTATAGCGTACCTTGCGCTAGATATTTACAATCCGTATACTTTTTTGCCTCAGCCTCAAAAATCTCGATAAACGCATGTCCGATTATCTTTCTCTTTGTCTCCGGCTCCGTAACACCTTTTAGGCGACCAAGAAACAGCTCTTCGGCGTCCACTGTGATAAGCTCTCGCTTGATGGAGTGTTTGAAGATGTCTTGAACCTGCTCCACTTCATTTGCTCTCAATACGCCGTTATTTACAAACACAGGAATAAGATTGTCGCCGATAGCCTCCACCAAAAGAGCCGCCGTGACCATACTATCTACGCCGCCCGATACTGCACAAAGAACTTTATCATTTCCGACTTTTTCTTTGATTTTTTTGATTTGCTCTTTGGCGAAATGCCCCATATTCCATGTGCTCTCTAGACCGCAAATATATTTTGCAAAGTTTTTTAACATCTTATGCCCAAACTCTGAGTGCGCAACTTCAGGGTGAAACTGCAATGCAAAAAGCTTTTTTTCTTCATTTGCTATCGCAGCAAATTCGGCGTTGTCTGTGTGTCCGATTCGCACAAAACCATCGGGGAGCTTCACAACTTTGTCGGCGTGACTCATCCATACCGTATGATTTGAGTCTATACCCTTAAACAATGGGCTAACGTCGCCGTGTAGCTCGTCAAAAAGTAGTTTTGCCTTGCCATACTCATGATGATCAGCCCTCACTACCTCGCCGCCAAACACATGCGTAATAAGCTGCATACCATAGCAAATACCCAAAATCGGCAACCCCATCTCAAATACGCCCTTATCCACCATATAAGCGTCCTCTTCATACACGCTAGCCGGCCCGCCGGAGAGTATAAACCCTTTAGGGTTTTTGGCTTTTAGCACTTCTAGCTTTTCAGAGTAAGGAACTATCTCACAATAAACCCCCTCTTCTCTAAGTCGTCTAGCGATTAGCTGCGTATACTGCGAGCCGAAGTCAAAAACTATAATAGGAACGTCTTTCATTTTGCCTCTTTTTTCTGATTATGATTGACGGATTATAGCATACAAAGAAAGATGGTTAAATATAACCATCTCAACTTTCGCACATAACCCCAGCTCCAAATTCATTCAAACAATCTAGCTAAAAACATCTACGTAAGCCCCATTGCGCTAATGCGTATTGCAAAGATAGTAGATATAATTGAAGAAAACTACTCCCGTTCAAGCTCATCGGCGTTGATTGCAAAAGTTCTTCCCCCTCCTACACAAAAAGACTGCTTATCATTGATGATACGGTAGAGTCCAAAAGAGGAAAGCTTATTGAGGGAATTTATCTTGTAGATGAAGGGGAGTAGAAGGGTTGAAAGGTATAGCGGTAAAATGTGGCGAAACTTGACAATAAGCTTGTTTTTATTTTGTATGGATTTTTTTCATGTATACCGTCTATTTCACAAAAATATCAAGAGCCTTGAGAAGCACTAGCACGATGCCCGCCCCGCCTATATACCACTTCATCGTTGTAATAATAGTTTGTTGCATTTTTACTTGCGCTTGTTCAAATTTTGTCTCAAGAGAGCCCATTCTGGCTTCCATTTTTGCCTCAAAGGAGCCCATTCTAGCTTCCATCCTTGTTTCAAGAGAACCCATTTTTGCTTCAAGAGACCCCATTCTCTTTTCAAATTCGGCGACCATTTCCGCCTTAAAGGTGTTGAATTTTCCCTCTAACCCTAAAAACTTATTTTCCAGTCCTTGAAACTTCCCCTCCAAAGCCACAACGCTAGCGGTTACTTCGTCTAGTTTTTCATCAAGATGGTTTATGTGGTTGTATTGGCTTTTTAGTAGCAAGGTATTAATATCCTCTTGCGTTAGCCCTATACCCTGCCCAAACTTCTCTTCTATCTCTTTTACTTTTGGGCTTATCATCTCTATTAGCATATCGTCGACTCTAGTCTTTTGCATTTGCGTCCGCCTTATCTAAGGTTTTGATGAAATTGTATCATAAAATTGCGCTCATATTTTCTAACCGATGTTGTGTGCAAACACGAACGTGAAAGCGAAACGCAACTTCTACTGCAACAAGTCGGTAATTGCAACGGGAACATTGAGTATTTATTGCTCCTAATAATTCACGCCGACACACCTAAGAGCCTCTCTAATTTTTTTCATCTGAAGATGTTTTATGCGACACCACTCAGGAGCTAATAGCGTGTCGTCGTCTATCCCCGCACTTACTCGTTGGACGTTTACACGGTTTGGAAGAGCGCTTATGCAACGAGTTAAGACCTTTATATACAACTCTTCGCTTATGGGTTCAAATTTTCCCGCTCTGTAGTCATTTGCAAGAGCTGTGTTTTTGACGACGTAGAGAGGGTGGAATTTGATAGAGTCCGCCCCCAGTTGTAGCGTTTTTTCAAAAGTGCTTATCATCATCTCTTCATCTTCATCGGGAAGCCCAAAGATTAGATGTGCGCAGAGGTTTAGATTGTATGCTTTGACGAGTCTTGCGGCTTTTTCGACACTATCAAAATCATGCCCTCTATTTATTTTTTTGAGCGTCTCGTCAAATATGCTTTGTATGCCTATCTCAACCCAAATCTCTTTTGTTTTTGATAGTTTCGCCAAAAATATAAGTATCTCCTCTTCGATACAATCGCTTCTAGTTCCCACGCTAAGACCTATCACATCCTCTTTTTCGAGGGCTTTTGCGTATAGCGTCTTTAGCGTCTCCACGGGTGCATATGTGTTTGAAAAAGATTGGAAGTAGACTATAAAGCGTTTTGCTTTAAACTTCTTTTTTAGTATGGCTTTTGTCTTTTCTATCTGGGCGTCCATCGATAAAAGCTGAAACTCCAAAAGCGGGTTTTGCTCTGAGCGGGGATTTAGCGAAAATCTGTTTTTTGGCTTTGTGCTAATATTTGGGCTAAACGATTCGTTTTCGCAAAAAGTGCAACCCCCGATAGCGACGGAGCCGTCTATGTTTGGGCAGGTAAATCCTGGTATACTAACCGGGATTTTGTAGATTTTTTCGCCAAATCTCTCTTTTAGGTATCTACCAAATGTAAGAAGGTTTCTCATTTAGCCTAAATTATGTATTTTCCATTGAAGCAAGAGAGGCAGTAGCTATTCTTGTCGTCGCCGCAAGAGGCAAGCAAGGACTCTATAGATAGGTATGCAAGAGAGTCTGCTCCAATAAACTTTCTTACCTCGTCCACGCTTTTTGAGGCGTTTATTAGGTGGCTTTTATCCGGCGTGTCTATTCCGTAAAAACAAGGGTCGGTTGTCGGGGGTGACGACACTCTCATGTGCACCTCTTTGGCTCCTGCGTCGCGAAGCATGCGCACTATCTGCTTGCTTGTTGTGCCGCGCACTATGCTGTCGTCTACGACGACTATTATTTTGCCCTCTATGAGCTCTTTTATCGGGCTTAGCTTCATTTTGACTTTCAAATCACGAATCTCTTGGGCAGGCTCTATAAAAGTACGTCCAACATAATGATTTCTAATAATACCAAGCTCAAAAGAAATACCGCTCTCTTTTGCGTATCCAAGAGCCGCCGGAACACCGCTATCTGGCACCGGAATCACCATATCGGCGTTTACGGGAAGCTCTTTTGAGAGAAGTCTACCCATCTCTATTCTAGCCGAATAAGTGCTTTTGCCAAAAAGCAAGCTATCCGGTCTTGCAAAATACACATACTCAAATATACATTTTTTTGGCGTAGGCTCAAATACTTGAACAGATTGCGGCTCTTTACCGTCCTCAAAAATAAGCATTTCGCCCGGGTTTACGTCGCGCACGAATTTTGCGTCCACAAGGTCAAACGCACACGTCTCAGACGCCACCATCCACCCTTTGCCTAGCCTGCCTAGACTTAGTGGTCTAAAGCCGTAAGGGTCTCTTACCGCAAACATTTTTGTTCTTGATAAAAAAACAAAACAGTACGCACCGGTTACTTTTTTTACGGCGTCTATTATTCTATCTTTGAGTCTTGCTTTCTCGCTTCTTGAGATAAGATGTATTAAATTCTCAGTATCCATTGAGGATTGAAAAATTGCGCCGCTTTTTATTAGCGCATCTCTTACCTCTTTTGCGTTTGTGAGGTTGCCGTTGTGGACTATTGACATTTCGCCAAGGTCGTATCTTGCAAATACCGGTTGCGCATCTAGTATGCTGTCTTCTCCGGCGGTGGAGTATCTATTGTGTCCGACCGACATTGTGCCTGATAGTTTCTCCAATTTTTCTTCGTTAAAGACTCTTGTTACAAGACCTCTATCTTTGATTGTAAATATCTTTTT
The DNA here is from genome assembly GCA_022729705.1 of Helicobacter cetorum. GTDB lineage: Bacteria > Campylobacterota > Campylobacteria > Campylobacterales > UBA6016 > UBA6016. The sequence continues at coordinate 10,015 of DZAX01000028.1, read as the reverse complement.
ACCGTTTGAAGAGCTTATCCCGCTCGCTTCTTGTCCGCGATGTTGCATTGCAAAAAGCGAAAAGTACGCAATCTTTGAAGCCGCCGCAACGCCAAAAACGCCGACTACGGCGCATTTTTCATTTAATTCATGCATCATATACTTAAACAATCTTGTATAGTATAAAGTCCACTTTCTTTTTGAGATGAGAGCCACAGAGCCGCTTTTATTGCACCTTTGGCAAAAGTATCTCTGCTAGTCGCCGTATGTGATAGCCTCAAAAACTCGCCGTCCTCGTAAAAGCCAACTATATGCTCGCCGACTATATCACCGCCTCTTAGAGCCATTACTGATATTTCGTCTTTTGTTCTAGCTCCGATAACGCCGTCTCTTCCGCTTATTCTCACAGCATCAAGGTCAAGTCCTCTCGCATTAGCTGCGCTGTGCGCCAATGTCAGAGCCGTACCGCTTGGAGCGTCTTTTTTGTGTCTATGGTGCATCTCTACTATCTCTATATCAAACTCGCGTAACTTTTCAGAGGCGGTTTTGACAAGAGAGTTTAAGAGTGCCACACCTAAAGACATATTTGTGGCGTACAGTATCGGCATACTTCTTGAAGCGTCTTTGAGTAGGTTTTGTTGATGAACGTTTAGTCCGGTTGTTCCAATTATAAGCGCTTTTGGATTTTTCTCCGCCCCCTCAAGTAGCTCTTCCGTACCCTCCGGCGAGGTAAAATCTATTACCACATCGCACTTTGATAAAAACTCCGCTACGTCTTTTGAGATTATCGCCTCACTATAGCCGCAGTTTTCACCTTTAAAATAAACAGATGTTAGCTCCATCTTGCTATTTTCATCTACCAATGCGCACAAAAGTTTACCAACCCTGCCACTTGCTCCATAAATCCCAACTTTAAGCATTTTTGCCCGCCTTAAAATGGTCTACATAGCCCATAGCCTCAAGAGCCGCTACGGCTCCATCCGCCGCTGCGCATACGACTTGTCTAGCCGCTTCGCTTCTTACGTCTCCAGCGGCGAATATTCCCGGCACATTTGTTTTCATTCTAAGGTCTACTTTTATCTCGCCGCTAGGGATTAGTTCGCACAGATAAGAGTCGTCCGCTTGCTTTAAAACGCCATTATTTACGGTTCTACCTACAAAAACAAATATTCCAGGTACGTTTAGAGTTTTTGAACCTTCAGCTGTCTCAAGCTCAACGCCGCTAACACCCATAGCGTCTCCAAATACATTTTTGACTGAGGCGTTTAGTATAAACTCAATATTTTCAGCGTGTTTTGCTCTCTCAACCGTAGACGGCGCCGCTCTAAAGGCGTCTCTTCTGTGTATTAGATGCACTTTTTTGCAGATTTTGGCTAGATAGTGAGCCTCTTCAAGAGCTGTATCGCCGCCGCCAAGTACGGCAACCTCTTTGCCTTTATAAAAAAATCCGTCGCATGTTGCGCATGTGCTCACACCTCTGCCAAAAAACTCAGCCTCGCCGCCAAAACCGCCTCTTTTTGGCACGGAGCCGGTCGCTATGATGACGCTAATAGCCTCTCTTATGCTTCCGTCAAGCAGGGTTATTGCAAAGCTGCCGTTTTCGTTTTTTGTGATTTTATCCACGCCAGCCATCTCAAATTTGAGACCAAAGCTCTCAGCCTGAGGGAGCCACTCTTGCATAAAGTCAAGACCGGATTTTACCTCTTTTACGCCCGGATAGTTTTCTATCTCGCTACTTTGAGTTATTTGACCGCCAGGCATACCCATATCAAACATTACGACGTCTTTAAGTCCGCCTCGGCAAGCGTAAAGTCCGGCCGTAATTCCAGCGGGTCCGCCGCCTATAATGGCAAGTTCTAGCACGTTTTAGAGTCCTTGAGTTGATTTTTTAAAGCGATAGTATCAAAAAGAAGTTGAAGTTTTTAAAGAGGGAAGCCGCCGATAAAGCGGCTTTGGATAAGAAAAAGTTAAGCTAAAAGAGAGTCTATTTTTTGCTTAAATGTTTGTTTTGCCGCAGCACCTACTGTTTGATCTACAACTTTTCCGTCTTTTAGAAAAAGAATTGTAGGAATTGATCTAATACCAAATTTTACCGCCAAATCTTGCTCTTCGTCAGTATTTACTTTGCAAATTTTTGCTTTGCCTTCATACTCTTCCGCCAACTCTTCTATTACTGGAGCCACCATTCTGCATGGTCCGCACCAAGGAGCCCAAAAATCCACTACGACAACGCCACTGCTTACTGTAGCTTCAAAGTTTGCAGATGTAAGTTCTATATATTTTCCCATTTAATTTCCCTTGTTTGGTTTGTATGCTGATTATACGACCCCTAATCTTTAACATTGCTTTCATGTGTCAATTTATCCTCAAATAAATTGTAATATCATTTTCTAGGTATTCACCTACAATTGAACTGCGGTGCTCAAATTGCGGTAAAAATCTGCTAAGTTCATGGGTGCTAAAGCGAAAATATCCGTCGCCTTTTGCGTTTATAAGCATATTAAATCTGTACTCGCTCCTTGCTAGTTCAAGGCTTTTTTTTACGCATTCAAAAAAAAGCTCGCGTGAGCAAAAAGCGTATACTCCGCTAGAAAAAACATAGTCAAAGTCGCCGTGAAAGTCAAGGATGGATGTGTGTAAAAAAGTAGCGTCGGGATGCTCTACCGCCGCTTTTTTTATAAAGCTATCAACAATGTCTATACCCGTATAGTCGCAATTCACCCCTTTTTTCTTTAAAAAACCGCAAAAAGCGCCTAGACCGCACCCAAAATCAAGTATTTTTTTACCCTCCAACTCCAAGCCGTCAATAAGTTTTTCAAATCTTATGTTTTGTCTCTCATCACTTAGCCAGCCGACGGACTCATATTTATGCTTAGCGTTTTTGTGCATAGCTTTATATATTTTTTGCTGTTTTTGTTCGTTTAGTAGCTTTAAAACGCTAAAACGTAATGTTCTCATATAGTTCGCAATCCCCGTTTCTTATGACGACTAGGTCGATACAATAAGGCGTATTTATTTTGTGTTCGGATATATAAGCTCCTACGCCTTTTATTAGTTTTCGTAGTTTTGAGGGTGTTAGGTTGTAGACAGGGTCAAATGAATCGCCTGATTTTACCTCTACAAAGCGGTATGCTCCGTCTTTTTTGGCGACTATATCTATTTCACTAAATTTTTTGCGCACATTTCTAGCTACTATCTCATAGCGTAGATTTTGCAGATACTCACAGGCTACGCCCTCGGCTTCAAGCCCTTTTTTTAGGCTGTTTTTCACTGTTGTTTTATACGCCAAATCGAACTAGTCCGCTTTGGCTACGCTAGACGCTGTGTTGCTAAAGCTAGCCTCTGTCGAGGCAGATGAATCCATTTTGACTAGTGCCGCCTTTATTATTATATCTCGAAGAAAAGTAGGCAGTCTGGAGATGTTTTTTGCGGCTAAGCTAAACAAAAACGGAAAAGCGTACTCTTTTTTGTTTTTATTAATAGCTTGAATAATTCTTTCGGCGGCATAGTCAAGCTCCATTAAAAAAGGCATTTTAAAACCGTTTTTATCTGTTAGCGGCGTTTTTATAAAGCCGGGTTGAATATTTATCACTTTGATATTATGCGGTGCCAAAAGCAGTCTCATGGAGTCTAAAAACGAGTTAAGAGCTCTTTTTGAGGCGCTATATGCGGCTGTCGTGGGAAACGCCACAAAAGAGGCGAGGGAAGAGACGGCTACTAGTTTGCCGCCGCCTTGTTTTATCATCTTTTTTGCAAAAATATCAAATATAGCGGCGACTCCAAGGAGGTTTGTATCGATAATTTTTTTAAAATCCCAAAATTCGTAAAGCTCGGCTTTGTGTTCGCTTGATACTCCGGCGTTTGCGATCACTATATCAACGTACTCTTCTTTTTCGCAGATAGTCTCGCATACGTCTCTCAAAGCGTCAAAATCGGTAACGTCCACAATGCGGCAAAAAACCTCAAGCCCGTCTCTTTGCAGTTTTGAGGCAAGAAGCAAGAGCGTCTCTTCTCTTCTTGCGATAAGATATAGTTTTGAGGCTGTGGATGAGTATCTAAGCACAAGCTTTTCGCCTATTCCGCTGGAAGCCCCCGTTATTATGACGGTCAAAACTTAACCCTCTATCCTTATCATTATCGGTTTTTTTGCTATGCAAGATAGACTTGAAGCCGCTTGCAACGCCTTTTGGATATTCTCCTCTTTTGCTTCATGCGTGCTAAAAAGAAGGCTTGCGGAGGTGCCTTTGTTTTTTTGCATAAAGTTTTCTATTGAAATCTCATACTTTGATAAAAGCGTGGCGATTTGCCCAAGCACGCCGACTTCGTCTTTTGCTTCTATGCGGATATAGTATTTGCCGACTATATCTCCTCTTGGAGCGAGATTTAGACCCGTTTCAAGAGGTGTATTAAAGCCCATCATCGCCGCCGGACTAACTGACCTTGCTATCTCGATGAGGTTTGCGATAACAGCGCTCGCCGTAGCGTCTCCACCGGCTCCCGCTCCATAAAACATCGTCTCTCCGACTTTATCGCCGGTAATAGCCACGGCGTTCATAACTCCGTCAACATCTGCTAGTATATGCTCTTCGCTAATTAAAGCCGGATGGACTCTTAGCTCCACGTCACCGCCGCGCTTTTTTGCGATTGCGAGAAGCTTGATTACATACCCAAAATCTTTGGCAAACTCTATATCGTCGCTATCAACTTCACTAATACCCTCTATCAAAATATCTTCAGGTCTAGCGTCAATGCCATAAGCTATTGAAGCCAAAATAAGAAGCTTATGCGCCGCATCGCCGCCGCCAACATCAAGAGCCGGATCCGCCTCGGCGTAGCCAAGCCTTTGCGCATCCGCTAGCACCTGCGCAAAGCCCGCTCCCTCTTTCATCATTCTTGTAAGTATATAGTTGCAAGTACCGTTTACAATGCCTTTAATAGAGAGTATATGATTTGCCGCCAAACCGTCTCTTAGGGCATAGATTACAGGTATTCCGCCAGCTACGCTAGCCTCATATCCAAAGTGTAGATTTTTGGCGAGCTCTTCAAGTTCTGAACGGTGGTATGCAAGCATCGCTTTATTTGCCGTTACTACGGATTTAGAATTTTTGAGAGCCTCTTTGACTACGCTATATGGAAAATCTACGCCGCCCATAAGCTCGACTACTACGTCTATGGAGTCGTCTTTTAAGACAAAATCAACGTCGGTTGAGACTTCAATTCCAAGATCCATCGCTTTTTCAGGCTCTCTAGTTACGCCCTTTACGACCTCTAGTTTTTTTCCGGCTCTTGCTGTGATGATGTTCTCATTTTCTTTTAAGGCTTTAACTACAGCCGAACCTACAACGCCTAACCCAAGTACCCCGATTCTTAATGTTTTAACCATCTTTTAAAAACTCTTTTATATTTTTTGCAGCTTGTCTAATTCTTTTTTCATTTTCTATAAACGCGATTCTTACATACTCGTCGCCATAAGGACCAAAGCCTATCCCTGGGCTTACCGCCACATTTGCTTCAAGAAGCAGTTTTTTTGAAAAATCAAGACTTCCTAAATGTCTATGTTTTTCAGGAATTTTTGCCCATGCAAACATGGACGCTTTAGGCTTATCTATCTTCCAGCCTGCATCTGTAAATGTCTCAACAAGGCACTCCATTCTTTTTTCGTATATTTGGGTTATCGCTTTTACATCTTCTGCGCCGTTGTTTAGAGCCTCGATTGCGGCGACTTGTAAAGATGTGTGCATACCGTAGTCAAAATAGCTTTTTATTTTGGTCAAAGCCCCCACAAGTCTTTGGTTTCCTACGACAAACCCGACTCTCCAGCCGGCCATATTGTAGCTTTTTGAGAGTGTAAACGTCTCAACCGCCACGTCTTTTGCACCCGGAACTTGCATGATGGAGGGCGTTTTGTAATCGCCAAACGAAATATCTGCGTATGCTATGTCGGAGATGATATAAAATCTCTCTTTTTTAGCAAGGGCCACAAGCTTTTCATAAAACTCCAAATCCACGCACACCGTTGTCGGATTGTTTGGGAAGTTGACAACTACATATTTTGGTTTTGGCGTGGACTCTTTTATCGCTTTTTCCAGTTTGCTAAAAAAATCTCCCTCTTCAGGGCTTAGCTCTACTCTATTGACGTTTCCGCCGCAAAGCACTATGCCGTAAGTGTGGATAGGATAACTTGGATCGGGCACTATCGCAAGGTCGCCGGGGTCTGTTATCGCCATGACAAGATGCACATACCCCTCTTTTGAGCCTATCGTTGCTACGGCTTCTTTTTCAGGGTCAAGTATAACGTCGTATTTTCTATCGTACCATTTGCATATCGCTTCTCTTAGTTTGTATATCCCTTTTGAAGCTGAGTATCTATGTGTTTTTTGGCGTTTTAGCACCTCTATCGCTTTGTCTACGATATGAGTCGGAGTGTCTCCGTCAGGATTTCCCATGCTAAAGTCTATTACGTCTTCTCCAGCGTATCGTTGTTGCATTTTTAGATCGTTAACCTGCGCAAAAACGTACTGCGGAAGTCTTTTTATTCTATTAAATTCTATCTCTTCAAACATTCTTATCTCCATATTGCTGTTTTTCCTCTATGGCGGCGCTCTCTTTTTTCGCCTTTTTTTTGCCTAAGAGTTTGTTATATTCGCCTTCGCCTATCTCTGTTAGTTTGCCGTTTTCATATAAATATCTTATTTTTCCGCCCTCTTTGGGCGCCGCCGTAAACTCTCCGGCTACGACTTTAACCATACTATGCCCAAATGCTATTACCTGTTTTCGACTTGCGTTAAATTCTATCTTTTCGATCGTTGTGTTTTCATGCCAGCTGTTTGTCTCGTTATCTAGGTATTTAATTCCAACCCATACTCTTACACTAGGTTCGGCGTAGAAAACGTCTTTTGTGAGTGCTTCTGTTTTTGTTTTGGGCGCCGTCGTGTTTTGTTCCGGCAAGGTTTGCGGCGTTGCGACGGTAGCGTTTGTATTTGTATTAAAACTCATATTAAGCGATGCGTTTTTGCTTGCTTGCTTAATCTCGTTTTGCAAAGAAGAGACAGACACATTGGTTTCAGAAGAGACGCTATTTTGCTGAAAATATAGTATATAACCGCCGCCAAGCACCGCCGCCAAAACAAACAGCGCCAAAGCCGCTTTTGAGATTGGTTTTTTGTTGGCACTGAGCGCTTCCACGTTTATTTTGTCGATGGTCGTGAGTTGCGGCTTTTTATCTTTTTGGCTCTCTTCAAACTCGCTAACCCAATCAGATAGGTCAAAGTCAAACTCTCTCTCTAAAATTTTAATAAGACCTTTTGCTTTAACGGGGTTTATTTTGTCAAAACGCTTATTGATAATGTCGTCTAAAACGCTTTGGGTAATATGAGCCTGCGAGGCTACCAACTCTTTATCTAGATTTTTTAGCTCTTCAAGACCCCTTTTCATTCCCTTGTTATCCTATCGATTAAAATTGCCGCCGCCGTGGCTACATTTAAGGAGTCAAAATTGTTGTGCATTTTGATTGTTACTACGCTATTTGCTTTTTGAAGAACTTTTTTAGGTAGTCCCTCGCCCTCGCTTCCAAGCAGCAAAAGAGTCTTTTCGCCTCGCTTTACGCCTTGGCTCTCTTCTCCGTTTAGACCTGCGGCTACGATATTAAATCCGACTTGGCTTAGCTCATGAAGCATATCAAGCGGGTTTACAGCATGAGCCAAAGGTATATCAAATATAGCCCCGCTACTAGACTTTACAGCTCCCTCAAAATTCACGTCTTTGATTTGAGACAAAATAATCCCGTCTACGCCAAGAGCGCGCGCGCTCCTGATGATTGAGCCTATATTGCCCATATCCGTCACGCCGACCAAAGCCACTAAAAAATTTTGTTTTTTTAATTCGTCTAGTGAGCTTAGTTTTATATCCGCAACTTTTGCCAAAAACCCTTGATGGGCACCGCCTCTAGCCATAGCTTGAGCTTTTTTCTCATCCAATTTGATTATTTTTTTCTCTAGTTTTCCAATTTTGCCAAACTCTTTTTTATCGACCTCTTTTGCAAGATAGATCTCTTCTATTAGAGATGGGTGGTTGTCTACTAAATGCCAAAAAACTTGTTTTCCATATATGTACATCAAATAATTTTATCAGAAGTAAGATAATAATATGCAAATGCAGGCTTTAGTATCCGGGCTATTTACTTATTAGCTCTTCATAGACGCTTTTTGGGTTTGCTCCTGTGGCTTTTGCGATTAGTTTTGCGAGTTGTTTTTTTGGAAGCTCTAGCTCTAAAAGCTCGTCAATCGAGAGCGTCAGCAAGCTCTCTTGCTTGCTTGAAAACTTTACCGCCAAAGCCCACTCACCTTTTGTTGAGAGTGTTTTTAGTTTTGACAGTATCTCGGAGGGTTTGTCTCTAAAATATTTTTGGTGTAGCTTTGTAAGCTCTTTTGCGGCGAAGACGTCGGCGTCTTTGTCTGTTTTGTCTAGCTCTTCTAAAAACTGGAGTATTCTATGCGGGGCTTCGTAGAAAATTATCGGATATTCGGATAAGGAGAGTTTTTTTAATTCGTCCATTCGAGATTGTGCCTTGTGCGGCAAAAACCCGTAAAAAAGAAATTTTGAATCCAAAAAGCCGCTAGCGGCGTAGACGGTGACAGTAGCACTTGCTCCGGGCAGCACGTCATACTCTATACCTTTTTTTTGAGCATAAAGCGCAAGCATCGCTCCTGGGTCGCTAATACACGGCATTCCCGCATCGCTTGCGTAGACGCATTTTTTGTCAAAAATTGATATGTCTATGTTTTGTAAGATTCTCTCTTCGTTGTGGGAGTGGAGCGAGTAGAAAGTTTTTTTGGATATATCTGCAGCGTATCTTTGCGTGAGAAGGTCAAAAAGCTTTTTTGTGACTCTAGTATCTTCGCAAAATACCACTTCGCACTCTTGAATAGCCTTCACGGCTCTGAAGGTCATATCCTCCAGATTTCCGATAGGCGTGGGGAGAAAAGTAAGAGGCAAGGCGTTAGTTCATATTGTATTTTTTCTTGAATTTCTCAACTTTACCAGCGGCGTCAACAAGCTTCTCTTCGCCTGTAAAAAACGGATGGCATTTGCTGCAGATGTCTACTCTCATCTCAGGCTGAAGCGATTTAATTGTAAATTGATTACCGCAAACGCAACTAACAGAACACTCTACATAATTTGGATGAATATCTTTTTGCATCTCTTTTATCCTTGATATTTGTTTTCTTTGAAAATATTTTTTCTAGAAATTTAAGGGGTAAATTATATCAAAAAAAGTTTTAAAGATTATATCTCAACTTTGGTGAACTCTTGCAAGAATAAACAAATGGTTAAATTGAACCCTCTGATTAAAATGAATTTTTAATAGCGACTGGTCGCAAGAGCGCTCACAGCGCAAAACCTCATTTTGGACTTTGCCAAAAATGCGAGAATTAATCAGAGGGTTTTATTGCTTTACAAACATATCCGCAAGTTTTAAGACGGTAACGATAAGAGCTATCATGCCTATACTCCATCGCATGTTTGTATTGATGGCTGTTTGTATTTTAAGGTCTATGTCACTTTTAAACGTATCCAACTTTGAGGTTACCGTAGTTTCCAAAAGCTTAAACTCGGCTCTAAGACCGTTAAACTCCCCCTTAAGGCTAGCCACATCGGCTACCACTTCGTTAAGCTTGTCGTCAAGATGATTGATATGGTTGTACTGGCTTTTTAGAAGTAAAGTATTTATATCCTCTTGCGTTAGCCCCTCTCCTCTAGCAAATCTCTCTTCTATCTCTTTTATTCGGGGGCTTATCATCTCTATAAGCATATCGTCTACTCTAGTTTTAGTCATCGCAAGCTCTTTTTAAAAAAATATGAGCTAATTGTATCTAAAAATTTTAGATACGCTTCCCAGCATTGACTTAAGAAAATCGTCATTCCCGCATAGAAACGTTGTTTGTTTATCTTTCATTCTCATCTTTCGCACCTAATTTTCTCAAAAAACATCCAAATAAAGACTACATTATAGAGGCTCTCGCCAAAGAATTTTATC
>DZAX01000012.1 GCA_022729705.1 Helicobacter cetorum | reverse complement strand
TAATGTAGTCTTTATTTGGATGTTTTTTTGAGAAAATTAGGTGCGAAAGATGAGTAAATTATATTTTTTGTCTTTAGAATTTAATATTACATTTAAATTTTTGCTCAACTTAAGCCCAAAAACTTCGTTGGCTTTTAATAAAAAGTAATCTCTAAACTAAACGCCATAGATTGAATTTTTTCAATTTCACTTGTTTTTTTATTTTCATAATCTGCTTTTATGTTATGAAGCAAAGGGACATTAAAATCTAATTTGCCCCAAATATCAGAACTTTGCCTAAGTTCTTCTTTTAAAATAATTTCGGACCTATAATCCTTGCAATGCCGATGCACTAGTTCATTTAGAACTTTATGCCGTTTGTAGTTTATACCATCATCTTGAATTTTTTTTATAACCTCTTTTTCATCAATTTTTTGCCCTTTTTCAAACTCTCGGTACTCATAATTGGTATACGTGGAATTATTTGCATTTTTATTTTGACTTTTCATTTCTCCTTGAGCATTATGAAAGTTATTAGAAGTATTAGCTTTATGATTGGAACTATGATATTCTTTTTTTACGTCGATTAATTCTCGGTGAAGTTTTATTGTTTTCATATTAAGCAGAGGAGCATATCTAAATAAAAGCTCTGTATATTCTTCTCTGAATCCTTCGATTGAATTTAATAGGCTATAAAATCTATTATTTTGAATTGTTGATGCAACAAATATTGAACCGCTCCTTGAACCGCTCCTGCACTCTTCATTTTGCAAGATATTATTTGCTTCCGGAGTATCAATCTGCACGGCTTTCAAGCCGGAGGTTTCCAAAAATTTTCTATTATTCTGGTTCATATCCGCAGAATACATATCATATTTATCCAATAAAATAATGCCGTTTTTCATTACTTATCCTTTGCTGAAAGAGAAAAAAATAAAATTGTTGCCGCCGCAGACAAACAAAATAGAGCAAGTAATTTCAAACGAGAATTTTTATTATTTTCCAAACTAAGCTCGTTTATTCCAATCAATTTTGCAGTTTTCCGAATATCTTCAGTATTTGTGCCTTTTTTCCAGCAAGCAGTATATATTCCAGTTCTACCAATCTCATCTTTGTCTGGATGTATATCTTGCAAAACGGTATAGTCGCCAATTTCAACTAAAATACGAGATTGTGAGTTTTTCTCCGCAATCTTTTTAGCTTTTTGAAATTCTTTTGTGTGAAATAATTCATAAACATGCTCTGTTGAATTTAATATTATATCTCTATCTAGCACCCTTTCGCCATCTATGGCTGTTTCGTCGTAGCCTGCATTATTTTTATTTTGCACAAATACTATCGTGTTATACTGCAACATTGTACTCCTTCATGCATTTTTTTATTTCTTCAGCAAGTTTTTCTGCATTACCTTCATTATTTAATGAGCCGATCGTTATTGTGTGTGGAATATTTTTTTGCCTGAGAAACCCTATTAAGTCTTCTTCTACTTTTTGCGCGGCATCATTGAAAAGCAAGTCTAAATGCGTACCTATAATTATAATTTTAGTACTGTAGCCCTTAATAGTATTTAAGTGCTTTTTTACTATTTCACTATATGTGTCATCTGCATATTTAAATTGTTCGTGATATTTTTTAACATCAAACAAATACAAACAGTACCCTTGTTTTTCAATGGCATTTTTCCATCCAATTTTAACGGCAGATTCGCTACCGCTCATATCTATGCATTTGTTTCCAATTTTAGTATTGTAATCTGTACGTTTATGTCCAGTTTCAAGTTTGCCTTTTTCCATCAAAATTGCCAAAGTGGTTTTACCTGATGCAATAGGTCCGGCAACACAATAGCTTTTACCTTGAAAATACTCATAGACACCCCAAACGAATAAGGTCAACAGCGGTGGAATAGCAAACCAAAACATAATGTTCTCCTTAATTTAATTTCATAAACTGGTTTTGCGCTCGCAAAATACCAAAAACATATTAAAGCCTACACTAGTACGCACAAACACTTTATTATACATAATTTAACATGGCGTGTCGATAAACCTAATAAACCAAGATTGATTTTGTCAAACTTGTCATACAGCCTTAGTTAGTTAGTAAAGCTCTAAGACCTCGATAGTTTTACCTAAAAACAAAATCTCGTCTCCAACCTCATGCCCAATAAGCACTTTACCAAGAGGCGAATCAGCGCCAATAGTTATACACTCAACATCACCAACAACTACTGTCCCAACATTAACAAATATGCAGTAATTAAAAATACTATCAGTATTTCCATCCTCAAGCAATTTAACAATGGAACCCATTCTTGCTTTTGTGCTTAAATTGGCACTTTCTTTCATGTTGTATTCAACGATTGCTATTTTGGATAATGCGCTCACCACCTCCGAATATTGTTTTGCCAATCCATCCTTTAGAGCCTGTGCTTCTTCCTTAAAAGTATCATATCTAGACTCCATCGCCCCCTTGTGATAATTGGCTTCTTCTTGAGCGGCAAGCATTTCCGCTTCATATAATAATCGTTTTTCCAATAATCTATCTTTAATAGCAGAAAACAATATTGCCTTATTTGAAATCATTTTTTGTCAATCCCCTGAATATGCGATATAACGTTATCAACAATTTGTTCTTTTGAAAGCCTACCGTCTATAATTACTTTATCTGAAAAAGAATAAGAACTCATCTTTCGCACCTAATTTTAAGCGGTATGTCTTGCGAAGTCGCAGTTAAGTAGGGCATTATAGAAATATATTCAATACTACTTGACACTAGATACTAACTTTTTTCAAACCCCTATTTAAAGGCTTTAAAAAGAGAGAAAAACAGCTGTCAATAGATATGGTAAATACTCATAAAATGCCTATGCTGTCGAATATAACGCTATTTAATTAGGTGCGAAAGATGAGTTATGCGCTTAAATAAAATCCGTTTATTGGGAAAGGGGTTGAGATTTCAGGTGTGCGATGGTACCAACTGCGGCTAAACGCCCCGTTTTTTGTCATACACCCTGATGTGAAGTCTATCGGAGTAGGAGTACCCCTCGGCGGCGCAAAACTCAAATACAGCTTTTGCGTTTTCGCCAATCTCCTCTTTTGAGACTCCAAGCGGCATACAGTAGATGTTTTGGGGCGATATGTCAAACCGCACTTTTAGCTCGCCTATCTCCTCTTTTGCTTTGCCGGAGGCTATAAGCTTTGCGTCCAATACAAACTTAAAAAAGTGATTTGAGTTTTTCACAAAAGAGTCCAATGCGGCGGGGTTTATTCTATCCTCTACGCCCTCGCCGCTATTTGAAAGCTTTACCGATAGAGAGTATACAAAAGAGCAAAACGGCGCAAACTCAAAATCTATCTCTTTTGTGCCGTTGGTCTCCACGGTGGTAAGCGAACCAGAGGAGGCGATATACTCGGCAAACGCCATAAAATCAGCGTCTTTGAAATAAAGCGTAGGCTCTCCACCTGTTAAGACTGTATCGGTGTGGCTGTGAACCTTTGCCTTTTCATACTCCGCTATCAAGCTTTTTGCGTCATACTTAGCCCAAGAGTTGCTAAAGAGCGGATAAACAGCATAATGGCTATCACATCCGCCGCCAAACCCCTCACATCGAAGGTTGCACCCGCCAAAGCGCACAAATACGCTAGGACGCCCCGCATACCTGCCCTCCCCTTGGAGTGAATAGAAAATTTCTGAGATACTTAGCAATAGAACCCTCTAATTAAATATGAAATTCTAAGAGCGGCTAGCCGCGAGAGCCGTCTGCTGAAGACCTCATTTTGGGCTTTGCCCAAAATGTGAGCATTAATCATTTTATCAACCTAAACTCTTTGGAGTCAAAGTTATAATCATACACATCGCCGGTCTCTATCACATAATACCAACCGTAAAGTTTTATTTGCCCTTTTTCAAATCTCTCTTTGATAAAAGGGTAGCTAAGTAGATGTTTTAGTTGCTCTACTACGTTTAAAAGCTCTGTATGCAGATTTCGTCTCTTTTCGTCTTCATATTTGCCCTCTTCTAACACCTGCTTTTTGATTGGAGCGGCCAGTTCTAGCCATTTTTTGACGTTTGGGATTTTGTTTAGCTTCTCCTCGGGTAGGTACAAAGCGGAGCAACCGCCACAGTTTGAGTGTCCGCAAACTACTATATTTTCCACCTCTAGCACAACTACGGCGTATTCTATGGCCGCCGTTGTCGCGGCAAACTCCGAGGAGATTCTATAGTGCGGCACTAGATTTGCGATGTTTCGCACTACAAAAAGCTCTCCCGGAAGCGTGTTTGTAATAAGATTTGGAACAACTCTAGAGTCTGCGCACCCAATAAACAGCGTATGTGGGTCTTGATTGTTTCCAAGCGTCGAAAAGAGATTTTGATGCTCCAAAAATTCTTCGTTTCTAAATCTTAAAACACCCCCTAAAAGCTTATCTTCCATCCTGAGTTCTCTCCCTTAATTGTCCGCACGCTGCCGAAATATCTATCCCTTTTGATTCTCGGATAGTGCATATAAAGCGTTTATTCGCAAGATACCCCCTAAAAGCCTCAGCCGCCTCTGTAGTTGGTCTTTTAAATTCGCTCCCCTCAAAAGGGTTAAACAAAATCAAATTTATTTTTGCGTCAATACCGCTAAGCAGTTTGCCAAGCTTTTGCGCTGATTTTATATCGTCGTTTACACCGCCCAAAAGCAGATACTCAAAAAGCACTTTTTTGCGTCTATCGGCTTTAAACTTTTTGACCGCATCTATTACGGATTTGATATTGTACGCCTTGTTTATCGGCATTAGCTTCTCTCTAAGCTCATCGTCTACGGCGTGTAGGCTAATAGCTAGATTGACGCCCAAATCCATATTTGCAAGCTTCTCTATCTTTGTGGCGAGTCCGCTTGTGGAGATGGTAATTCTTCTTGGGGCTATACAAAGAGCGTCTTTGTGCGTGATGATTTTTATCGCTTTTACGACGTTATCCATATTGTCCAGCGGTTCGCCCATTCCCATAAAGACGATATTTATACTCTTTTCTTCGCCAAACTCTTTATCTTTTTTCATAAAAGCGACCTGCTCTACTATCTCACCAGGGGTTAGATTTCGCTCAAAACCGCCTTTTGCGGTAAGGCAAAAAGAGCACCCTACTTTGCAACCGACTTGCGAGGAGATGCACACCGTATAGCGTGCTTCTCTTGTTTTTGCGCCCTCTTCGTCGTATTCGTCCTCTTTCATTTTGAGAAGTACGGTTTCTATCGTCCTGCCGTCATGCAGCCCAAAAAGATATTTTTCGCTCCCGTCGACGCTTACCTCTTTTTTGAGAAGCGTCAAGCCGCCCGCTACAAACTTCTCATCCAGAGCCGCTCTATAATCTTTTGGCAAATTGTTCATATCCTGAAAATTTGTCATATTTTTTTTGTAAATCCAATTTAGTGCTTGGGTCGCCCGAAACGATGGACCCTCAAGCATAGCCCCAAGCTCTGATGGCTCCAAATCATACATATTTATTTTATTCATACTCTCTCAACTCTTTTTCATATCTATCATAAATAATCTCCGTAGCGGTTTTAATATTTTTTGCATACTCTTCTTTTGCATTTTCAAAGCAGTAGTTTGTCATCACAAAAAAACCTTTTGCACTTACCCCCGCCTCTCTCGCCGCCCATAGTACGGAGAAAAACTCCATATTTTCAGCGTCTGCGCCAAGCGCCAAAAACTTTTCGCTTGCTCTCTTGCTTGACGTAATATAGTTTGAGGAGTTTACGATTGTTTCATGTGAAACATTGCTAATAATTTTGCTTTCTAACGGCGTGTACGCTTCGCCAAGACAATAAGCACTCTCTACCTGAAAAGCTGACTCAGAATAAAAGCTATCAAAAACCCCAAGTTTTCCATAACTCCCGCAACTACCGACAAATAAAACAGTTGAGGGCTTTTCACTTTTAAAAATTAGGGATAAATTGTAAGCACTCTCTATAAGCCCTACCCCAATCGCCTGCGCAAAAGAAAAAGCCTCTGTTCGTCCAGCGCAAACTATCATAACCTTACGTTTATGCCACTACGAGCAAGCTCTTCTTTTAGCTCCCGTATTTCAACCTCTTTAAAGTGAAAGATAGAAGCGGCAAGCCCTGCGTCGCACTGCGTCTTTTCAAAAAGCTCTCTAAAGTGCTTTACGCTACCCGCTCCCCCGCTCGCTATGACGGGTACAGGGACAGCCTCTCTAACCGCCGATGTAAGAGCCAAATCAAACCCCTGCTTGACCCCGTCCGTATCCATACTCGTAAGCAAAATCTCTCCGGCGCCTCTATCTGTTACCTCTTTTGCCCAAACAACAGCGTCCATACCCGTATCGACTCTGCCGCCGTTGATAAAAACGTTCCATTTGCCCTCGCCCACTTTTTTCGCATCTATCGCCGCTATAATCGTAGAGCTTCCAAACCGAAAAGAGGCTTCGTCAAAAAATGACGGGTTTTTTACGCCTGAGGAGTTGATACTTATCTTGTCGCAACCTACATTTAAAAGTCTATAAATATCTTCGAGCGTTCTAATTCCGCCGCCCACGGTCAATGGGATAAAAACTGTTTTTGCCACCTCTTCTACGATATGAACAATTGTGTCTCTATTCTCATGGCTTGCGGTAATATCCAAAAAGGTAAGCTCATCGGCGCCCTCTTCGTTGTATCTTGTCGCAATCTCTACAGGGTCTCCGGCGTCTTTGAGCCCTACGAAGTTTACTCCCTTAACAACCCTGCCGTCTTTTACGTCAAGACACGGAATTATTCTTTTTGCCAAATAATCCATTTTCTACCTTTTATTAATTAATTAATTCTCACGTTTCGGGCAAAGCCCAAAACGAGGTCTTCAGCAGACGGCTCTCGCGGCTAGCCGCTCTTAGAATTTCATATTCTGATTGGAAGCCTAATTCTTATATGAGATATTAACAAAGATTAACTTGCATTTTTTGGAGGCGCCTTAACGTTTTATAAGCAAATTTTCAGTATTATGAGGTTAAAAATCACATAAAAGTTGAAAATTGCAAGTAGTAGCTAAAAAAAAATTCGGACAAAATTTTTTGAGAGGCGAATTCTACTTAGACCAAATCATCCAGTCGATGTCCGAAAACGATAATCTAATTTTAGAAATCGGGCCTGGACTAGGTGATTTAACCGGCAAGCTTTTGACAAAAAAAGCGGTAGTTGCCGTCGAGGTTGACACAGATTTGATTTCAAATCTAAAGTCTAAGTTTAAAGATGAATTAGATTGCGGTAAGTTTCGATTGCTCCACGCGGATATACTGAGCGTTTGGGAAGACGCTATGAGCTTTGCCCCAAAACTAGATATAGTCGCGAATTTACCGTATTATATCGCTACAAATATAGTCCTAAAAGCGCTCAAAGACGAAAAAGTACAAAACATTCTTGTTATGGTTCAAAGAGAGGTTGCCGAGAAATTTTGCGCAACCCCGAAATCGTCTGATTTCGGCGCCATATCAATACTTTGCGACGCGACTTGTCACAGAGAAATAGCCCTAGAATTGCCGCCATCGGCTTTTGAGCCGGCTCCAAAAGTTTTTTCAAGCGTTTTGAAGTTATCAAAACGCGAAAAGCCTTTGATGAGACGAGAAATGTATGGCGAATTTGAAGTTTTTTTGAGACACTCTTTTTTGGCTCCAAGAAAGACGCTTTTCAAAAATCTTTGTAGCGCATACGAAAAAGGCGCCTTATCTATTGCTTTTGAAAAATTGGATATATCTTTAAACATAAGACCTCACGAGCTTTCTACCGAAATTTTTGTCGAGCTTTTTTCGGAGATTAAATCATTCAACATGGCACAAAAAAGGGCTTTAGAATGGATAACATAGAACAAAACGAGCAACCGCACATACAAGAGGCGCAAGAAGCGGATCAAACACCGCCAAGGCAAAACGACGGACAAGGGCAAGATAGACAAAGAAGTGCCAGAGCCGAAGAGTATTTCAAAAATAGAAAACAAAAATTTACGCCGGATAGAAGACCTGGGAAAAGCGACCGCTCGGAGGAGGGCTTTCGTCAGCGCCCCGAACCAGTCGTAGACCCGATGGATGGGCAACACGGATGGCACACAAATATCAAAAACTCTATAGAGGCCAACAAGAGAATACAGCTAAATAGACTAAACACGGACGCAAAACTAAACCATAATACAAAAGCGACTATCAGAATAACCCCTCTTGGCGGACTTGAAGAGATAGGCGGCAATATCACTATTATTGAGACCCAAAACAGTGCTATTCTTGTGGATGTGGGTATGAGCTTTCCTGATGACGATATGCATGGAGTCGATATTTTGATTCCTGATTTTACTTATCTTAGACAGATTAAACACAAAATAGCTGGAATTATCATCACGCACGCACATGAAGACCATATTGGAGCTGTGCCTTATCTTTTTAGAGAGATGCAGTTTCCGCTTTATGGCACGCCATTGCCGCTTGGTATGATAGGCAACAAATTTGACGAACACAAAATGCTCGAATACAAGAAGTTTTTCCGCGCTATTGAGAAGAGAAGATTAATAAAAATCGGTGATTTTGAAGTGGAGTGGATGCACATGACACACTCTATCATCGACGCTTCAAGTATCGCTATTACGTCTGAGGCGGGAACTATCATTCACACCGGAGACTTCAAGATAGACCATACTCCAATAGACGGTTATCCGGCGGACTTGCATAGATTGGCGTTTTATGGTGAGAGAGGCGTATTGTGTCTTCTCTCAGACTCCACAAACTCTATGAGACCTGGTGTAACGCTCTCAGAGAGCACTGTAGGACCTACGTTTGACACTATATTTTCAAGAGCTAAGGGCAGAGTCATTATGTCCACCTTTAGTTCAAACATACACAGAGTCTATCAAGCTATCGACAAGGGTATAAAGTTTAATAGAAAAGTGGCGATTATCGGGCGCTCTATGGAGAGAAACCTTGAAGTGGCTATGAATTTGGGCTACATCAAGCTTCCATTTGGCATCTTCATAGATGCGGCGGAGGTCGCCAAATATCCCGACAACGAAGTGCTTATAGTAACAACCGGCTCACAGGGCGAGACGATGAGCGCACTATACAGAATGGCGGTAAACGAGCATAGGCATATCAAGCTAAAGCCAAGCGATACGGTCATACTCTCCTCAAGCGCGATTCCGGGCAATGAGGGCAGCGTCTCAACGGTGCTAAACTATATCTTGAAAGCCGGCGCAAGTGTAGCGTACAAAGATTTTTCAGATATTCACGTCTCAGGGCACGGTGCGCAAGAGGAGCAAAAACTTATGCTTCGCCTTGTAAAACCAAAGTTTTTCTTGCCAATACACGGCGAGTATCAACACGTCGCAAAACATAAAGAGACGGCTATCACATGTGGCGTTGACGAGAGAAATATCATTCTTATGGAAGACGGCGACCAGATAGAGATAAGCACTAGAAGCATGAGAAAAGTAAAAACGGTAAAAAGCGGGAAAGTCTACATAGACAATCAGCGAAACAACCAGATAGAAGAAGACGTCGTAATGGATAGACAAGAGCTTGCCGAAAACGGTGTTGTTGTAATCGTAGCATTTGTGGATAAGCAAAACAAGGTTCTCCTTGAAAAACCGAGAGTGTCAAGCTTTGGACTTGTATCCGATAGAGACGATAGAAACTTCTCCGAAGAGATGGAAAACGTGCTTGTAAGCTTCCTAGAAAACGTCAATAAAGACGCTTTAGACAACAAAAGAATGCTCGAAAACGAGATAAGACAAGCGCTAAAAAAACACATATTTAGAGCGCTAAAAAAATATCCGGTAATCGTGCCTACTATCTTTGTCCAATAAAAAGATGCAAAGCTATAAGCAAACAGCCTCCGAGGTTTTAAGACTAGAGGCTGCGGAATTACTCTCTTGCGCGGATAGGATAGACTCTTCGTTTGACGATGCCATTAACGAAATTTATAATTTAAGCGGCAAACTAATTATTATAGGAGTTGGTAAATCTGGGCTTGTCGGGGCGAAAATAGCCGCCACAATGGCTAGCACAGGCACACCAAGCTTTTTTATTCACCCAACTGAAGCGATGCACGGCGACCTTGGTATGATTGGCAAAGAGGACGGCGTTTTGGCTATTAGCTATAGCGGTGAGAGCGAAGAACTTGTGGCGATACTTCCGCACCTCAAAAGACGGGGCGTGAAGCTAATAGCGATGAGCAGAGACGAGGGTTCGACGCTTGCCTCTTTTGCTGATACGCACCTCAATATCGGCGTTTCAAAAGAGGCGTGCCCGCTTAACGCCGCTCCTACTAGCTCAACGACGCTTACAATGGCTTTGGGCGACGCTTTGGCTGTGGCTTTGATGGAAAAAAGAGAGTTTAAGCATGAAGATTTTGCATACTTTCACCCCGGCGGAGCTCTTGGTAAGAGACTTTTTGTCAAGGTAAAAGATATTATGCGCACCCAAAATCTTCCGATTGTTTCATGTGAAACAATCCTAAAAGACGCAATTGTAAGAATGTCCGAGGGCAAACTTGGAAGCGTGATATTTGAGCAAGACTCAAAACTTATGGGTATCCTTAGCGATGGAGATCTAAGACGAGCTCTTATGGACGAGGGGTTTTCTTTGGATAAAAAAGCTATTTCTTACGCCTGTAAGTCGCCAAAAACGTTGCAAGACGAAAATCTGTTAGCCGTAGAGGCTCTAAATATTATAGAGGCAAATAAGATACAGCTTTTGATAGTAACCGATAAAAGCGGCGTCATAAAAGGCGCCCTACACATACACGACTTGGTCGAGGCCGGAATAAAAAAATGAGAAGAAAAGTAGAAACAATAAGGCTTAATAAGCTGATAGCAGATAGGAGCGAATACTCCAGACGAGAAGCGGACGAGCTAATCAAAAACGGTTTTGTCAAAGTAGACGGTGAAGTCGTCACAAATCCGGGCGATAGCTATGAGGCAAACACCGACATTAGCGTCAAAAACAAGAGGCTAAAACCGCCTACGGACTTTTTTACGGCAATAGTCTACAATAAACCAAAAGGCGAACTTGTGTCAAAGACGGACGCAAGAGGCAGAAAAACGGTTTTTGACTCTTTGGACGCAGAGTTTAAAAAGTTTATTCCCGTGGGAAGACTTGACTACGCATCAGAGGGGGTACTAATACTCACAGACTCCTCAAAAGTGGCGACGGCTTTGATGAACTCCAATCTGGAGAGAACATACAACGTCAAAATAAAAGGCGACATCACAAAACAGCTAGAAGCTGCGATGCTAGAGGGTGTGGAGCTTACAAACTCAAAAGTCGGGGCGCACGAACGAAGTGTGCCTGTAAATATGAAAATAGAGCCGTTTGTAGGCTACAAGATAATAAAAAGCGCCCCGACTTTCTCAAAGCTTAGCGTAAAGATTACAGAGGGACAAAATAGAGAGCTTAGACGCTTTTTTGCGCACTTCAAACGAGAGGTTGCGGACTTAAAACGAGTTAGCTACGGCTTTATCAGTCTAAACGCCTTGCCAACCGGAAAAACTAGGTATTTGAGTGCATCAGAGTATAGAGAGCTAAGGGAGTTTATCAAAGATAAAGAGCCAATAGCGCCCAAAGTAAGCCGTGCCCGCGAAAGACATTAATAGTACGCCAAGACGAGCAAAAGCCCGTCTTGGCTACGCTGGCGCTAAGCCGCTAAAGCTAGCTGCATTCGCAGCAGATAAAAACACTGTATTTTGAAAAAGCGACAGTTGCGTGAGTCCTTACGCTGAAGACCTCATTTTGGGCTTTGCCCAAAATATGAGAATAAATTATGGACACCTCTGAAAAACCCCACCACTTAACCAATCCAAAACCACAATTTAGCTAAAATCTACAATCATAAAGATTTAGAAAAAGCTGTATAGTTTTCTTGGAGTATTATAAGCTTGATTGATGTAAACTCTCAAAAATAAGTACAAACTAGCAAAGGAAAAGATATATGATAATGCGTTTTTTGCCGCTCGTTGCGGCGGCTCTTATTATGGGCGGATGCTCTTTTAAGTCTTCAAATATTGAATTTGGCGAGCCTGTCTCTGTTTATATGGGCGAAAAAGCATATGTAAAAGCATATTTTGAGGGTATAAGAGACGATAGGGTAGATACAAAAACTATCGGTGTTATAAGAGACGGAAACGAGCTTAGCGCAGTTGCCACGAGCCAAAATATTCCGTCGTGGGTGGGCTCGGCGCTTCAAAAAGAGATGAGAGCCGCCGGTTTTACCTTTGTCTCAAAACCTGAAAATGCGGATTTTATCTACACTTTTGCAATAACAAAACTAAATGTTGACTACACAAAAAGCGACCTAACCGGAAAAAATATGCGCTTAACGATGGATATAAACATCAAAGCGAGAAGAGGCGCCGTAACGGTCACAAAAAACTACAAATACGACGAGCAAAAATGGGTTAAACCAATCTTTGAGAGCGAAGGAATCAAAAAAGAGCTGGAACCTTTTATGAGAGAGAGCATAGCCGCTACGGTGAGAGGTTTGGTTGAACTCTCAAAGAGCAGATAACGACCTTATGCGCCCAAAAAATGCAAAGGTCGCTATTTCTCCCCGGCAAAGCCGGTAGCTTTTTAAAAGCAACCCTAAAGCGCCTTAAACGCATCTTGCGTCACTTTGTAGGCGCAAAACTTCGGTCCGCACATGGAGCAAAACTCAGCGTCTTTAAATCCCTCAGCTGGAAGCGTCTCGTCGTGGTACTCTTTTGCGCGTTCGGGGTCAAGAGCCAGCTCAAACTGTTTGTTCCAATCAAAGGCGTATCTAGCGTCGCTCATGGCGTTGTCTCGCACCCTTGCGTTTTTGCGTCCTCTTGCGATGTCGGCGGCGTGAGCGGCTATTTTGTAGGCTATGATGCCCTCTCGCACGTCCGCCATATTTGGCAATCCCAAATGCTCTTTTGGCGTGACATAGCAGAGCATACTAGCGCCGTGCCAACCGCCGACAGCCGCACCTATGGCTGAGGCTATATGGTCGTATCCGGCGGCTATATCGGTGACGAGGGGTCCCAAAATATAAAAAGGAGCGTCGTGGCAATACTCTCTTTCTATCTTCATATTTCGCTCTATTTGGTTTAGCGGCACGTGTCCGGGCCCCTCTATCATCACCTGCACGTCTTTTTCCCACGCCCTAAGAGTTAGGTCGCCAAGTACTTTTAGTTCGCCAAGTTGAGCCGCATCGCTTGCGTCCGCTATACACCCCGGACGCAATGAGTCGCCAAGAGATAGCGACACATCGTGTCTAGCGCAAATGTCTAGTATCGCATCAAACGCATCAAAAAACGGATTCTCTTTGTGGTTTTTTATCATCCACGCCGCGATTAGAGAGCCGCCCCTTGAGACTATCCCCATCTTTCTTTTTGCGACCTCCGGCATAAACTTAAGCAAAAATCCGGCGTGTATTGTAAAGTAGCTCACACCCTGCTTTGCTTGCCTTTCAAGCACGCTAAGCATCGTCTCAATATTTAGGTTTTCTATGTCGTTGCCGCACTCGTAGATGATTTGATACATCGGCACTGTGCCTATCGGTACGCTTGAGTTTTGGATTAGCGTCTCTCTGATTTCGTCGAGATTGCCGCCGGTGGAGAGATCCATTACCGTGTCGGCTCCGTGTTTTAGGCAGATATTGAGCTTTGCAAGCTCCTCTTCGGCACAACTTGATAGAGAGCTTGCGCCTATATTTGCGTTTATTTTGCATTTGGAGGCTATGCCTATCGCCATTGGTTGTAGGCTTAAGTGGTTGATGTTTGCCGGTATTATCATGCGCCCTCTGGCTATTTCGCTTCTTACAAACTCCGCGTCAAGCTCTTCTATATTGGCGACGTAGCGCATCTCCTCCGTGATAATCCCTTTTTTCGCATAGTACATTTGTGTTCTTGTTGTGTCGTTTGTTCTTGTCTTTACCCATTCGCTTCTCAGCATAGCTTCTCCTAGTGTTACGAATTTATACAGTGTAGTTAAAGTATAATCTTAAAAAAAATATAACACAAAAAACCAAAAAAAGGCTGAAATTGTCCGAAATATCTCTAATCCTTTTGGCGGCGGGAAGTTCTAGCCGTTTTGGGCTAGCGACAAAAAAGCAGTGGCTAAGGGTCGGCGACAAGCCGTTATGGCTGTTTGTGGCAAAACAGTTTGAAAAAATTGCCGACTTTAAAGAGATTATAGTCGTCGGTGACGAAGCAGAGCTTGGATATATGCAAAACTATGCGGACTACATCTTTGTTTCCGGCGGCAAAGAGAGGCAAGACTCCCTCAAAAACGCTCTCACTCTCGCAACAAGCGAGTTTGTAATGACCGCAGACGCCGCTAGATGTTGCGTTGACGCCGAATGTGCAAAAAGAGTTCTTGGCGCAAAAGATAAGTTTGACTGTGTAGCTCCCCTCACCAGCGTACCAGATACAACAACCCTAGACGGTCTATACATAGATAGAAACAACGTCAAACTAATCCAAACCCCGCAAATCTCAAAAAAAGATTTACTCGCAGAGGCGCTCTCAAAAAGTGCTGTTTTTACCGATGATTCGGGAGCCATGAAAAGTGCCGGATTTTCTGTAGGCTTTGTGGAGGGCTCCAAAAAACAGATAAAACTGACGGCAAAAGAGGATTTGGCGGCACTTTTCTGCCTTAAGCCGCCCGCAAAAGATACGTTTTGCGGTATAGGCTTTGACACGCACGCTTTTCTTGACGGCGGCTCTTGCGTGCTAGGCGGTGTGAAAATAACAGACGAATACGGCTTTAAAGCGCACTCCGATGGAGATGTGCTAATTCATTCCGTGATAGACGCTCTTTTGGGCGCCGCCGGACTTGGCGATATAGGGGAGTTTTTTCCCGATACAAACCCAAAATATAAAGGCGTAAACTCCGCAAAACTGCTAAAAGTAGTCGTAGATATGGTTCGCACCGTAGGATATGATATTTCAAACATAGACATGACCGTAGTCGCCGAAAAGCCGAAGCTTTTTAACACAAAAAGTGAAATTCAGAGAAGCTTGGCGGACATAATGGAGCTTCCGCTTTATAAAATATGCGTAAAAGCGACAACATCCGAAAAAATGGGATTTGTAGGAAGAGGAGAGGGCGTTGTTGTTATGAGCGTCGCAAGCCTTAAATTTTTTGATTGGATGGATATTTGAAAGTACTTATCGTAGAAAATGAAGTGTATCTGGCTCAAAGTATAGCCAACAAGCTCTCAGAACACGGTTTTGTTTGCGAATTGGCTGCCGGTGCTAAAGACGCTATTAAAGACGAGTTTTTTGATGCCATACTGCTCTCCACGTCTATGGGCGGACAAAATTTTATGCCGATTATTGAGAGATACAAAAAATCAATCATAATCTTAATGGTGAGCTACATCAACAACGACACGGTCTCTATTCCGCTCAAAACGGGAGCCAAAGACTATATTTTAAAACCGTTTATGATTGAAGAGTTGATAAAAAAAATAAATCACTACTTAGAGTTTGAGAGACTCATAAAAGAAAACAACTCTCTCAAAAAATACATAGCAAGCTCTTTTGCCGTCTCAAGCCTTCCCGACGTTGGCAAAAAAACAGAATTACCTCTTGGCGTATTCTCTACTTCACAAAAAAAAATGGACGCATACGCCTTTAAATTAGCGGCGGCAAAAGGGATGAGGCTCGAATTTATCTCTTTGCAAAAAGAGTTTGACGATAAAACTTTTTTAGAGCACGATAATAAATCTATTCTTTACGCTGCTAATTTTGAGTCCCTAAAAAAGAGCGATAAGAAGCTATTTTTGGATGTCATAAGCTCAAAAAACGTTGTATTTTCCTCTACGGAGGAGATAGAAGAGGTGGCTATGCGCGTCGTTGAATTAGAAAATGACGAGGGATTTGTCGGCGGCGGCGAAATATTGACGATAGAAGAGTATGTAAAAAATATTGTTATTAATTTTCAAGATAAATATCCCGATGTCGAGCTTTCTAAAAAACTAGGCATTTCAAGAAAATCTCTCTGGGAGAAAAGAAAAAAACATGGCGTCTATAAAAAGAAATAAGTCTTTATTTATCGACAAAGAAGCGGTTGCGTCGTTGTCTTTGGTAAAAGAGGGGATACTTGCGCCCATAGACTCTCTCATGGGAAGTCGCATAGCAAAAGAGGTGGATGAAAGCTCCATGTATAAGGGCAAAAGCTTTCCCTGTTCATTTCTTCTAGCTCCAAGCGGAAAGAGAAACAAAGAGACGCTGGAGGGGTTAAGTCAAGGCGAAACCGTCAACCTTGTAGAAAACCATAAGATTGTAGGTCGACTAACCGTTGACGAAGTGTTTGAGATAGACGAAATCGCTAGAATAGAGAAGATTTACGGCACAAGAGACCTATCTCACCCAGGCGTCGTAAACACGCTCTCAAGGCTTGGCAAATACGCCGTTAGCGGCGAGTACGAAGTGGATTTTGAGGATGTCAAAAAAGCTAAAATCAAAATCGAAGAAGCAAAAAAACGCATAGACGCAAAATACATCGCGGGGCTTGTAATGGCGGCTAGACCGCTTAACCGCGCGCATGAGAGGCTGATTCGCTTGACGCTTGAAAAAAATGACTTAGTTGTTATATTTTTGTCAAAACCATACTATACGGACGAGTTTCCTTATAGCTTGCGGCACGAAGCACTTGAATGCCTCATCAATACCTATCTGCCCTCTGATAGAGTCGTTGTAGTTCCGCTTGAAAACACCTATCTCTTTGCGGGAACAAACGAGCTTTTGCTAGACGCGATAGCTATTCAAAACTTTGGTTGCGATAGCTTCGTAATAGGGGCAAACCACGCGGGACTTGGTATGTTTTATGAGAGCCATGAGATAAAGAGCATCTTTGACACCTTTGTCGGAGTGGATTTGAAGATAGAGTTTTCAAGCTATTTTGTCTACTGCAACGTCTGCAAAACGCTTGTCACCGGTCGCTCATGCCCGCACGGTATGCACCACCACATCAACTTCAACGCCGAGTCGCTACAGCAACTCCTAAAAACCGGACTACTGCCGCCCGCAATACTAATGAGAAAAGACATATCGGCTATTTATCTATCAAAACTATTCCCAAACCGCTTCAAAAACCTAGGCAAACTATACAACGACCTCACAACAAACAGCGGACTTATCGAAGAGCACTCCGAGAGAGAGTTCTACAACGAGCTAATGTCCCTATACCAAACAACATCCTTAACATAATTGGAGCACACAAAATGAAAAAACTCTCGCCGCCAGGCGTAGCTTTAGGGGTTTGGGCTAAAAGCCCAACAACAAGCGACGAACGGCTACGCCGCAAGGAGCGCACAAAATGAAAAAACTCTCGCCGCCAGGCGTAGCTTTAGGGGTTTGGGCTAAAAGCCCAACAACAAGCGACGAACGGCTACGCCGCAAGGAGCTATTAGGTGAATAGAAGACTCATATTTTTATCTTTT
Source organism: Helicobacter cetorum (assembly GCA_022729705.1). Classification (GTDB taxonomy): domain Bacteria; phylum Campylobacterota; class Campylobacteria; order Campylobacterales; family UBA6016; genus UBA6016. The sequence continues at coordinate 47,819 of DZAX01000012.1, read as the reverse complement.
TTTGGAGCGGGATTATCTAAGTATGCGCCGGGTACGATGGGGACGCTTGCCGCTTTGCCGTTTGGATTTTTGATACTGCATTTTCTTGGCGCTACGACCCTATTTTTGACGGCGGCTCTTTTGACCGTCATATCTATCAAAGAGATAAACAAATATGAAGCCGAGGGTGGCGAGCACGACGACTGCCGTATCGTAATGGACGAAGTAGCGGGAACTTTTGTAGCCCTATCAATGACCGCCACGATGAGCAACCTATGGCTCCAAGCCGCTTTGGTGTTTGTATTTTTCAGATACCTAGACATCAAAAAACCCTCAATCATCGGCGTAGCGGAACGCAAACTAAACGGCGGTTACGGCGTGATGCTAGATGATATTTTGGCTGGTTTTTTTGCCGGAGTTCTTAGTTGGGGCGTTTACAAGGGGTTGATTTTTGTTGGCTATTAAAATAAAAAGGCTTTTAAAGTGCGATAGACATTGCTTCTAGAAGATTACAAAGATACTTACGGACAATGGAGCCCGGTTTATATATGAACTCTTAAGCGAACACCTTAAACCAAAAGACAAAACTCATCCGTTTGATATAGTTTGCAAAGAGAGCAGTATTGAACATAGGCTACCTAAGTTTAAACATCCTTTAAAAACGCTACAACTAAAACAATTACTATAAAACTATAGAAGAGCTGAAAAACACTTGATGAGTTATTTGCTTTATTATAATCATCAAAAGAAACTAAAGGCTTTGAAATTTAAGACTCCTTATAATATGCTACTTGAAAAGTTTGACACAAGCCCTGAGCTTTTTATGGTGGATGGGGTTTGCTTGGGGGTTACGAAAAATAAGTGATAAAAAGACATTACAAACTAATAATCGCTATTTTGCTATTTTTGCCTTTTGTTGTATTCGTAGATAAGGTTGTGTTTGCCTATATGGAGCCAAAAGCCTCAGAGGCGGCAAAAAGCGTCGAACGCTCGCAAGCCCTATACGGTGCCAAATGTGCGATGTGCCACGGCGTAAAAGGCGAGGGAAGCGGCGGATACGCAAAGATAATGGGTCTAAACAAAGAAGAAGCACTTGTGAAAATCAAAGCGCACAAAGAGGGGATATTTGGCGAGGGTGTGCAGCTAAGAGCTGATTTTGCCACGCTAAACGACGCTGACAAAGAACAAATCGCCGTTTTTGTTGCGACGCTTAAATAACCGCTAATGATACTTATACACTATAAACCCTATCCACCATCACAAACTGGACAAGAAAATATTTCAAAATCTAAAATAGTTTAAATGGGGTTTACTTTGGAGTTACTTAATTAAAACTCTCTCGCCTCATATATAAAGCCCTGTTTGCGCTTGAAACAATAATATCCTTGACTTCGTCGTATCCGCCAAAGTATGATTTTATCATTTGAGAGAGCATGGCGGTGTAGTTGCCAACCTCGGAGTAATGTTTTAGCGTCTTTGCGGCTTTGAGTCCGGTAAACTCTGTGTTTTTCCCTCTTGTATCGGCTCTTTTCTTTCTAAACTCTTTATACGCTTCATGCGAGTTTAGGTTTGTCATGTATGAGCTTACCGCTTCGCCTAGCGTGTCAAACGTCGCATATTTGACGTTTGAGGAGTCATTGGCTTTTAGATATTTTTTTGCGCCAAACGCTTTTTGACCAAAAAGATTGTTTGAGTTTAGCGAAATTCTGCTACTACCCCAACCGCTCTCAAGGGCCGCTTGCGACAACACAAGCGACGCCGGAATAGTGTCTATCTTTTCAAAATACTCTTTTTTATCAAAAATATCTCCGATTTTATACGTTGCGGCTAGAGTAAAAAGTCTAGCGTAGTCGGAAGCTGGTATTTTGACGCCGACATTGGTGTTTGGATACTTTTCAAAAAAGTTTTTTACAAACTCTCTATTGTTTACTATTTTTTGATTTTGCTCTTCTATAAGCGGAAGCAGTAGGTTTACAAATGTCTGTTTTCTATCCACGCTTTCTTGCAAGGCTTTGTTCCAATAGAGCTCATTTTGCTCCTTGGTGCCTGCAAAAAGGCATGCTGAAAATAAAAGCGAGATATATATCGTAAGAAATTTTGGCGACATAAACTCCTCCTTAAATGTTAAAAATTGCGCGTTTAAAGATTTTAACAACTCAAGTAAAAACTGTTTTGAGCATAAATAAACGCTGTAACGCCGAAAGAATCCGCATAAATACGGCGGCGTAAGAGAACTTTTACAAAGAAAAGAACTGCATATGTGAGTTGTGTAGACTAATGTTGCAACAGCAAATCAGGAATGTAATTGTACCAAAAAGTCAAGTTTTAAACCAAACAGCTCCCAACCCTTTTAACTTCGCCCTTGAATAGGATTTGCTCGCCTGTTATCTTAATCGTGATGGTTTCTCCGCTTTTTGGTCTTATCAAAAAAGTTTTTGTTATATCCTCTTTTGTCTTTAGGTCATATGTGCAAGCCGCCATCCCTGTGCCGCACGCAAGAGTCTCATCTTCCACTCCGCGCTCAAACGTCCGAACCCAGACAATTTCATCGTCAAAATGATAAAAATTTACGTTGGCGTTGTACTTTTTTCTCATAAGAGCCGCCATCTCTTTATCAAAAAAACCTTTTTCGCATTTTGCGACAAGATGAGGTACTCCAGTGTCGATAAGACTCCACTCAAATCCGTTTTCGCAAAACTTTTCCAAAATAGTCTTTGGAGGCGTAAGTTCGGTCTCTACCATATTGTCTGCACCGACCTCTGCTTTGATCACTCCGGCTCCAGTCAAAAAGCTCTGTATAGCGGACGCCAAATGGTTGTCAAACGCATATAGAGCCGCCGCCCTTGAGCCGTTGCCGCACATAGATGCCTCACTGCCATCAGAGTTGTAAAAAAGCCACTCAAAATCAAGCTCAGGATGCGGCAAAAGCGCGATAAGTCCGTCCGCTCCAAAGCCGTAGTGTCTATCGCACATCTGTTTTGCAAGAGCGCTTTTGTCCTCTTTTTTGAATGTGTGAAATATTAAAAAATCGTTTCCGCTTGCGCAGTATTTTTGCAAAACCACTTTTCTACCTCTTCTAAAAATTTTCCAACCGCTTCTTCAAGCACCGCTTCTTCGCCGGAGTTGTCTATCACAAAATCAGCTTTCGTGCGTTTTTTTTCTATATCTATTTGAGAGTTTATTCTACTTAATGCGTCCGCCTCGCCCTGTTTGTCTCTAGCGATTATGCGAGATAGCTGAATCTCTCTTGGCACATACACCACCGCTACCGGCGAGAGTTTTGAGTAGTTTTTGCTCTCAAAAAAAAGCGGAATATCGACAAAAAAAAGCTTCTCCATCTCGCACAAACGAGATATTTCACCGTATATTCTCTCTCTTATCTTTGGATGCATGATAGCTTCCAGCTTCGCCTTTGCAAGCGCATCGCTAAAAACTAGCTTTCCAAGCTTTTTTGCGTCCACTTCGCCGCCAGCGTCAAACCCCGCACCAAACGCCTCTATAATCTCCAAAAAAAGCTCTTTTAAAAGCGTCTTAGCGATAGCGTCTGCGTCTATAATTTCGTAGCCTTTGCCTAGCAAAATTTTGCAAACGCTACTTTTGCCGCACCCGATTGAACCGGTAATTACCGCCATTTTGCAAAAATTCATTTACCGCCGCTTTTAAAGTAGTATCAAATTATAGCAAAATTATAAATACTAAAAAGAAATAGTGCTATAATCTCGGCTTAATTTGGCGTCAAGCCACATTTGCCTATGCAACATCACTATAGGGCGTACAAGAGTATGGAATTTAAGAGTGTTTTGGAGATTGCCACAAAGCATATAACGTCGGTTAGTCGCAAAGATAGTATTATGAGGGCTGCGGAGCTAATGATACAAAGCAATCTCCGAAATGTGCTTATTGTTGATGACAACATCAAAGAGTATGGAATTATCACCGTTAGCGATATTACAAGCTTTCTATTAAACAGCGTTAGCTTTACCGATTTGATAGAATCGGTAAATTATAAAATTGTAAAAAAAGTCAACAAGAGTGTAAATGCGTTAGAAGCCTCTTTTTTGATTAGAGAGGACGTCTCTTATCTTTGCGTGGTTGGCGAAGAAGATGAGCTTTTGGGCGTTGTGTCAATGTCAAATATTATATCCTCAATTGATACCGAATTTGTGGCAAACGATATGAAACTCGGTCATATTATATGCAAAACTAAAGCAAGAACAGTAAAACCGACAGACTCCTTAAGTGCCGTATTTCATAGGGTAAACTCAACTCCTACGGAAGCGGTTATAGTGGTCGATGAGTTGCGTATTCCGATAGGAATAATTACCAAGCGAGATATTGTCAAACTGATAATAAGCAAAGTCGATATGACAAGGGAGGCGCAAGAGTTTATGTGTTCGCCTCTTGTGGCGGTAAGCGAATCCACCACGGTCAAAGAGGCGTTAGAGCTTATGAGTAAAAAGAGATTCAAAAGAATTATAGTCGTCGAATCAACCGGCGAACTTATGGGCATTATCACCAGAGAAGAGATAATGGATGTTATATACAATAAATGGTCTCAGATAGTTAGAGAAAAAGAGCATGAGCTTCGGAAGCTATCGAAAAGCCTCGCCGCAAAAACAGAGGAGTCTGAGAGAAACGTTAGACTCTTAAACGAGTTTATGGACGCTACCGATGATTTTATCTTTTATAAAGACTTTGAGTATAGATACATTGGTTGCAATAAGGCGTTTGCCGAGTTTGTCGGCTTGCAAAAATTGCAAATAATCGGTAAAACTGATTTTGAACTATTTGACGAAAAATGCTCCGCTATGTTTAGGAGTACAGATGGAGGCGTTATAGAAAGCGGTAAAACAGTTATTTATAGTTACTGGACAAAATACGCTGATAAAGAAAATGTTTATTTGAGCGTAAAAAAAGCTCCGCTTAGGGACGCCGAGGGTAAAATAGTCGGTCTTATCGGCATATCAAGAGATACGACCGAACAAAAAAACCTTGAAGACGCAGCAAAACTTCAGCAAGAGTATTTACAAGCCATCTTGAATATGCAAGACTCTATGCTAATCATAACAAACGACGGAAATAGCATAATAGAGGCAAATAGAAGCTTTTTAGAGTTTTACGGCATTGACGGCGTGCTAGATTTTAACGACAAATATAAGAGTGTGGCAGATTTGTTTATTAAAAAAGAGGGCTACATCTCAAAGCAAAAAAGCAAGCCGTGGTTTGAGACGCTAAAATCTCAACCTGACGGCGATTTTAAAGCTCTAATGCAAAAACAGGGCAAGGCGGAAGAAGAGCCGAGAAGCTTTCTTTTGAAGCTTGAAAAGTTCAATCAAGACGATTATTACCTAGTTTCGTTTACAGATATTACTAATATTGAAAAAAGAAGCAAAACGCTAGAGCTTTTGGCGGCGACCGACCCTTTGACTCAAATATACAACAGAATGAAGATTGGTCATCTGATGGAAACGGAGATTGCAAGATCTATAAAAACCAAAAGAGCACTCTCGCTTGTTGCAATAGATGTAGACTATTTCAAAAAGATTAACGACACCTACGGACATCAAGTCGGAGATGACGTGTTAATCAAAGTGGTTGATATTATTAAGTCAAAAATCAGAAATAATGATATTTTTGGCAGATGGGGCGGAGAGGAGTTTATGTTGCTACTTGTGGGCGCAAACCTAGATGTGGCGATAGAGAGGGCGGAGACCTTTAGGGCGTCGCTTGCAGAGTGTGATTTTGTGCAACCAGCGACGGTAACCAGTAGTTTTGGCGTTTCGACATTCAAAGAGGGCGACACTATGGAGTCTTTTATCAAAAGAGCAGACGAGGCGCTATATGCCGCAAAGAGGAATGGTAGAAATAGAGTTGAATACATAAGGTAAAAAGGAGTAGCTTGATTATTTATGAAGAGCGCAATGGCTTGCTTGTCAAACTTGACGAAAATATTATTAGCGAAGAGGCGCACCAAGTCATCGTATCTACTCTCAACAAACCGCTCCTTGTCAATTGGCTAAAAGCCGAGGAGTTACCGGAGCCGTTTTTTGAAGATATAGCATCTTTTGAGCAGACCCCATCTTTTGAAGATTTTAGCGAGGGAACGGTGCTAATTCTAAAATATCTAAAACTCGAAAAAGAGGAGTTTATGGATTTTTATGAGGAGAATGTGGCTCTTATCAACCTTGGCAATAAGCTTGCAATTGTGTGCAAAGACGAGATGACCGCTTTTGATATTGAGATGAAGTTTGACAAGCGAATGCGTGGTAAAAAAACAAATATATATTTTGAGCTGTATACATTTTTGGATATTTTGACCGACCAGCAGATACAGACGCTCGATGGAGCCAACTCCATATTGGAAAATCTCGAAGAGAGTATTTTGTCGGAGAGTGTAGAGAGACAAAAAACACTAAAAAATCTCTATTACGCTAGACGCTCTCTTAATAGATTGTCACATATCTTTGTAAACGAATCAGTCGCACTCAGCAGATTTTTTACAAGCATTACGACCTCCGTCAAAAAGAAGTTTAGATTTGAGTTTTTAGATCTAAAAGAGCATAAGCAGAGCCTTGTCGCCGAATGCAAAAGCTTGCAAGACAAAACGGTCAGTTTGTTAAACCTTCAGCTAGGCTTGACCGACAATAAAGCAAATGAGGCGATGCAAAAGCTAGCGGGAATATCAATGATTTTTATCCCGCTTACCTTTTTTACATCTATCTTTAGCATGAATTTTGAAAATATGCCGGAACTTAAAATGACTCACGGCTATCATATCGTATTGGCTCTTACGTTGGCCACCGGAGGATTTATCTACTTTTGGCTTAAAAAAAGGAAATTTTTATGACGCTACGGTCTCGCAAAAAACCTAGGCATATAATCGTACTAGGACTCAAGCATCAATTTTCAGACTTAGAGCGCAAGGAGTTAAGTGCTGTATTTAGCGACATATTGTGCGTTAAGTATTGCGGAAAAGATCCTTTGGATGTTATTTTTGAGATAGACAATCATATCAAAACAAACGATGTCGCACTTTTGGTTTTAAACACTCTGGATAAGGTGGACGACCTTATTGTAAGATACTTGACTAAGTTGCAGTTTCACGATATGAAACGTAAATTTCGCGTTCTCGGCGTTGAGAGCTTTTTGGAAAAATATCTCAAAAAGTGCTATATACCAGACGACTCTGGGGATTTAAGCTTTTTGGAAAATATCGGACCATTTACCAAGCGCCAATATGTTCAAAAGAGGATGATTGACTTTTTTGGGCTGTTTTGGCTGTTTTTCTTTGGCTGGCCGGTGTTGCTACTGTGCGTTTTGAAAATAAAAAGACAATCTCTCGGAGACGTTTTGTATAGGCAAGAGAGAGTCGGATACAAAAACAAAGAGTTTGTCTGTATCAAATTTCGCAGCATGAGAATAGACGCCGAAAAAGACGGAGCGCAATTTGCAAAACAAGGCGATCCAAGAGTGTTTCCATGGGGCGCAACTATGAGAAAAACGCGATTTGACGAGTTACCGCAGATGATTAATATCTTAAAGGGTGAAATGCACCTCATAGGTCCGAGACCGGAGCGCAGAATATGGACAAACGAATTTGAAAAACGAATGCCATACTATACCGAACGACACCTTGTGAGACCGGGCATAACGGGTCTTGCGCAAGTGATGTATCCATACGGTGAAAATACGGAAGACGCAAAGCAAAAACTGATGTACGACCTCTACTATATCAAATATTGGAGTTTTTGGCTTGAGATGAAAATCGTATGGCTAACGGCTCTCACAGTCATTGGCAAAAGAGGGATTTGACATTAGAGTCGCCGAATAACTTACGCACTAAGCTTAAAGAGCATGAGAAAACGAGGTTTTTATGCGCTTTGCTTGCGTAAGGCTCAAATGCTATCTAACTCTATTGACAAAAGCGCTCCATCGTCTACATTTTCTATGCTAATTTTGCCACCCATTTGTCTTTCAATTATCTCTTTTGCCATATACAAACCAATACCAGTGCCTTTTCCTTGCTCTTTTGTTGTAAAATACGGCTCAAAAATTCTATCTATTATTTCAAGAGGCACACCGCCGCCATTGTCTTGTATTTTTATGATTGCTTTCTTCTCTTCTTTTACTATAGATATATTTATCATTGGATTTTTGATGTTGTTTTCCAATAGCGCATCTTGCGCATTTGATAAAATAATAAGTATGGTTTGCTCTAATTCATTTTGGAATCCATACGTTTGTTGCTCTTCATTTAAAGCAAGATTGACATTTATATTGTGATTTTTTAGTTGCGGACCCATTATGCTTAGTGTTCCATCTATGGCTACTTTTAGTGAAAATTTTGTTTTTTCTTTTATTGGCCTAAAAAAGTTCCTAAAGTCATCAATAGTTTTAGACATCTTCTGCACGATTGACATACTTGATGTTTGAAACTCATCTATATACTCTTGCGTTAGCTCGTTGTAGTCGTATGCCATCCGCACATCTTGTATATAGATTGCAAGTGCATTTAATGGTTGACGCCATTGATGTGCGATTGCTCCTATCATTTCACCCATCATCGCCATTTTTGATTGTTGTATAAGCATTTTTTCTTTTTCAACTCTCTTGCGAGTTTCCTCTGTGACCATAAGATGTAAGTTTTCATTTATTTTTTGTATTTCTGATTCTAATTTTTTTCGCTCTGTAATATCTTGAAAGGCTACTACGACCCCTGCTACAACATTTTGGGATAGCTGTATAGCGTTAATTTTCAAATGAACATTAAAAAAATCTCCGTTTTTTCTTATAAAAACCTCTTCAACATCTCTTTTAAGTCCATCTTGTGTGGTTTTATGAATCGGACAATCACGCTCATCGTAGGGGTTGTTGTTCTCATAATGGTGATGAAAAAGTATGTGTTGATTTTTTCCTATTACCTCTTCTTTTTTAAATCCTAGCATACTAAGCGCTGCATCGTTTATAAATGTACATATTCCGTTTGTGTCTACGCCATACACGCCATCGCCAAGCGATGATAAAAGCAACTCTTTAAACCGTTTCTCTTTTTTGTTTTTATTTAGTAGCCATGTAAGGGTCAAAGATAGAACTATTATTATGCTTAACGCCACTGCTAGAGAGATAATCAATACTTTATATTTCATCCATATATCGTTGAAGGTAAATTCTGGCGCTTTATCAAAAGGCGGAAGTCTCAAAGTTCTTGTTAAATCTTCTACGGGAAGGTAGTCTGCTGCTATTGTAAAGCCGTATATCCCCGCTTTTTTAGCTGTTTCGCTGTTTGGGTCTAGTGCAAATAAGGCGGTAGCTAGATGTCTAACCGTGCTATCTTTTACATGCGGCAGTGCAAAAACCGGCCATTCTGGGTATAGATTTGTAGAAGATAAAAGCTTAAAATGTGGGTCTATTTTTTTATTTATGAGTTTAATTTGGGAGAGATTTATTTCATTATTTTTTATCATTTTTTCAATTATGCCGCTTCTAGCAAATCCAACATCTGATTTTCCATCAATTACACTTTTAATAGCTTTTTGATGCGTTGAAACTCTTAATAACTTACTTTCTTGCTCCAAATCTACGCCGGCGAGCTTGAGTTCATACGCTTGAGCTCTATATCCGCCTAAGTTTGTTTTTCCTATGGCTGCTATAGTTTTATTTTTTATATCTTCAAGTTTATTTATCTTTTTATTGTCAGCCTTGACCACTATAACACCGGCTAAACGTCTTAGTGGCTTGCCATCCTCTGATTCTACTAGGGTTGCTATGATGCCAGTAAGCGGAAACTCCTTTCTGGCTACAAGATAGTGCGTTGGATTTGTAGTTGCAATATCAAGTGTTTTTTCTTTAATTCTTTTATCTATCTCTTCTTGAGGTAGCACTTCTAAAATTACAACTTCGTTTTTTAATGAGTTATTTAGATAGTCCGCTATTGGTTGGTACTGTTTTTTTGTCTCTTCTACCCCGAGATATGCAAACACGCCAAATCGTATGATAGTTTTATTTGCCTCCTCTGATTTTAAAGGTGCGCACAAGAAAAGTATAAAAACAAGTAAGGAAGCGGCTTTAAAAAGTTGTTTTAGGAACATTAATAGTCTTTATTTTCATTATTTAAAGCATAATGATACCACCCCGCTTTGTCAAGACAATTCTCTAAAAAATCTTATTCCCTCCACCGCCTGTTACTTTATGTTACTCTTTTAAATTGAATGGTATAATGTGATAGGGTGTGACATGTTAATAATTGCGCTTATGACGCTGTTTTTTATAAAAAGCAGTGCGGGGTTAATAGGGAAATGGGGGTTTGTGCTTAGATTGTGGATTTTGAGGAAGTAATGGAAAATTGTTGGGTTTTTTTTTGGGTTTTTTAATGGGGATTTAAGGTGGCAACTGACCCCTATATTTTATGGGTCTTTATATAAGAAAGGTTTACTAAAGGGGGTCTGAACCCTCGTTGCTCATAGATTAATTATGCTTTGCGAGAGCTTTTTGTTAATTGATTTGCAAACCAAACAATAAAGGCGCCGCCAATCAAAATTATTGTAAATCCAGCAATTGTATTTATATCAAGCATTTTCCATCTCCTCGTTTATTTTTTGCATTTTGTGCCAAAGGTTTAGAGTATAGATACCGACTAAAAATACAACAATCAAACCCAAGCCTGCGACTATAATCATGTAGGCTTCAATTTCGTGAATTAGTACTTTATAGGCTATAGTTGCTACGGCGGTCAGTATTCCAATAATGAAATACAACAATGCCTTGAAAACTTCTTTCAAATCCGATTTAGTTTCTTTTAAGTTATCAATTTTGCTCATTAAGAGATTATACACGAATAGGTTTTAAAAAAGACGCAATAATTTATGATGTGAAATAGCGTTTTCAAGAGAATCTGCATTATGTGAGACGGGCGGTTGGTAGCGGTAGAGACATACCTACTCTGGAGAGTCGAAATTTTTGTGGCAATGGATTTGATTATTCATGGGTGCTGATTTTAAGCTATTTTTAAAAAGTAGCCTGTTCCGAATAGTGCTTACTTAAGCAGAATTCCGTAAATTACATTGAAGATTTGAACTAAATTTTACAATAACAGTTCATTGGCTTGTTTTACGTTTACGGCGAGCTTGTCAGGCTGTGCACGGCTTTTTAAATTAACGCTTCAGCGAGGCTCGACGCAGACGAATAAAAAAGCTTAAGTAAGCACCATTCTAGCCTGTTCCTTTTTTTCTAGCAAAACAATTGAGTTTCATTCGCCTCTGCCCATTTATATAAAAGGCTATATAAATTTGTATTTCTAAAATTTTCCAATTGATATGATAATCTTAAAGCTTTTTCTATTTCATCGCTATTTGGATTCTTTAAAAAAAGTAATCCGAGTAACTTTGTTAAATCATGCCCTGAGCACATCTGTCGATCATCATGTGATTCTGATTTTATAGATTCTATCTCGCTTTTTAACTCTTGTTTTGTTAATTGTAAAGACTGTTTTCTTTTTTGAGACTCGGTAATAAGTTCTACTAAAAACCTTTCCTCATCAAAGACTAATTGTTGACTATCGGATTGTATAAAATTGTTAAATTTCAAACCATCAAAAGCTAAATCTCTTGCTTGTCCATTATGTTTTTTCTTTTCATCAAAATATCTCGCACACCCTATCATAAAAGCAATCCGGTAAATGCTTTCTTTAATTTTAAGAGATTCTATGCTACCGTTTCCGTATTCTGAAATAAGAGAATCCAATGCAGAAGATTCAATCATTTGAATTTCCACATCGTGGAAATCTGTAATAAAAAGATTATTTGGAGGCTGAATACTTAAGAGATGGTCAAAGTCTGCATCTTTGATTCCTATGATTTTAGAATATCCTTCGGAAATTAATTTTTCTAAAGCTTCTATAACTTTTTCTTTGCCAATTAATCCTGTGGTATCTGTAAAGTCTTTTGCAAAAAACTTTCTAAATAGTTTTATATCTGTAGTTCCCTCAAGCAAAATAAAAACTTTGTTCTTATTGCTATGATGACTAATTGATAATCGTATTTCTGCAAGCTTAGAATCAAGATTATTAGATTCTGCTCTAAGGCTATTTGGCTCCAACAGAAGCCTCCAAATTTACAGTAAGCTCCCATCTATCGTTGATAATTTGTGGAGAATGTGTAGCTATTACCACATCAATTTTTTGAAGATTTATAATTTCTTGTATGTCGTCCAAAAATGCCTTTTGCCATACTACATGCAATGATATTTCTGGCTCATCAATTAACACAAGTGAGTTTTCTTTGGCTTTAAATAAAAGCTCATAAAGCAACACTACTTCATGTTGTTCTCCGGATGATAAATCGGTAAGTTTTAAACTAGAATCGTTTGATGTTTTAAAAATAAAACCTTTTTCTTTATCAATTTCTATAGACTTAAAATTAAATCTTCTTTCATTTAATATCTGTGTAAATAATTCAATTTTATTAACAAGGGAATCGAAAACAGATAATTTTTCTTCATTGTCAGCCAGATATAAAGATAAAACTTTTGTTTCACTATCATCAATATTTTCATCAGAAAGCATAAATGTGTCATCATCAACTTTTAAAAGTCCATACTTAGAAATTTTTTGTCTTTTGTCTTGTAGCGCATTTAATTTATCTTTTAAATCTGTAGCTTGAACCGAAGTACTATTTTGTTGAAATAATCTTTTAGGAAAACTGCTATCTAATGATTGAGTTATTTGAGCATATTCACTAATTTTTTGCTTAATAAGTTTGCTTAATTCTTGTGAATACTTTTCAATAGTGTCTGTAATTACAATTTCTCTGCGTATTCTATGGTCAGATATTGGTTCTCTTAGAACTAGTCTCTGTTCTTGGATAAAATAAACTTCAATAGCTTCAAAAATTTCAGAAAACTTTGGAGAAATATCAACATTGAACTTTTCAGTTATATGCTCTGGAATATACTCATTAAATTGATACAAGACATCTTCAATAGACAAGACTTCGTTTGTTAACTCATTTAACCACTCAGAAGCTCCTATTCTTCGTATAAACGGTGGAGTAAACTCTTCAATTGCATGTGCAGGCATAGTTCTTTTGAGATTATTCATTATTTTTTTAGACGGGTATTCAAACGAATCTATTTGTTTATTGTTTTCTTTTAAAACAAATTCTATTTTTTGTTCATTTTCTTTATTCTTTTTATGTATTTCTATTGATTGCTTATTGTCAAATATATAAGTAATTGAATTAAAAATTAATTTATTAAAAAAAGTAAATTTTTTATTAAATAAACTATAAATAGTTTTTAATGCGATAGTTTTACCGTAGCCATTCGGGGCTGTAATTATTGTAATTCGTTCTTTCTGATTAAGAATAATATTATGGGTAAATATATTAAACAATCCTTCTATTTGTACACTTAATAGCTTCATCGTGTATATTTCCTTATTTTTATAAAAGTAAATTAATCCATAGTACTGTTCTTATTCTTGCAAAAAGAACCTTATTAATGTATGATAAGAAAGAAAAGATAGTAGGGGAAAATGGGGACAGGCAACAAAAAACATAATTCAAAATATAGTTCGTTCCCTTTTTTATTTTTTTGGCACGCAAATTTGGATGTTGCGGTTTCGTATACACCACCGTCAAAGAAGCAAGCAAACAAGACTACCCTACCCTAATCTCCACCTTCTTACCAAAAGCAGTCGCCAATTTTTGCAAAAAATCAATCCCGACATTAACACTACCGTTTTCTATTCGGCTAACTACGGTCTGCGTCGTCCCTAGTTTTTTTGCTAGTTCGGCTTGCGTTAGTTTGTATTGGATTCTTAGCCCCACCAAAATGTCTATTACCTTATATCTTAGCTCTTTGGCTTCATACTCGGCTCTAAACGCTTCGTCCTTCAAGGACTCTTGCAGGTGTTTTTGAAAATCATCCATTTTGTACCTCTTTCATTCTTTTTATGGCTATATCAATCTCTTTTCTAGGCGTAGCCTGTGTTTTCTTCTTAAAACCGTGAAGCAGTACAAAAGTTCTATCCGTATGAGCAAAATACAAAACCCGATAAATGCCGGATTTGTCTTTTGTTCTGACTTCATAGATTTTGCTCTCAAGGCACTTGACAAAAGGCAATCCAAGCTCTATACCGTACTTTTTTAAAAGCTCAAAAACTTTGAAAATCTCCGCTTTCGATTCATCGGACAACTCATCAATCCACTCTTTTACTGGTGAGTTGCCGTTGATATTAAAAAAGTAGTTGATATTCCAATGTTTCATAACAAGATTATATCTTATTGGATATATGAGGTCAAGTTTGTTTTGTAGTTTGGGTATCGGAACAGCTGCCATTTTACCAGTTTCTATTTTCCAAAACATCAATAGTTTTAAACCTCGTCACCCTTTAACGGTTTTCTACTCTGTACTTTTGAAAGCATATTTTTGAAATGTTCATAATCCCCTTTTTTGGCTCTTTCGCCTAGATAATCAATTGTCTCCATAGCGGACATCTTCTCTGCTATGGCGGTAGCTATAAATTGATTCATAGATATTTGCTCGGCTTTTGAAAACTCTTTTAGTTTGCTTCCCAGAGAGTCTGGAAGTCTAAGCGCTACATTCACGACTTAAGCCCCTTTGTTAAATTCAAAAATTGTTTCGGCGTTACGATTTTGATTTCAAACCGTTCTTCGACGCCCTCAAAATCTTTCGTATTGTGCGTGATGATATACCTTGCATTGCCGTTAAATGCAAGTTCCAATATTTTGTCATCGCCGCCGTCTTTCAAAAACGGTCTCCAAAGATAGCCAAGTCTGACTCTCTCGCTTATAAGCACGACATCGTCGATAAAACAGCTCAAGTCCTCGCCAGAAAACGGCTCCAAAAGCTCTCTATTTTTTGGTCTAAACAAAATATCCTCAAGCTCTAAAACCGTCGGAACGGATACACAATTTATGTATAACTTTTTTTGTTTTGCGTCTGGCAGTGCCGATACAATCGCAAACGATGCGCCGCTATTTGAGTATAGAGCCGAAAAGAAAACATTGCCATCAATCACTATTTTGAACATGGTTTGAAATAAAGGGTGTCAGGCACTCTTTTGATCCGGTAGCTGAAGCGTGCGTCAAGGTTATCGAAAAAAAGGTGAGGATTGTTGGCACTACAAGTCGGTGCGCAATTTGATCTATACGCAAATCAGCCTATTTGAGCCGATTTGCAATGCGACTAACCGCTATTCTGCGAAACTACAACAATAATCAGCTACTTCACTGATTTTGAGCTTGAATTTCGAGTTTGCGGGCACGTTGTAAGCTTGCCCCTCTGTAAATGTCACCCACTCGTCGCTTCTTGGAAGCTGTACGCACATTGAGCCGCCGATAACTTCCATTATCTCCGCCGCGCCCGTGCTAAACTCATATTCACCTGGCAACATTACGCCTAATGTTTTCTTACTTCCATCTGGAAATATTATTGTTCTACTGGTTACTTTGCCATCAAAGTATACATTTGCTTTTTTGACAGCCGTTACGTTTTCAAAATTCATATTTTGTCCTTAATTTTTTTTGGGCTTAAGATTATATAGCGAGTGAGTTTATAAGAGTTTCCTTGCTATTTAATACTCTCCCGCATTTATACGGGTAGCTTTAGGGGGTCGCGAGGGACATTTATGTCCTTTGCCGCCAATACGGGCTTTACCCGCATTGGCGTTATCAATCAAACATACCAAGGCGCCATCTTCCGCCAATATCTTGCGCTATGCGCCTCTCCCTCCCAGATATAAAGCGAGTGCGCCACCCCTTTTTGGGTGAGCGTATCGCTGAGCCTAAGATTGTTGTTTAAAAAATCATCATTTTCGCCTATGACAAGCGTTATCTCCATATCTCGCAAACTAGATAAAACCGTCTCGTCGTCTAGGTTTGGCAAATAGTGGCTTGGCATATGAAAATATGCGTCTTCATCATAGTATCCGTCAAGCAAATCAGAAAACCCGTAAGTCTGTATAGTAAGGTCGTATCTGCCGCTAAAACCTACCGTTTTACGAAAAATATGAGGGTATCTAAAGGCGAAGTTAACGGCGTGGTATGCGCCAAAAGAGCAGCCGTGCGTTATTACAAACGGATTTGGATTTTTTTGCGCCGAAAATGGCAAAACCTCCTCCATGATGTACGCCTCATACCTGATATGTCTCTCTATTCGCCCCCTTGGATGCGCCCAAAAGCAGTAAAAACTCTCATAATCCACACTGTCAACGCAAAACAGCTGAATATTTCCAGCCTCTATGGAGCCTCTAAGGGAGTTTAGTATTCCAAAATTCTCATAATCAAAAAATCTACCGCCTCTCGTTGGAAATACGATAACCCTAGCGCCACTATGCCCAAACACCAAAAGCTCCATTTTACGATGTAGATTTGGACTAATCCACTCGTGATACTCCCTGTTCATTAAGACAAAAACCGCTCAAACTCTTCTTTTAAAAGAGTCGCCCAAAGTGCATATCCATCTTTGCTCAAATGAAGCATATCTGGTTCAAAATAACCCCTATTCGGCGCGCCGTTCTCGTCAAGCATTTTGCTATAAATGTCGAGATAATAGCAGTTTTGCTCCTTTGATAGCTCATTTTTTATCATCTCATTGGTTGCTATGATTTTTCCCCTCAAGTGCCACCTTGACGGGCTTGGCTTAATGGATAAAAATATAAAGGGAGTCTGCGGGAATGCAGTTTTGAATTTTTGTAGCAGAGTTTTAAAATAATATAATATCTGCTCAGGATTTTTGCCATCCCCTATATCATTGTCTCCGGCGTAAAAAAAGAGAGCGGAGGGCGACACGTTTACAAAAATGCGCTCAAAAAAATAGCCACACGCCTCAAGAGTGCTACCGCCAAAAGCCAAATTAATAATCTTTGCATCGGCAAAGTCGCTTTCCAATCCATCCCACAATCTAAAACTAGAGCTGCCATAAAAAACTATCACCCCATCCATAGGTCTGTTTTCCGCCGTTTTTTTCTCTAAAGCTCGCACTTCTTCTTCATACCACTGCATTTTTTGCCTTTATTATTCTGTTTTGTATTTTTACCTCAAAAATATTACAATCTAGCACGCATATCCAAGAACCAGGAGATAAAATGTTTGTAAAAGATATAAAATTTTCGCTTTGGCTTGATTTTATAGAGAGAGACTATATTCAAAATGAGTTTAGAAAGCTTATTAAAAACGGCGAGGTAAACGGTGCGACAAGCAATCCGTCTATTTTTAAAAATGCAATTCTTACAAGCGGCGCATATAAAGCGAGACTTGCGGAACTTGGCGATATGAGCGCAAAGCAAAAATATGAGACGCTGGCAATTGAGGATATTAAAGCGGCGGCTATTGCTTTAAGACCATTGTTTGACAATGGCGACGACGGATTTGTGAGCATAGAAATTGACCCGTTTTTGTCCTCGTCCGTTGAAGAGAGCGTTGCGGAGGGCGTTAGGCTTTTTAAAGAGATAGGCGAACCAAACGTTATGATAAAAGTTCCGGCTACAAGAGACGGGCTTGGTATCATCGAAGAGCTTGCAAAAAGAGAGATAAACGTCAACGCCACTTTGGTATTTGGACTAGACCAAACCATAGGGGTAATGGAAGCTATCATGGCTAGCGGCACAAAAAAAGCCAAGTTTGTGGTCTCCGTATTTGTAAGTCGTTTTGATAGATTATTAAATCAAAAACTTCCAGATAACCTAAAAAATAGAGTCGGCGTAATGAACGCAGCGGCGCACTACAATATCGTGGAAGACTACGGATTTGCGAATGTAAAAACACTATTTGCAAGCACGGGCGTAAAAGGAAACGATTTGGCGCCTCACTACTATGTGGATGAGTTAATAGGCAAAAACTCTATAAACACCGCCCCGCTTGAAACCGTAGAAGCGGCTATGGCAAACTCGTCAAAAGCTGCTAAGCTCCCAATAAGCGAAGAGGCGATAGACGCTTTTTTTGCAGAGCTAAAAGCCGCCGGAGTAGATATAGAGAGCGTTTCAAGCGAGCTTCTGGAAGACGGATTAAAACAGTTTGAAGCGGCGTTTAAAGAGATGCTAGAACAACTAAGCTAAATTTCAGTACAATTGCGACCCATTTTTAAAATAGTAAATCAAGAGGAAAAACACAATGATCGAAGGAATACTTAGAGAGAGTATCGACAAGCAAGAAGTAAAAGGCTTGAGACGAGATGGTTATCTAATCGCCAATATCTACGGAAGAGGCGCTGAAAATATCCATTGTGCGTTCAAAAGAAATGAATTTATGAAATTCGTAAAAACTAAACCATCTTTGAAGTTTAAAGTAAAAGTAGCGGATACAGAGTGCGAAGTAATCATCCAAGACTACCAAAAAGATCCGGTAACAAGCGAATTGCTTCATGTTGACCTTAGAATCCTAAACTACGGCGAAACAGCTACGTTTTTGGTTCCTGTAAAAACAAAAGGTACTCCGATAGGTCTTAAAAACAAAGGCGTTCTTGTAATGAGCAAAAGAAGAGTAAAAGTCAAATGTAAACCTGAAAATCTTCCTGACTCTATAACTATCGACATCTCAACTCTTGACGTTGGCGATACTGTACTTGTAAGACAAGTTACGCCAACGGAAGGCGTAATCATCAAGCACCCTGATTCAGACGCTGTAGTCGGCGTTATGAAGGCTAAATAACAAGCCTTGTGGCTAATAGTCGGACTCGGCAACCCCGGGAATAAATATCTTCACAACCGCCATAACGCCGGCTTTATGGCGGTTGACAAACCAATATCAAAACTTCAAACCGTCAATATCTCAAAAAAAGAGTTTAAGGGCGAGCTTTGGCGCGCCGGACAAATCTACCTACTAAAACCAACCACTTTTATGAATCTCTCGGGAGAAAGCGTAATTGCGGTCAAAAACTACTTTAAAATAGAAAATGTCATAGTGTTGCATGATGAAATAGAGTTGCCAATAGGAGCTTTGCGTTTCAAAAAAGGCGGTGGACACGCGGGACACAACGGTTTGCGCTCAATTGACGCGCACATCGGAGCCGATTATTATAGAGCGAGAATCGGCATAGGCAAACCAGAACGCAAAGAGCAAGTTGCCGATTATTGTCTTAGCGACTTTGGTAAGATGGAGAGGGATAGTGTGGAAGAGATACTGAATACGGCGGCGGAGGCGGTTTTGGAGCTTACAAAGAGCGATTTGGCGAACGTGTCTAGTAAATTTACAAAAAATCCAAAATGAGCCGTCTGATTAATTCTCACATTTTAGGCAAAGCCCAAAATGAGGTCTTCAGCAGACGGCTCTCGCGGCTTGCCGCTCTTGAAAATTCATATTTAATCAGAGAGCTCAATACAAAATGAAACTTGCAAAACAGTATTTAGCAAAGCTATATGCAAAAAACTTTTTTGTTACCTTGCTTGGGCTTGAACTTTTTTTTCTTTTAATAGATTATCTACAAAATCAAAAAAATATACCCTCTTCAACAAACCTGACAATTTTATATTTTTACTACCAATCGTTTGCTGCACTCAAAATAACACTGGCTCTCTCGCTTATTTTTGCCGCTATTTGGAGTTTTATATATCTTGTTAGAAGCAATGAGCTAACGGCTTTTGAGAGTATGGGCATGGCAAAAAAAGAGAGTATAAAACCTTTTTTTGCACTCTCTCTTATCGTCTCTTTTATCTATATCGGACTTGGGTTTACAAAAGTCGGATACTACTACGACGACGCTAGGGCGATACTAGAAAACAAAGACTCCAAGGAGAGGGTAAAAGATCTCTTTTTTCGATATAAAGATGAGTTTATCTACATCAAAGAGTTAAACCCTATCTCAAAAAAAGCGTCTGATATTCAAATCATAGGCGTGCATGACGGTGATCTTAAATACTCCATTAGAGCAAACGAGGCGTCGTTTGAAAACGATAGCTGGAAGATAAAAAACGCTAGCGTAGTCACTCTGGATGAACAAAAAGAGCCGTTTATGTCTCTTTCAAAACAGAGCGAAATCAATATGCTGCAAGGGTTTAAACCAAAGATATTAGACAACATATCGCACGGCGGAGAGGGCTTAAACGCCGTAGATGCGATAGGCGCTATATGGCTCTTAAAAGATCAAAATATCAGTTTAGAGAGAATAAAAGCGTCTTTGTTTGGCAACCTATCTGCTCCGCTATTTGCGCCTTTTTTTATACTTATTTTGGGGTATTTTACGCCTATAGCCTCAAGAGGATTTATGCAGGCAAAATTTGCCGCTTTTTGGATATTTGCGACTCTTGCGGGCTGGGGGGCTCTCATTACGCTTACCAAACTATCCTTTTATGGGCCGCTCGACGCCTACGCTCCTATGGCGGCTATTGCGGCGCTTGGAGCCTATAGCGTAAGACTATTTGGAAAGCTCAAATGAAGACTTTTTTTTCAAAACTCTTTTATATCTCTTTGATGCTTCTTCTAATATCGCTCATCTCATTTTTAGCCGTAAAAGCGGCTCCAAACAATTTTTTGGCGGCGGGAGAGCTAAACCCAAATATCACAGAGGAGTCTATAAAAACCCTCAAAGAAGTATACGGGCTTGACAAGTCGCCATATGAGCAGTATATAGGCTGGGTAAAAAGTATGACTTCTTTGGAGTTTGGCGTCTCTTTTGCGAGCGGCAAAAGCGTCAAAGAGGAGATACTCTCGCGCCTGCCGATTACGCTTGCCATCAACCTAATATCAATGGCTTTTATCTTTATTTTTGGCATAGCCCTCGGCATATACGCCGCCCTAAAAAGCGGTCAAAAGCGAGAACAAATCGCAGTTGGAGCCTCTTTGTTTAGCTTTGCTATGCCCTCTTTTTATCTAGCTCTTTTATTTATTATGTTTTTTTCCATCTATCTGGGTATCTTCCCACTCTCCGGCGTCTCTAGTACGACAAAAGAGGAGTCCGGCGTATTTGGTTATTATCTAAATCTCTCACACCACCTCTTTTTGCCAATCGCCGTTATAGTAATCACCTCATTTGGAAGCTTGACGCTTTATATCAAAGCCCTTACGATGGAGATACTAAAAAGCGACTACGTCTTTTTTGCAATATCAAGAGGAGTGAGCAGGGCGCGGCTTGTCAGGCTATATATACTGCCAAATCTACTAAACCCAATAGTCACAATGCTCGGTCTCTCGCTCCCCGGAATTATCGGCGGCAGCGTTATTTTAGAAAGCATTTTTGGGATTAACGGCATGGGACTATATTTTTATCAGAGCGTCATTAGCCGCGATTATCCGGTGATTTTGGGCGTTACGATGATAGGGGCGTTTTTGACGCTTCTTGGCAATATCCTTGCCGATGTGGCGCTGATGAGGCTTAATCCTTTTGCGAGAGCGGAGACAAAGATTTGAATCCTTTTTTGATTTAAAGATTTTACTTGATTGTTGTTTGTCTATCGCTTGTACTTAGGAAGCTAGGTAAGCATAGCGTGGTGAAACTTGACATATTATTACGATATAATTGTGCCATAAAAACGACTGCGCTTTGGTTTGGCGCCTCTTACGAACTTATTTAGACTAGATTTCTACTTTAATCCTGCGTTCAGTTATTATAATTCGCCTAAAAACCAACCTATAAAGCTTATGCTTTGGTTAGGCTTGTTACACACAAAAAAAGGACTTTCCATAATGCAATTTATTGATCTCAAACTATCCCCAGAAATTCTAAAAGCCGTCAAAGACGAAGGCTACGAGACCCCAACGCCCGTACAGGCGCAAGCGATTCCCGTAATACTAGAGGGGCGCGACGTACTAGCCGGAGCTCAGACGGGTACAGGCAAAACAGCGGGCTTTACCCTGCCGCTACTGGAGCTTTTAAGTAAAAATGTCAATCCAAAGACAAAAAGAAGCGTCAAAGCGCTAATCCTCACGCCAACAAGAGAGCTTGCGGCGCAAGTGGGCGAGAGCGTAAAGATATACGGTAAATATCTACCGCTTAAAAGCGCGATTATATTTGGCGGAGTGGGTATCAACCCGCAAATCGCGGCTCTAAAAAGCGGCGTAGATATACTGATAGCCACGCCTGGAAGGCTGCTTGACCACATAGGACAAGGTACGGTAAATCTCTCTGCCGTGGAGATATTTGTGCTAGACGAAGCCGACCGTATGCTGGATATGGGCTTTGTCAGAGACATCAAAAAAGTAATCGAGCTTTTGCCAAAAAAGAGACAAAACCTGCTTTTTTCGGCTACATACTCTGATGAGATAAAGACGCTAGCAAATACGCTTCTCAAAAATCCGGCGGAGATAGAGGTGGCAAGACGCAATACGGCAAGCGAACTTGTAGCGCAAAGTGTCTATCTTGTGGACTGCAAAAGAAAAAGCGCACTTCTTAGCCACTTGATAGAAAAAAACAAGTGGGAGCAAGTACTAGTCTTTACAAGAACAAAACACGGCGCAAACAAGCTAAGCGAATACCTAGAAAAATGCCAAATAAGCTCCGCCGCAATACACGGCAACAAAAGCCAAGGGGCTAGAACCAAAGCTTTGGAAGATTTTAAAAAAGGCGCCGTAAGAGTCCTTGTGGCTACCGACATAGCGGCTAGAGGAATAGATATAGACGCTCTGCCTCACGTCATCAACTTTGAGTTGCCAAACGTCTCTGAGGATTATGTGCATCGAATAGGCAGAACCGGACGTGCGGGCTCTGAGGGCGAGGCTATATCGCTTGTGTGTATAGATGAAGCCGAGTATCTAAAAAATATAGAAAAACTAATCAAAAAAGAGCTTTACAAAAACATAATAGACGGCTTTGAACCCGATCCAAGCATCAAAGCCGAAGCGATACAAAGAGGCGGCGGAGGTGGTCGCGGAGGAAACGGCGGCGGAGGCAGAGGCGGTAATAGCGGCAGAGGCGGCGGAGCCGGACAATCAAAAGCCCCACAAAAACGCCAAGACAAAACACACAGCGCAACAAGAGGGGATAAAAGAGATGGGCGGAGATAAAAGAGCCGATGTCATACTCTAAGACCTTCCATTGAGAATAGAAAGAGCAAATCCGAGCGAATGCAGAAGGCGCCGGAGAAGAATTCATGTCAAGTTTCACCACGTTATAGTTTTAATCATCCAAACACAAGCAGACCGCCAAAAGAGTACTTCAAAATCCGCCTATATCTAATACGCGTAACATCAGCTTGTAATGCTACAATGCCTTAAAAAATTCGGACAAAACAAACAATGAAAAACAGCAGATTTCTGACCCATTCTCCTATCAATTTTGTATTCAACAAAGGCTCAAAAGATTTTACCGTAGAGGAGTTGCCGCTGTATGAGTTTAGCGGCGAGGGCGAGCATATCGTGGCTACGGTGCGAAAAAAAGATATGACGACGTGGGATATGCTAAGCGCGATTTCATCCGCTGTGGGCGTAAAGCAGCGCGACATCGGATATGCGGGGTTAAAAGACAAAGACGGTATGACTATCCAACACATATCGTTGCCGCGAAACTTTGAGGCGGCACTAAAAGAGATAGAACACCCAAATCTAAAAATTTTGAATCTTACAAAACACAAAAACAAGATAAAACTAGGTCACCTAATCGGTAATAGATTTTTTGTCAGACTCAAAAAAATTATGCCCTCTGATTTTAAAAAACTAAAACAGGGTTTGACGAAAATATCAAACGAGGGTATGCCAAACTATTTTGGATACCAGAGATTTGGGCGGGACGGCAAAAACCATGAGCTAGGCAAAGAGATAGTATACGGCGAAAAAAGAGAGCGCAACCAAAATCTTAAGAGGTTTTTTATCAGCGCCTACCAGAGCCATCTTTATAACGAGTGGCTGGATTTTCGTATCAACGCCTCTAGGCTTATCGAGAGTTTTGACAAAAACGACCTAGAAAACGCCCTAAAAATGCACTTTGCTTCAAAAGGCGTGGAGATAGACCCAAAAATAGGGCATGAGCTCAAAAAGCAAGAGCAGTTTTTGAAGATATTTCACGGCGATGCGATGTGTCACTACCCGCACGGAAAGCTCTTTAACGCCGAAAACGCAAACGAAGAAGCGGTGAGATTTGCGCAAAAGCAGGTCTCACCAACAGGGCTTTTGTGCGGCGAAAAAAACCGCGTCTCCGCCGATGAGGCTTTTTTGATTGAAAAATTATTTATCGACGAAAAAGTACAAGCTCTTGGCGATAGAAGATATGCGTGGATATTTCCATACGATTGCGAGATAGAATATGAAGAGGAAGAGGCGCACGCAAAGATAAAGTTTAGCTTACCAAAAGGCTCTTACGCCACTTCGCTACTTGAAGAGATTACCGGCACCGAGCTTGGCGGCGGGGGCGAGGATTTTTTTGAGGAGTAGGACTATGCGCTTTTTGTGCTTCTCCCTTTAGCTTTGCAAGCTACTTTCCGTCATCTTACAGCAAATATCTTTATTGATTTTGCTTGTCGCAAGGATAAGACCAAAAAACAGAGCGGACATAAGACCTAGCGCAACCATAAGCCACAACTCTTCAGGGATTGTTTCAATCAAAATAAGCTTTCGCAATATAACGACAAAGCCTATTTCCAAAAAAGTAATTGCGTAGTCAAAGCTATTATTGATAAAAAAGGTTTTACGATTACTAGCACGATGAGGGTGTAAAGCGCATCGTTCAAAATAACTCTAAGCGATGAAAAATCAAATATCATCCCGTGTAAGCCAAGCGAGATTATATCAAGCGAGAGTCCGACTATGCAGGCAAATAGATAAATAACCATGATGGTGATAAAAAGATTTCTTCCATACTTTGTAAAATTCGTAAGAGTGGTTTCCCATTGGAGCATTTAAATGACCTAATTTGAGCTCATTTTGTCGTTCATGCAAGAGCAGTATTTGTATACCACTTCTTCTTTTGCGCCTTCGCCTTTATTGTCTTTGATGCACTGGCTAATCCATTTTACGTCGTCGGCGTCTGCAAACAGCGAGCAGCTTGCGCCAAGAATTGCGATAGAGGCTAATATAGCAAAACTGGACACGTAATTATTGAAGCCGTTAGACTCTTGGGATTATTCAAACCCAAGACGACTTATGACGATTGAGAGAGCCAGGCGACGACAACCGCCAAAAATAGTATAAAAGCGTAGAGGCGAGCAAGGGCGGCTTTGGAGACTCTCTTTGCAAGGTATGGAGCGCCAAAAAAAAGCGTCAGAGCCGTAATGGCCAGCGATATTTTGAGCCAAATATAAGCGGGCGGGGCAAACTCAAAGCCCTCTAGTAGCCAAAGACCGCTTGTGCAAATGACAAACGCAGATATATAGAGCGATTTTTTGGCGCCCTCATAAAAAGCAAGCTTTTTTGCATGACACTCAAAGTCCAAAAAACGGCGAATCACAATAGCGTCCAACAGCAAAAAACCCAAAAAATACGCAACCCCCACAATATGCAAGGTATGCGCCGCCCACAACGCCACTAATACTCTCTTTTTAGCTCTTCAAAGCTCTGTTTCCACACTTTTACACCGCAAAACCTGCTCCCCTCGGGGCATATCGGATGGATTCCCGCTTCATTTCTAAGAGAGCATGGCGGCAGTAGCTTCTCGGTGCCTTTTACGCCCGCTTCCCTCAGTGCTTTTGCCTGTGCATAGACCAAATCATATATCTCCTCTTGGGCGTTAAAACAGAGTCTCATTTGCACTTTGTGGTTGAAGCTTGCCATGTCGTTTCGCTCTACTATCTCCAAAAGGTGAGAGTTTAAAAGCGCATAGACCGCTTCGTCAAAGCCTATCACCTCTCTTTGCGCCTCAAAAAAGCGATATGACTCTTCCATCGCCTCGTCATATATCGCTTTTAGTTTTGGATTCTTAGTGATTATAGGCGGGGTGTAATACTCTTTTTTGTAGCCTCTCTCTAGTGCGGGGCGTACGCCCATTGAGCGTCTATGTCTCTGGTTTTGCGCATCGGCGGAAAATGAGAGCTTCATGTAAGAGCTAAAGCCTCCGAGACTCGCCCCGTCCACGCAAAGCGTCGATACTCTTAGCACATCTGAGTAGTTTTCGTTTATCTCATGTTGCAACGGCTTTACTATGTCAAATATCTTGACGTTTGCCGCTTCATTTACGCCGTACTCCTCTTTAAAAGCGACCATATCAAACTCCGAAAAAACAGCCTTAGCCTCTTTGGCGTACTCCACCAAAGGCGCCAAGGAGGCGTCGATAGCCACAAGCTCTTTTGCGAGCAAATCAGCAAACTCCATAGCCTCCTTGCGCGCCTCCGGCAATACTTTGGCGAGAGCGATATATCTAAGGGCGACGCTAAGATTTACGGTGTGATAAAGATATGCGCCCATGCCTTGAGGCAATACATACCTTGCAAACTCTTGAGCTTTTTTGATTGCGTCTTTTTTCTTAAATTTTGGCAAAATCTCTTCAAACTTTATCTTTAGCTCTTCGCTAAGTCTCTCATAATGCGAAAACGTCTTTGCATAGTACTCCCGCCAAACCGCAACGTCCGCACTCTTTGGATACACAAAGTTTTCTAACTTCATCTTGGCGTATCTTTGGCTCACCTGCTCTGAATTGTAGTATGGATGAGAGTGCAGCAACCGCCAAATAAGATGTCTACTCATACCGTCGATGAGAATAGTAAAATGGGCGTGCTGCAAGGTGGTATGGTGTCCCGCCTCAAAGATGGAAGAGAGCAAAGACTCTTTCGCCGCCCACCCCTCGCTTTTATAAGGCTCCACAAGCCCACCCGCAAAATAGCAGGTTCTAGCGGCGGATACGCTGATATTTGAGGGTTTAAACTCCGGTTCTTTTGGGTAGATTATTTTTATATTCATTATGTTACTTTTTTTGATTCATGTTATACGCCGAGAGGATTCAATTGAACCCTCTAATTAATTCTCACATTTTGGGCAAAGCCCAAAATGAGGTCTTCAGCAGACGGCTCTCACGACTAGTCGCTCTAAAAATTTCATATTTAATCAGAGGATTCAATCAACTATCAAGCGGCTTAATACCCCAAATTCTCTCCGCATACTCCAAAATAGAGCGGTCAGAGGAGAATTTGCCCATGTTTGCGGCGTTGAGAATAGATTTTTTTGTCCACTCCTCCTTATCTCTATATAGCTTGTCCACTTCGCCTTGCGCATCCACATAGCTTCTATAGTCGGCGAGTACCATATACTTATCTCCGCTCTCAAGCAGGGTGTGAAGTATCGCACCAAACAATCTCGGTTCGTTTGGACAAAAATGGTTTGAGCCGATTAGCTCAAGCGCTCGTCTTAACTCCTCGTCTCTTCTCATATACTCGTATGGATTGTAGCCTCTATCTCGAAGCTCTACCACTTCGTTTGCTTTTAGACCGAAAATAAAGATATTCTCCTCTCCGACCTCTTCCATTATCTCCACATTTGCGCCATCCAGAGTGCCTATCGTAAGCGCGCCGTTCATCGCAAACTTCATATTTCCGGTACCGGATGCTTCAAGCCCCGCCGTAGAAATCTGCTCTGAGAGGTCTGTCGCCGGAATAACCGTCTCGGCTTGCGAGATACAGTAGTTTGGCAGGAAAATTACTTTTAGCTTTTTGTTTATGCTCTCGTCGTTATTTACGACTTGCGCCACTGAATTTATCAGCTTGATGATGAGCTTTGCCAAGTGGTAAGCGGGAGCCGCTTTGCCGGCAAAGACGATGGTTCTAGGCGCCATATCAAGCTCTGGGTTGTCTTTTAGTCTATTATAAAGCGTTACGGCATGGAGTACGTTTAGCAGTTGCCTTTTGTATTCGTGAATTCGTTTGACGTGCACATCCAAAATAGAGTCCGTATCTATCTCGACGCGTACTTTGTTTTTAATATACCCTTTTAGTCGCTCTTTGTTGGCTTTTTTGACCTCTCTCCACTCTGCCCTAAAATCTTTATCCTCCGCTAGCGGTATAAGTTTTTTTAGCTCGTCAAGATTTGTAATCCAGCCGTCTCCTATACGAGATGTTATCAGTGCCGAGAGTTTTGGATTTGCCTGAAGTATCCATCTTCGTGGTGTTACCCCATTTGTCACATTTGTTAGCCTACCCGGAAAACATACGTCAAACTCTTTAAAAAGCCGCTCTTTTAGGATATTTGAGTGAAGCATCGCAACGCCGTTTACTGCGTGAGAGCCGACTATCGCTAGATGCGCCATACGAACTCTTTTTGGGTATGTCTCGTCTATCAAAGATAGTTTTGACATCAAATCAAACCTACCCGGAAATCGTTTTGCTACATCTTTCATAAATCTATCGTTGATTTCATAGATAAGCTGCATATGTCGCGGCAAAATCCTGCCCAAAAGGTCAACCGACCAAGTCTCAAGAGCCTCCGGCAATACGGTGTGATTGGTGTAAGCAAAAGTATCTACGCAAATCTTCCACGCATCCTCAAACAAAAGCCCCTCTTCGTCGATAAGGAGCCTCATAAATTCCGGAATAGCGATTGTCGGGTGCGTATCGTTTAGCTGTACGGCTATCTGTTTTGGAAATAGGCTAAAGTCGTTGCTATTGTGTCTTTTGAACCTTCTCATAATATCCTGAAATGTTGCGGCTACAAGAAAGTATTGCTGTTTTAGCCTGAGCTCTTTGCCCTCTTCTTTTTCGTCGCTTGGATAAAGAACTTTTGAGATGTTTTCAGAAAGCACTTTCGCTTCCATAGCACCCGTGTAATCGCCGTTATTGAAGTGTCCTAAGTTAAAATCTTCACTAGAGACCGCCGACCAGAGACGCATATTGTTTACATTGTCGCTTCCGTATCCCGGAATCAAAATATCGCACGCCATAGCCTTTATCTTTTCAGCATCCTTCCAGCGATGCCTTAAGCGTCCGCTCTCATCGGTGTACGCTTCGCTCCTGCCATAGAAGTTTACATCATACAAAAAGCCGCGTCTCGCAAACTCCCACGGATTGCCCTGTCTAATCCAGTTGTCACAGTGCTCCACCTGATAGCCGTTTTCTATTGTTTGATAAAAAATACCGTAGTCGTAACGAAGACCGTATCCGTACCCCGGAATTTTGAGAGTTGCCATCGAATCCATAAAACAAGAGGCGAGCCGCCCAAGTCCGCCGTTGCCAAGCCCCGCGTCCCACTCTTCGCTCTCTATCTGCTCCAATGTAAAATTTGTCTCTTTGATAGCCTCTTTTACCTGCTCGCCAAGTTGCATATTTGTGACGTAGTTCATCAAAAAACGACCTGGCAAAAACTCCATGGAAAGATAATAAACCCTTTTCGCCTCTTTGCTGTAATACTCTCTTTGCGTTTTAAGCCATCTCTCAGAGAGTCTCTCTTTGACGCTATAAGCCAGCCCATTATAATAAGTGTCTTTTCTAGGCGGCAAAAAGTCGTTTCCTAGTGTGCACACGATATGCTTGCGTATATCCGCAAGCAACCTCTCGGCGTCTCCTGTATGAGTATTTTCATTTTGTGTATCTTGTGTCGCCAAAGAAGCCCCCTTGCATATTTGATGTAGAATATTAACAAAATTATGTTACGCGCCAATGCTAGCATTATATTTAAACTCTATAGTTTAGCACCAAAAAGCCAAGCGGCGCTTAAAATATCCCTTTTTAAAGTAAAATGCCCTTTTGATTTAGATAATGAGGCTAAAATTGTGGCGTATGAGATAAAAAGATTTGATATAAACGGAGAGAAGCTTCTATATTATATGGTCGAACAACTCGGCGTGAGCGAGAGAGTCGGCAAGCGGCTTATAGACAAAGGCAGGGTAAAGCTAAACGGCGAGACGGTCGCATATAAGGGCGTAAGGGCAATTGGAAGCGTAGAGGTTTTGTTTTATGAACCTACGCCCTCGTTGCAACTGATTCCTGTATTTGAGGAGGAGGATTTTGCCGTTTTTGAAAAACCATCCCTTATGCTCTCTCACCCAAACGGCTTTGAAACAAAAGAGTGTCTGCTTGACAGCATCAAAAAACTATACGGTTACGCCGCCAATATCACGCATAGGCTAGACTTCGAGACAAGCGGCTTGCTTGTCGCTAGTAAAAACAAAGCGGCGGAGTCTATATTGAAGACGACTTTTGAGACGAGAGGGATGAAAAAAGAGTATACCGCTTTGCTTCAAGGTCGGCTTAGCGATAGGCTAGAGGTCGAATGCTTGCTGGAACAGATAAAGATATTGGAGCAAAAAGTGATGCAGGGGGCAAGCGAGCAAGGTAAGCGTTCGTTTACTATTTTTGAGCCGCTTGAGTATTTTGAGCACAACGACGCTACATTGGTAAGAGCCAAACCGCTTACAGGCAGACTCCACCAAATACGCTTGCACGCCGTACACATCGGACTTCCAATCATGGGTGAGCCTATATACAGAAAAGATTTGGAGGCGGCGAGAGAGTATCTGGACAAAAAGATGGATAGAGCGCAAAGAGTGGCAAAGACGGGAGCTGATAGAGTCTGTCTGCACGCCTCAAAAATCTCTTTTGAGTACAAAGGCAAAGATTTTGAGATAGAGTCGCAAAAAAATGTTAGGTCTGAGTTTTTGGGCGCCGCAAAAGAGTAAACCTTATTGGTGCTAAGCGCCAAACACTCGCCCAACTAGCAAAATCTTTCCAAAAACAGCGCTAAACATCGCCACGCTAACCATCATAAACATAACGACAAGTTGAAAGCTAACCGCCGACATAGGCGAGGCTCCGGCCAGTATCATACCCACCGTTACGCCTGGAATATGTATAAGTCCAACCGTTTGCAGAGTGTTTAGAGTGGGAAGCATTGAGGCTTTGGAGGCGGCTTTTACCGCCTCTTCCATTGCCTTTGAGATATTGGCTCCAAGAGCTATCTTGCCCTCTATTTCTGCGACTCTATTTTTTGTTTCCCCATTTAATCTATCTGCAAACTGGGTGTACACGTTTAGCGCATTGCCAATCACCATACCGCATAAAGGGATAAACTCTCGCGCCGTAAACGATATTGCACCAACTAACAATAAAAGAGAGAGAACGCAAAAAGAGGCGGCGGCGACAACAGCAAAGGAGACCCAAAACCCGCCTTTTTGGAGTCCAACGCGCCCTCTCGCCACAAAAGCCGCATACCCGCACATAAAAAGCCAAACGCCAAAAAAATAAAAAATAGAGTCAAAAGAAAATAAAAAAGAGAGCGCCACCCCCAAAATAAGCAGCTGAAAAAAAGCCAAAAAAGAGCCAAGCACTATCTTTTTTTCTATGCCAAGCCCCTCTTTGTAGGAGTAGAGAGCGGCTAGCGCAACAAGTAAAAAAGAGGCTAAAAAGGTGTAGTTAAAATCTTGCATGTGTGTAGTTGCCTAATGGTATCGTACATCTTATGGCGTAGTAGTCTCCACAACATCCCCTTTTCGTTGAAGCACTATCACGCCTTGCTCAAGAGCTTTCTCTTTTAAGTCTTCGTTGATATGAAAACTTGCTAGGGCTAGATGATGGGCATAGTCTTTATATATTGGGAATAGTTTTTTAAAGTTTTCATATTTTTTTGTGATTAATTTTTCTAAATCTTTTTCATGGGCTTTATATTTTGTCTCTATGATGGCTACGTCTCTGCCGTTTACCATGACGATGTCAAATTCGTCTGCTATTTTGCCGGAGCTTCTTGACATATTTTTGTCTATGAAGTCATAATGGATACCCGCTAAGTCTTGTTTGTCTTTTAGAGAGTTGTAGAAGAACTCTTCTGTTACGTCCCCTTGGTTATTGCTGATATTTCCTAGATGTATACCCATGCGGGTTAGTTTTTCGTCTACTCTGTCGGAGTTTTCCCGCATCTTTGCAAACGTCTCTCTCATTCCTTTGAATGTTTCTCGCATCTCTTTGGCGGTTTCGGCGAGCTGAGCGTCTGTCTTGGCGAGCTGAGCGTCTGTCTTGGCAAGTTGTGCGTCTGTCTTGGCGAGTTGTGCGTCTGTTTTGCTTTGCGTCTCTCTTAGCTCTTGAATCCCCCTAAATGCTTGCGTTATAAGCTCTCTTAGCTCTTGGTCGGTCATTTTGGTTTCCTTTTTGAGAAAATAATTGTTGTATTTTACTATTTTTTTTGACAATAAAACACTCTTTAATTCAAATTTATAAAATAAGATTATTTTTATCTTATTTGAGTTAGAATCGGTTTTGTTCGGATAATAACCAAAAAAATCTTAGGAGGAAAACTATGGCGACAGTAAGTAGATATGTAGATATAAGCACGGTAGACAAAGAGGCAAAAAAAGATTATATTGATAGACACTCACCGTTTGTTTATTGTGAAGAGACGGCAAAAAAAGGCGAAAAGTTTGCTGTAAGAGTGCAGATGGGCAAAGAGTACAAGCACCCAGATGACTTTGACCACTACATTTCGTATGTCCAACTATTTGACGGCGAGACATTGCTAGCGCAAACAACTTATATGCCAGGCGCTCAAGGTTCGGCTCCCGCAAACACTGAAGCGACTTTTGTGATTGTGCCGCACAAATCAAAAATGAAACTAACGGCTATGAGCTACTGTACAAAGCATGGTCTTTGGGAAAGCGATCCGATAGAAGTTGCTGTAGGCGAATAGCCAGTACTCAAAAGCATGAAAACCTCTATTCTGCCGCATTGGCGGCTAGCTTTAGGGGTTTACAAAGGGCGATTAGCCCTTACCGCCTTTTTTAACCACGTCTAAACTACAATAAGCGATATTCACACAAAGACATATCAATGAAAAGTAGATTTTTTGACAAAAATATGAGCTTTTATCTTATTGCGGCTTTTTTGAATGCATTTGTAGACTTAGCTCACAAGATAACAATCCAAAACACTATTTTTAAGACGATGAGCGGCGTGGAGCTTCTTGTTATGACACAGGTCGTAAACGCCCTTATTCTGCTCCCATTTGCGCTCTTTTTTGTTCAGGCTGGGGAACTTAACGACAAAAGAAGCAAGCTTGCAAATATGCGCTTGTTGGCGGCTTTGGCTGTGGTTTTATGCGTGTCAATCACGTTATTTTACGCTCTTGGTATGTTTTGGGCGGCGTTTGGGGCGACTTTGCTCCTTGGGGCGCAGGCGGCGTTTTATTCGCCCGCAAAGTATGGCTACGCAAAAGAGCTTGTAAAAAGCGGGGGGCTTTCTCGTGCAAATTCGGCTTTGCAGAGCGTGTCGATAGTCTCTATCATCTTCTCAACGCTTGTTTTTACTATTGTCTTTGAGATGTTGACGGCGGATTTTGCGGGGACAAAAGAGGAGTATTTGACGCGCCTTGCTCCGATAGGCGCCGTTATGAGTGCTCTTAGTCTTTTGGAGTACCTATCGCTTTTGCGTATAGACAAGCCGTATACCCAAAATGCGCAAGAGTCAATCACAAAAATCGAGAAATACAAGACGATACTAAAAGATAAGACGCTATTTTTTGCGATGGTTTTGCTCTCTCTTTTCTTTGCTCTCTCTCAAAGCGTTATGGCGTCTTTTCCATCTTTCGCAAAAGAGGGGCTTGGTATGCAAAGCGCTCTCTCTGTTCAAGCGGCTATGGCGATTAGCGCGCTTGGGGTTATAGTTGGTTCTTTTGTGTCGGGAGCTTACAAAAATTCAAGACATCGTATTGCGTTTGTGTTTTTTGGGATGCTCGGCTACTCTTTCTTTTTGGCGGCGGTGTTGTTTGGGACGATATATCTATCGTTTTTTTGTATTGGCGTATCGGCTGGATTTATTATTGTGCCGCTCAACACGCTTATTCAAGAGAGGGTCAAAACAGCTCTTTTGGGTTCGGCTCTATCTCTTTCAAATCTGATGCAAAACCTTTTAATGCTTCTATTTTTGGGGCTTGGAGTACTTGCGGCTTTGGCTAGCTTTGAGGCGCAAAATATACTTTTGGCGTGTGTTTTTCTAGCCTTTTCTGGAGCGCTCTACTCTCTTATCTACTTTCCACAACCCATTATAGAGGCTGCATTGGCGGCTTTATTTGGCTTTAAATACAGACTTGCAATAAATGGAGAATCGCCTTTTGCAGAGGGTGGCAAACTACTAATCGGCAATCATACAAGCTTTATAGATTGGGCGTTTTTGCAGATGGCAATGGATGAGAAAATACACTTTTTGATAGAAAAAGAGATATATGAAAAGCCGCCATTCCGCCCGTTTCTCGCCTTTTTTGGAGCGTTGCCGATAGACTCCAAAAACGCCAAAGATTCGATAAAAAAAGCGATAGAGCTACTGGTGAGCGGAAAAACCGTGATTATCTTTCCCGAGGGCGAGCTTACAAAAGACGGGCAAATATCGGAGTTTAAAAAAGGATTTGAGCTAATAGCCAAAAAAAGCGGCGTACCTGTTTATCCATTTTTCCTTGGCGGCCTATTTGGAAGCAGATTTTCAAAAGCACCCGACAAAAGCCGCAAAATACGAAATGTAACGCTTATTTTTGGAGACAAACTAGAAAGCGTAAGTACCGAATCGGCAAGAAACGCCGTCTACACGCTTTCGCAAAAAAGCGTGTAGTTCTCCCGTCTAATCTATTTTTGACCCCTTAGTTGATAGGTGATGTCTCCGGCACCAAAACCTATTAAGAGCCCGCTATCTATCATGGTATCAGAATTGTTTGAGATTATTGTAACTTTGTTTTCTTCTCTTTTTATCTTTTGCGCCAAAATAGGAGAGTAACGAGAGAAAACATCGGCAAAATCAAGCTCTCCAGGCTCTTCGTTTACAGCCCAAACAGGCAAAATAACAAGCGTGTCCACACCCTCAAAACATCGCACAAAATGTTCCAAGTTGTCCAATGTTCTAGACCACTTATGCGGCTGCCATACGGCTATTATTTTTTCATATCCGCCAAGTTTTGCGTACAGTTTTGCCGATTTGATTGTGACCTCTATCTCTGTCGGATGGTGGGCGTAGTCGTCGATAATCGCTAGTTTACCGTCCGCACACAGTACGTCAAAGCGTTTTTTGATACCTTTGAATTTTTTTAGATTCTCTCTTATTTCGTTTACGCTAAGTTCATCTAAGGCGGCTAGCACGGCTAGAGAGGCGTCAAGGGCTATATGCTCGCCAAATCCCCAAACAGAAAACTCTCCTAGATTCCGAAGTTCAAAAATAGTAGCAGGCTCGCCGTCTCTTAGTTCATAACGTATGTTTTTTATATCTTTTGACGGATAAAGCCTTTGTGCGTCCATATCAAGAGAGCCCAAAAACTCATCTTCTGCATTTATCACTCTCTTTTGCGCTTTTAGCAAAAACTCTTTGTAACACTCATAAAACCACTCCGTATCGTAGTCGTAATACTCCATGTGCTCAGGCTCTGCGTTTGTGACGATGGCGCAATACGGATTTGAGTTCAAAAAACTACCATCTGATTCGTCAGCTTCAAAAACCATTATCTTTTTTTGGCTCACAACTCTACAGTTTGCCCCTATCGCTTTACTCTCCGCACCTATTAGTGCGCTGCTTCCCATGATTTCGGCGAGCATTGCGGTGGTCGTGCTTTTGCCGTGGGCGCCGCACACTGAGTACACCTTTTTTTCAGACAACACAAGTTTTAGCGCTTCAAGTCTTGTGATTACAAGTATGCCCTTGTGGCGCGCTTGCTTTAGCTCCGGATTTGTAGATTTGACCGCCGCTGAGTATATGAGCATGTCCTGGTCTTCCACGGCGTGTCTATCGTGCGGCACAGTCACTTTTATACCTAGCGTCTCCAGGTCTTCTACGATTTTTGTTCTTTTGACGTCTGAGCCGGTTACGCGGTGTCCTTTGGCGAGTAAAAACCTAGCTATAGCGGATAGTCCTATGCCGCCTATGCCTACAAAGTGTACTTTCAAATAATATTCCTTGGTGTGTTATATGCTTATGTTAACGCCAATGCGAGCGAAGCCCGCCTTGGCGGCAGGGGCTCCGCCGCCCCTTACATCCCCCCCAACGCCATTAACTTAAGCGTATCAGCCCGAATTCCGTCATTCCTGCGTAGGTGGGAATATAGAAAAATACCTAAATCAACAGGACAATCCCCATAGATTCCTGCTTTCGCAGGAATGACGATTTTCTTAAGTCGATAGCGGTGACCCCCCTCCCTTTTTTTTATTATATTTGTACTTGTTACTTGAGTAGGCTAATATAATGTAAGTCTGGATCAAGTTGCTTTTTTATTATCGCATTAATCATTTGCAAATATTTGCCCTTTATATCAAACCTCGACAATAAACCAAGAAGTATTATCAGTCCTGCACCAGTCAGTAATTGTCCACCAGGTATTCCGAAGAAAAAGATTGATATGGAAGCAATGATTCCAGCCCCAACACCTATTGCTGGGAGTATAATCAAGAGTATTACACCTATGACTCCAGCAGTTGCGCCAGCGTTTTTTAGGATTGTTAATATCTCTTTAAAACTTTCAGCTTCCAAAAAAGAGCTTATCCCTAATTCTAAAATTTTATCTTTATCGTCAAAAATCTTTTTGTAATGTGAAAGCCATATTTCAGATATATATGCAATATCTTGCTTTGACTTACCTGGCGTAGCGTTAGAAATCCACTCATAATATAGCAGCGTTTTAGCAACTTTTATCAATTGCTCATCCTTGTTTGACTCAATTGCTTACATAAAGATCTTGTTTGTATCGTCCAAACCTGGAATTGTAATATAGTCCTTGTGCAGTTG
Source organism: Helicobacter cetorum (assembly GCA_022729705.1). GTDB lineage: Bacteria > Campylobacterota > Campylobacteria > Campylobacterales > UBA6016 > UBA6016. The sequence continues at coordinate 11,305 of DZAX01000012.1, read as the reverse complement.
TGCTAAATTTGGCTGAACAGAATCTTTATCTAACGATTCTTTGGCTTGCGCCAATGCGGTCTCGATTCTTTTTTCTATTGATTCATATACTTCTTTTGATTCCGAATTATTTCCAATATTTTTTAATAATTCAAAAGCACCTCCAAGAATGTTAATAGCGGCTGCGGCAGAACTAAACATTTTTTATATCCTTATGTTATTTATAATACAAGCACTACAAGTAAAAAATTACTTAGGTAAGCACCAACGCCATTGACTTAAGAAAATCGTCATTCCCGCAAAAGCGGGAATCTAGGGGGATTATCCTATTAATATAGGTGCTTCTATGGATTCCCAACTATGTGGGAATGACGGAATTTGGCACTAATACGCTTAAGTTAATGGTGGTGTTGCATCCCCCTAAAGCTACCCGCTTGTGCGGGAGAGTAAGAGATTTTTATGCGTTTAAAGCGCATAAAGTCAATTATCTATTAAAAAATCTTTTAATCGCTTCATCGCCTCTTCTGTTCTCTCGGGACTCTCTACGAGCGCAATTCGTACATACTCTTTTGCAAAACCTCTTGCCAGAAAGCTTCCTGGTAAGACAAGAAGGTTTTTTTCTTTATATAGATTTGCGGCAAATTCTACTCCGTCTTGTACTTTTAGCCAAATATAAAAAGTCGCGTTTGGAGCGCTTGTCCCTAGATATTTAGCGGCTATCTTGAAGTTTTCTCTATATTTTTCTCTTGACTCCGCCACATGCGCTTCATCGCTCCACGCCGCCGCTGCCGCATACTGCATACAAAGAGCGTTTGCGGCTCCGACGTATGTTCTGTATTTGAGGTATCCGTTCAAAATCTTTGCGTCTCCCGCGATAAAGCCACTTCTAAGACCGGGGGCAGAGGAGCGCTTTGAGATAGAGTTTAGAACCAGGCAGTTTTTAAACTCTGTATTGCCTATTGCGATGGAAGCCTCAAGCAAGCTTGGCGGGGGCGCATCAAAATATATTTGATTATAGCACTCGTCGTTTATCAGCAAAAAATCGTACTCCAAAGCCGCACTCATCCACTCTTTTAGGTTATCCATACCCATAACCGAAGCGGTTGGATTGTTTGGGGAGTTTAGGATTACGATATGTGGTTTTTTGCCGTTTTTGATATGCTCTTTTAGCTCTTCAAGATTTGGCAAAAACCCCTCTTCGCTTCTTAGATTCATGTGGATAGTATCGGCTTTTGACGCTATCGCCGCCCCTTCGTATATCTGATAAAAAGGGTTTGGATACGCCATAATGGGATTTGTTTTGTCAAACAAAAAATATTGCGGGAAGTTAAAAAGAACCTCTCTTGTGCCAAGCGTTGGCAGTAGTTCGCTATATTTTAGCGTTACGCTGAAATTTTTGCGCACAAAGCCAAGCATCGCGCTTTTAAGCTCCTCTTCGCCGACTGTTTTTGGGTATTTATTGAGAGAGGCGGAGGTGTCGCACAGCTTTTGCCTGATAAACATATGCGTTTTAAACTGCGGCTCGCCGATGGTTAGCGCAAGCGGCGAGTAGTCCTTATTTGGCGTTATCTCTTTGGTTAGCGCTGATAATTTTTCAAATGGGTAGCTCTCAAAGTTCATGGTAAGACCCCGATAGTAGATGATATTTTGCTAAACGCCCACGCTTTTTTCGCCCCCAAAAGCTCTTGCTTTGAGACCTCAGCTATCAAAATCTCTTCGTTTTGGCTTGCGCATGACTCTATTTCGCCAAATGGATTAACGGCAAAGCTATCGCCGTAAAAACTCCACTTACCCTCGGCGGATGAAAACTCCCCAATTCTATTTGCTCGCAAAATATAGAGATTACCAAGAAACGCCCTTGTTTTGGCGATAGTCCGCCATCTAGTCTTGCTTTCAAATGTGGATACGGTTGGCAAAAGCACAAGTTCGCTCTTTTTTTCGCGTATCTTTTGCCAAATGGAGTCAAAATATAACTCAAACCCGCCGACTATAGCTATTTTAAAGCCGTTAATCGTAATAAAACCAGGGGTTGGCATTGAGTATCCCTCGCTAAAAAAAGCTTTTTCATTCCAGTGCGGGTAGGGCATAAGAGTGCGTTGCTCAAAAGCTTTAAATACGCCTTTATTAAACACCGCCATTAATTTATATAGCTTTTTTTTATCAACCCACACAAGAGGGGATACAATGACAATATTGTATATCCTCGATAGATTAAGCAAAATCTCTTTTTGCTTTTGCGCTTGGTCTTCTATGAGCCCTATCGGCGTTTTTTCAAGCTCTTTAAAAAAAAGGTTTGTCACATATTCAGGCAACAAAAGAAGCGAAACTTTTTTACTTTTTGCAATTGCGATATAGTAATCCAGCTTCGCCTTTTCAATAGGCAAAGAGGGAAGCTGTACCGCCGCAACCGTTAATATTTTATTTTCCACTAAACTAACTCACCTCACACACTTTTGGTTATATAAACTTCACTCCCCCGCGCAAGCGGGAACTTTAGGGGGTGCAGGGACATTTATGTCCTTGCCGTTAATACGGGCTTTGCCTGTATTAACGCGTACCATCGGTAGAAAACTCTTCAATTTGCAATTTTGCCTCATCTAACATTTTAGTTGCATTTTTAAGCTTTTTTATGCCCTCTCTATAAACCTCTACACTTTTGGCAAGCGTAATTTCAGGGTTATTTAACTCTTTTAGCAACTCTTTTGCCGATTCTATCTCATTTTCAAAGCTTACTTTTTCGCTCACGCTTTTTTCTCCAAAATATCTGACACAAGGTCGCAAAACTTCTCCACTTCCACCAAAAAAGCGTCGTGTCCATAGTCTGAATCTATACAAACGTATGAGACATTTTCCATTCCCTTTTTTTGCATCACCTTTGCTATGCGCTGCATCTCTTGCGGAAAAAACATAGTATCGCCTTTAAACGAAAGAAGACATAAAGAAGCCTTAATACGAGAAAGCGCATCTTCTAGGCTGTCATAGCCGTATGAGACGTCAAAGATATTAATAGCTTTTGAAAGATACAAAAAAGAGAGTGGGTCAAACCATTTGACAAAGTTGGCGCCGTTGTAGTCTAGATACCTCTCCACCTCAAAGCGTCCAAAAAGCTCAAAAAGACCGTCGTTTGCCACATAGTTTCGTCCAAACTTATCGCACATTCCGCTTGGGCTAATATATCCGAGATACCCCACCATTCTTGCGGCGGATAGCCCTGCAAAACCGTTTTGTTTTATCTCTTCGCTATTGTAGTCGCCATTTTCAAATGCGGGATCTGACAAAAGGGCTGTTTGCGCCACTTTATTCAGAGCTATTGCCCATGCGGATGTAGCGTGCGTCGTCGCCATCGGCAATACAATCTCTGTAAAGTCGGGATACTCAACCGCAAAGGAGAGAGCTTGCATACCGCCCATCGAGCCGCCAAGTATCGCTTTTACTTTGAAAATACCAAGCTTTGCCAAAAGCGTCTTTTGCGCCCTTACCATGTCTCTTATTGTGATTACCGGAAACTTTAGACCGTAGGGTTTTCTTGTTTTTTGGTTTTCGCTTTTTGGCCCCGTGGAGCCGTAGCAACTCCCTATTGTGTTTATACAAATTACAAAATATTTCTTTGTGTCTACAGCTTTGGAGTCGCCGATAAGAGCATCCCACCATCCCGGCTTTTCGGTTTGCGAGTATCTACCGGCGGCGTGGTGAGAGCCTGAGAACGCGTGACACACCACGATTACGTTGCTCTTTTGCTCATCCATCTCTCCGTATGTCTCATAAACACAGCGGTAAGGCTCTAATATCCTACCGCTATCCAAATATAGCGGCGTGTTAAAATCAACTCTTTTTGTCTCTATCAGCACTTGCTTTTTCTATCTGCTCTCATGGTAGTTTGGGGCTTCTTTTGTGATAAACACATCATGCACATGACTCTCTCTAAGCCCCGCACTTGTTATCTCTACAAATTCCGCTTTTTCTTGGTAATCGGCTATATCTTTGGCTCCCAAATACCCCATCGACGAGCGTAAGCCGCCTATCATCTGATAAACTATTTCGGATATATGTCCGCGATACGGCACTTGACCCTCTATGCCCTCCGGAACTAGCTTGTCAGCCGCCGTGCCCTCTTGGAAGTATCTATCGTTTGAGCCTTTTTGCATAGCGCCTATACTGCCCATGCCTCTGTATGATTTGTATTTTCTACCCTGATACATGATAGTCTCCCCCGGGCTCTCCTCGGTTCCGGCTAGAAGCGAACCAACCATCACAGACGAGGCGCCAGCCGCTATCGCTTTTGCTATATCTCCCGAATACTTAATACCGCCGTCCGCTATCACAGGAACGCCGTATTTTGCGGCTTCCTGCGCCGTATCCATAATCGCCGTAATTTGAGGCACGCCAACGCCGGCTACTATTCTAGTCGTGCATATACTTCCGGGTCCAATTCCTACTTTTACAGCGTCCGCTCCCGCCTCTATCAAGTCTCTAGCCGCCTCCGGCGTCGCTATATTTCCGGCTATCACATCAACCGCAAATCTTACTTTTAGCTCTCTTACCGTATCGATAATACCTTTTGAGTGACCGTGTGCAGAGTCTAGCACCAATACGTCAACCCCCGCTTTTACAAGTGCCTCGGCTCTATCAAACTGCCCGACTCCAATAGCGGCACCCACTCTGAGTCTTCCAAAGTCGTCTTTATTGGCAAAAGGGTGGTCAATTTTCTTTTTGATGTCTTTAATTGTAATAAGCCCTTTTAGTACGTTGTTTTCGTCTATTATTGGCAGTTTTTCTATTTTATGCTTATGCAAAACTTTTGCCGCTTCCTCTATTGATACGCCTATTGTGGCTGTTATTAGCGGAGTTTTTGTCATTATCTCGCCAACCGCTCTTCTTGGATCAGCATCAAATCTCATATCTCTATTTGTGCAGATTCCGATAAGTTTGCCGTAGTCGTCGATAACCGGAGCGCCGGATATGTGAAATTCGTTTAATAGTCGAAACGCCTCTTCAAGCGTAGTATAAGCCTTAAACGCAATAGGGTCTACTATCATACCGCTCTCAGATTTTTTGACTCTTTTTACTTGTCTTACTTGCGTCTCAATATCCATATTTTTGTGTATGATACCAATACCGCCGACTCTAGCCATCGCTATCGCCGCCTCATACTCGGTTACCGTATCCATCGCCGCTGAGACTATCGGGGCGTTAAGCGTTATATTTTTTGTAAGCTTGGTTGTAATACTTACGTTTTTTGGCAAAATCTCGGAGTATTTTGGAACCAAAAGCACATCTTCAAATGTAAGCGCCCTTTTTACAATCTTCATTATTATCTCCTTTATGTTGTGTGCTAAGACGGGCAAAGCCCGTCTTAGCGGCAGGGACATGAATGTCCCTTGCAACCCCCTGCCGGGTCCCATCGCCGACAGGCGATGGGTGGCTCTAGCTACCCGCATTCGCGGGAGAGTGTGAGGTTTTTTACGCGTATAAAGCGCTACAAATTATTTTTATACGCGCAAATATCCTCTACTGCTAAGGCGGCGTCAAATAGGGTCTGTTCTTCAAAATGCGAAGCCAATAGCTGAATGCCGATAGGAAGTTTTTGTTTGTCGTATCCGGTTGGTACTGATATGCCGGGCAAACCCGCCAAGTTTACGGATATTGTGTATATATCCTCCAAATACATCTCCAAAGGCTCTTTAAATGAGTTAAATTCAAATGCGCTTGAAGGCGTCACAGGCATTATTATAATATCTACTTCTTTGAATATAGATAGATACTCGTTTTTTATAAACTCTCTCGTTTTTTGAGCTTTTACATAGTATGCGTCGTAATATCCGCTTGATAATACGAAGTTGCCCAGCAGTATTCTTCTTTGCACTTCAGGACCAAACCCCTCGCTTCTAGTACGCACAAACATCTCCGCCACGCTATTTGACTCCGCTCTATATCCGTATCTTACGCCGTCAAATCGTTGTAGGTTTGTAGCCGCTTCCGCTGTCGCCGTCACGTAGTATGCCGCTACGTCGTATTTTGAGTTTAGAAGGTTTTTGTAGACTACTTTGTGCCCCGCTTTTTCTAGCTCTTTAATAATCGATTTTATAGACTCTCTGATGTCCTCGCTAGCTTGCTCTACATAGTTTTCTATGACGGCAAATGTTAGTTTTCTGTTTTTGTCTATTTTGTCCGCTGTTGTTGCGTGCTGTATGTTTGCGCTTGTAGAGTCTTTTGGGTCAAACCCCGCTATCTTGTCGTACAAAAGAGCCGTATCCTCTACGCTTCTACCAAAAGCCCCTATCTGATCTAAGCTGGAGCCGTATGCGATAAGTCCGTATCTGCTTACTCTGCCGTATGTAGGTTTCATGCCCACACATCCGCATAGAGCGGCTGGTTGTCTGATACTGCCGCCTGTATCGCTGCCAAGAGCCGCTATAGCACTGCCGTTTGCCACAGCCGCCGCCGAGCCGCCCGAACTGCCGCCGGGAACTCTTAACTTATTGTGCGGATTTAGCGTTTTGCCATATACGCTACTCTCCGTGGAGCTTCCCATGGCAAACTCGTCCATATTTGAGCGCCCAAATAGCGAGCAGCCGTTTGATAGCAGTCTCTCTATCGCCGTCGCGCTATAAGGCGACACATACCCTTTTAGGATACGACTGGCGCAGGTGATGCCCCAATCTTTTACGTTGATATTGTCTTTTATGAGAACGGGAGTGCCCTCTCCGGCTTCTTCAAAACCGATATAGGCGTTTATCTCTTTTGTCTCCTCTATTCTCTTTTTTAGGTCTTGCTTTAACCCTTTTAGGTCTTCGCCGCCAAGTGTAAGGGCTTCTTTAAAACTTATCATTTTCTACTTTCCTCTTTTGCTTTCGGATGGTTTTTTACAATAAACAGACCTATCAAAAAAATAACCGCCAAAGTCGCAACGCCGACGCCGACAACGCTCAATGGTATAGGGGCGCCAAGATTCACGCCAAGGCCTTTTCACATCTAGGGCACAAGCCCTCTTCGGTGCTAGAGGCGTATCTCCAGCATCTAGGGCATTTGTGTTTTGATGATTTGACGACACCAAACTCTACGCCATCGGCGCTAAAGGTCGCAAGTAGCTCGCCCTCGTCTCTTTCGCCTACGGCGCTGACAAGAAATAGGTCTTCCATGTCTTTTTCGCTATTTAGCAAAACAAAACCTTTTGGCGCAACAATCTCAAGTTCCAACGTGCTTTTGATAACGCCTTCTTTTTTGTACTTCTCAACAGCCTCAAAAAAACCGTTTCTTATGGCACTCATTTTTTCGGCGTCAAAAGGAGACTCCATACCTGGAAGCTCTTTGGTTGTTAGTCCAAAGACGCTTTTTTGCCCCTCTCTCAAAAACTCCGGCATATACTCCACAACCTCGTCCGCCGTGTATGTAAGTATTGGAGCCACTATTGTAAGCAGGGAGCGAAGTATTAGAGCCATCGTTGTTTGCGAAGCGCGTCTTGTCTCTGAGTCTTTGGCGTCGCAATAGAGTCTGTCTTTACATACGTCCATATAGACGTTTGAGAGTTTGCTGACCACAAAAGCGTTTAGCCTTATCATCGCTTTTGCGTATTCGTAAGAGTCAAACTCTGCTCTAACTTCGTCAAACACCGTTTTTGCTTCTGAGAGTATCCATCTATCAAGTTCGCCAAGACAAGAGAGCGGCAAAAGCTCCTCAAGGTCATTTATATTTGCTAAGAGAAATCTAAACGAGTTTCTAAGCTTTCTATACTGTTCTGAAATCTGTTTGAGTATCTCCGTTGAGACTTTCACATCGTCCGTAAAGTCGCTCATAGCCACCCAAAGACGCATAATCTCACTACCGTACTCTTTTAGCAGAGCCTCAGGAGCCACGACATTTCCAAGCGATTTGCTCATTTTGCGTCCGCTTGCGTCTACGGTAAAGCCGTGCGTAATGACGCTCTTAAAAGGAGCTTGCTTGTTTATCGCGCAAGAGAGCAAAAGAGAGCTTTGAAACCAACCTCTATGTTGGTCGCTCCCTTCCAGATACACATCGGCGGGATACTCGCCCGCGTCGTATTCGCCGCTTTTTATGACGGAGAAAAAAGTGGAGCCGCTATCAAACCAAACATCCAAAATATCCGTCACTTTCTCAAAATGCTCAGCCTGCGTTTTCATACTATACGGCAAAAAGTCTACAACGGGCTTTGTGTACCAAGCATCCGCGCCCTCTTCGTCAAATATGGCGGCGGTAAGTTCAAGGGCTCTCTCGTCAAGCAACGTCTCGCCGCTTCTTTTGTCTCTCAAAAACGCTATAGGCACGCCCCAATCTCTCTGTCTTGAGATACACCAGTCGGGGCGATTTTCTATCATACTTTTGAGACGATTTTTGCCGGTTTTTGGATAAAACTCCACCTTTTCCATCTCTTCAAGGGCTATCTCTCTTAGCGTTCGCTCATCATCTCGTAGCTTCTCGTCCATCGCTATAAACCACTGTTTTGTGGCTCTATAGATTACCGGCTTATGCGTTCTCCAGCAGTGCGGGTATGGGTGAAGAAATTTTGAGACTTTAAGAGCGGCGGAGCCTAAAAGCTCTACTATTATGTCGTTTGCCTTGAAGATATGCATACCTACAAAATCGTTTGCGTTTGGCAAAAGAGCCATTGTCGCTACTGTTTGGTCATATTTTCCCTCTTCGTCTACAGGCATTATTACTTCAAGATTGTATTTTAGCCCCACTCTGTAGTCGTCTTCGCCGTGTCCCGGAGCTGTGTGGACGCATCCTGTGCCGTCTTCCACCACTACATGGCTTCCCAAAACGATTGTTGAGTCTCTACCGTTTAGTGGATTTATAGCTGTTAGCTTTTCTAGCGTTTTTGACGGAAATGTTTTTTTGATTTCACCATCAAATAAATCGTTTGCTTTGCACTTTTCGTATAGCGCCGCCGCCACAATGTAGCCGTCCGTGGTTAACGCATACTCTTCGTCCGGATTTAGCGATATACCTACGTTTGCGGGAAGCGTCCAAGGCGTTGTCGTCCAGATGACGATAGACGCCGCCTCTTCGCCGATTACTGATAGAGCCTCAACTCCAAGAGCAAACGCCACAAATATCGAATAATCCTCTTTGTCTTTATACTCAACTTCAGCCTCGGCAAGAGCGGTTTTTGCCGCCCAGCTCCAATACACAGGCTTGCTACGTTCCACCAAAAGCCCCGCTTTTGCCACTTCGCACAGAGCTTTATAGATATTTGCCTCAAACTTAAAATCCATAGTCACATACGGTTTTTTCCAATCGGCGACAACGCCCATCTTCTCAAACTCTTCCTTTTGGATAGAGACAAACTTTCTAGCGTGCTCGCGACAAAGCTCTCTTATCTCCTCCTTTTGCAAAGCGTCTTTTTTCTCTTTTGTCAAAGCTTTTTCTATCTCTTGCTCTATAGGCAACCCATGACAATCCCAGCCGGGCGTAAATCTAACAGAGGAGCCTTTAAAAAAGTTGTGTTTTACGATAATGTCTTTTAGCGTTTTGTTTAGGGCGTGTCCTATGTGTAGATGCCCGTTTGCGTACGGGGGGCCGTCGTGAAGCGTAAAATCAGCTTTTTTACCTCGTGTAAGAGAGGTATAAACCGCCTCTTCTTTCCACTTTGCATATCTTTTTGGTTCGTTTTGAGGCAGATTTGCCCTCATCTGAAAATCTGTAGCGGGTAATAGAAGGGTGTCTTTATAGTCCATTTTTTGCTCCGAGGATATAGAAAAAAGTTTTTGTAATCTTACAGAAGCATAGGTAAAAAAGCGTTAAAAGGCTTTGTTGGTAAAATATAAGTAATTAACTTAACTTACGCATTTATGCGGGTAGCTTTAGGGGGTGCAGGGACATTTATGTCTTTGCCGCCAATACGGGCTTTGCTCGTATTGGTGCGTAACATCAATTAGTAAAAAGGAAGTATATGCAAAATACGGTTTTGGTGGTGGGAGAGAAGTTTAGGTATTCGGAGGAGTTTTTGGAGTATTTGAAGCGAAAAATATACGCGAAAATAACAAAAATAGACGCTTTTTTATTTATTAAAGAGAATGACCCAAATATTTTGGGGGAACTTGAAAGTTTTATAGACAAATCTTCAAACATCATAATCGCAACCCCCAAAACAAGTTTTGCATTGATAGGAAAAACACTCTCTACTCATGCGCAAGACACGTTAGTCCAAAAAGGAGATATGTTAGTCCCCTCCAAGCACATAGATTATACGGACGGAAGCTACCTTGTAAAAGTACAAGATAAGCTTGTAAACGTAATAAGGCTTGACACAACTTGCGAAATACCGACCATTATGATAGAAGAGACGATAAAAATCAAAAAAGCGTTTATTTTGGATAGCGACGAGGAGAGCGCTAAGCTTCTTATTGCGCCTATTGCGGCGACAAGCGAGATTAATGTGACGATATTCAAAAATCCTAGCGGTTATATCGAAGTGATAGCCGAGGAGAAGAGATATGGCAATCTTGATAGTTTTATGCAAAAACTCCAAAAGCTTTTTGGTGACAAGATAGTTATAGCAGATTCGTTGGAAGAGTTTTTGATAGCCTCTTTGAGAGCCAAAAAATCTACGATAGCGTTTGCGGAGAGCTGTACGGGCGGACTGCTTAGTCATATGTTTGTCAAAATATCGGGGGCTAGCGACGTATTTGTAGGCTCTCTTGTCACATACTCAAACGATGCGAAGATAGCATGGCTACGCGTGAGTGAAGAGGAGATAGAGGAAAACGGTGCGGTTAGCGAACAAACTGTGTCTCAGATGCTTGATGGAACGCTCAAAATCTCTTTAGCCGACTTTGCCGTGGCTATAAGCGGCATAGCAGGCCCCAGCGGAGCGGTCTATGGCAAGCCTGTAGGGCTTGTTTATATAGGCGTTAAGCATAAAAGCGGTGTTTTGAGGGTGGAAAAAAATATTTTTTTTGGCGACCGAGAGCTTATCCAGTCGAGCTCCGCAGGGTGTGCGCTAAAAATAATTTGCGAAATTTTAAAAGAAATTTCAAAAAGCTCTTGACAAATCAAATTTTTTCGCATATAATTCCGGCTCCTTTTAAGTGAAACATTGTAAATGAATCGCTTGAAAAGATGAGAGACCCGTTAGCTCAGTTGGTAGAGCATATCACTTTTAATGATAGGGCCGATGGTTCGAGTCCATCACGGGTCACCAGTTTTTGTAAGCTTTCATTGGTCGTCACCTTATCGTCTAGAGGCCTAGGACACCGCCCTTTCACGGCGGTGACAGGGGTTCAAATCCCCTTAGGGTGACCATTTCGAGCTTGGTCTCTTAGCTCAGTTGGTAGAGCGCTACCCTTACAAGGTAGATGTCGCAAGT
>DZAX01000071.1 GCA_022729705.1 Helicobacter cetorum | reverse complement strand
TGAGTTTTATGCTATTGCTTTGAATGGAATGGTACAACGTGGTGAAACTTGACAGGTTGCCTTATTAATAAAAGTTTAATATGGAATAGGATAAGGAGAGAATATGAATAAAAAACAAAAAGATTATTTTGATCTAAGATATGAACGAGGCATAACTGGCTATGAGAAGATTAGAGGATATTTGGGAAAAAAAATACCTTTAAGTTCACATGATATTGATATAAAAATAAAATACTACAAAGACAATCATGGTTTAAAATCCTTTTTTATGGAACAAATAGGGATAGATTCAGATGAGTATGACAATATTGTTAAATTTTTTGAACCATATCATTCATTGTGGGATCAATATCACAATGAAGATAGAGAAAAGGTAATGTTGCAATATGGAAATTTTATGAACTGGTGGGAGCAACAGGGAAGTTCCTGCGGATATTGCAGTATTACTCAAGCAGAATTACATGAGATTGTAGTAAATCGTAGAGATAATTTAACATTAAATAACAAAACGAAGCGCTCGAAAGGGACTTTAGAAATTGACAGGAAAAATCCAAGTCTCGGATATACATTAGATAACATGTTGCTTTGTTGCCCACTCTGCAATAATGCAAAAAGCAATCTAATAGAAGAAGAGAGTTGGCGTGAAATTTTTGTTGACCCTATGCGCAAATACTACGGAAGGCTTCTAGGCAAACAATTAAAAAATTCCAAGCCCGATTACTAGACAAAAGATCTTTTATAGAAAATGGGTGTTAGACACTCTTTTGTAAAAACACTCAGCTTTTGAAATAGAATCATATCTGTGGCTTTATTCAGATGGTTCAATTGCTTGAAAAAAAATGTGTAACCATTCAGCGCCTCCTCTAAAAGCTCAATTTTTGAGATGAAATCCTCAAAAAAGTTGGTATTTTTGCTTTTTTCTTATCGAAATAGCCACTTTTTCATGCTAGTTTTCATTTTTTTACATGGGTGATAAATGGTTACGAAAAAAATAACACAAGCCTGTTGCTATGAGAAAAATTTTGTTGATTATATTGTTTACTGTATTTGCATTTACTGATACTTCTGTTGATTATTTTAACCGAGGGTTTTCGTACAGCAAGTCGGGTGACGACTCAAGGGCTATCAGCGACTACACGGAGGCTATTAGGCTAAATCCAAAGTATGTTGATGCCTACAGTAACCGAGGGGTTTCGTATGACAATTTGGGTCGTTACTTATTATCTACCAAGGATGCTCGTAAAGCTTGCACTCTAGGTAATTGCAAACTGCTTGAGAAGATGGGCAAAGATGGATTAATTCGCGATTAGGGATTTGGGGAGGGTCTGAGACTATATTAACTGAGGCAATGGCGAAATGGTCACCTCTATGAGTGGTTGTTAATATAGTGGCCAGACTCCTATAATATTGGGGGGGGGTTAATCGGTGAAAACCAAAAAATAGCCCAAATAGATAAAAAAATAGAGAAGCTAGAAGAGTTATTAGGCTCGTTTGAAGAGCCTGAAGAGCTAGGACAAAAAGCGGACGAAGCTCTAAAAATCGGGGATCTTT
>DZAX01000051.1 GCA_022729705.1 Helicobacter cetorum | reverse complement strand
GAGTTTTATGCTATTGCTTTGAATGGAATGGTACAACGTGGTGAAACTTGACAGCCTGTTATTATTTTACCGAGGAGCTCATTACCGTGAATTAATCTGTGATTTCTTGGTACAAAACTTTTGGTAATAGTTCCATCTTTGCCTTTCCAAGTCGCAAATTCATATTTGGCATGCGGAATATCTAAAAGCTCGCACAGGTTTGAAGTTACAACCTCAGACCAGTTTTCACCCGTATTTGGACGACCTATCTTAAAGAGTGTTTTTTGTTTATTGTCATCTTCAAACCAAAACTTTTCTTTTGTTCCAAGTTGTTCCAGCTCATCTCTATGTTTGACTTCTATAATTGAAAATTTTTGTTCGCCCATAGTGAACCCCGTATAGCACTATTTAGTTCAGAGCAAATAGTATACCTGTTTTAACGACGATAAAAGCGTAATCGCTGAAATTGTTTCGTATTCATTTTCTCTACAGACGCCCGAAACAATTAAACAGCGACGATATTAATTGAACCCTCTGATTAATTCTCACATTTTGGGCAAAGCCCAAAATGAGGTCTTCAGCAGACGGCTCTCGCGACTAGTCGCTTTTAAAAATTCATGTTTAATCAGAGGGTTCAATTTTACTTTGAGAGCGTTTGGGCTATCTTTGGCAACAATCTCAAAAAATCAACAACTTTTTTATAATAAGCGTCTTCTATGTCTATCGTTAGAGTTCGCATTTTTGCCTCTTTAAAGTTTTTTGCGCTTGGATCATCCGATTAATCCTTACATTTTCAAGGAAATATCCGACTCTCATCGGCTAATTATAACTTACTTCTATGCCGGAATCACTCCGTATTCATCTTAGCCAAAAACTCTTCGTTTGATTTTGTTTGAAGCATTTTTGAGAAGATAAATTTGAGGGCTTCTGATTCGTCTTTCATCGTGTTCATCGCACTTCTTAGCGCCCATACTCTTTGCAAATTTGACGGGCTTAGGAGTAGCTCTTCTTTTCTTGTACCGGATTTGATTAGGTCGATTGCAGGGTAGATTCTTCTATCGGCTAACCCTCTTGATAGGATTATCTCCATATTGCCGGTTCCTTTGAACTCCTCAAAGATTACCTCGTCCATTCTGCTTCCCGTGTCTACAAGCGCGGTTGCGATGATGGTGAGACTTCCGCCGCCTTCTATGTTTCTAGCGGCTCCAAAAAATCTTTTTGGCTTATGCAAAGCGTTTGCGTCCACGCCGCCTGATAGCACCTTGCCGCTTGATGGCGTGACTGTGTTGTACGCTCTTGCGAGCCTTGTGATGGAGTCTAGCAGTATTACTACGTCTTTGCCCATCTCCACGGCTCTTTTGGCTTTTTCTATCACTAGTTCGGCGACGCGCACATGGTTTGCGGCGGGCATGTCAAATGTGGAGCTGTACACCTCGCCCTTGACGCATCTTTGCATATCGGTAACCTCTTCGGGTCTCTCATCAACGAGAAGTACGATAAGCTCAACCTCTGGGTGGTTGCTACTGATGCCGTGCGCCATCTCTTTTAGTATCTCCGTTTTACCGCTTCTTGGAGGAGCTACGATTAGCCCCCTTTGCCCTTTTCCGATAGGTGTGAAAAGGTCGATTGTTCTACCCGTTAGTTTAAGCGGTTGATACTCTAGTTTTAATTGCGAATTTGCGTAAAGCGGCGTGAGGTTGTCAAAAAGCGGTCTTTTTTTGCTCTCTTCAGGCGGTAGGTAGTTTATCGCTTCTATTTTTAACAGCGCAAAGTATCTCTCTTGCTCTTTTGGAGGTCTTACCTGCCCTGTCACCGTGTCACCGTTTCTAAGACCAAATCTTCTTATTTGGGTGTTTGAGACGTAAACGTCGTTGATACTATCGGAGATATTTGTATCGGTCGCCCGTAAAAATCCGTAGCCATCCCCCGCAATCTCCAGTATTCCTGAAAAAAGCATAAAACCGCCTCTTGATATTTGACATTTGAGTATCTCAAACATCAAGTCTTGTCTTTTTAGGTCGTTTGGATTTTCAACGGAGAGTTCGCCGGCTATTGCGACAAGGTCGGATAGTCCTAGAGTTCTTAGGTCTTCTATCTTGTATCCGTCAACTGGTATATGGGTTCGTTTTTTTGAGACTTTGGTTTGTGCGCTTTGAGAGTCAGAAGACATTTGTAGCCCTTGCTTTTAGAATAGATTTAAGGAGTTTTTGAGGGTTGCTAACCATCGTAGTATCGGGATTTTAACAGCTAGAAGCTTAAAGCCGCATTTTGAGCTTTGCCCAAAACAAGCGAAGTGCTCAGGCGAAAGCTCAATGTTTCCTTAAAAATGTAAGGATTAAAACTGATTAATTTTTGAATCTTATTCAAAGAGTCGACAATTTATTAAAGACAAAGATAAGTCGCACCAAATTTTTGACGATATTCAATCCAATATGGCGTACTATATATGTCCTATGTAGCCTCTGCCTCTTTTAGCTTCTCAGCCTCAAAAAACATATTGCAAGGCTCTATAATCTCATCAAAAAGTCCGCCTTGCATAATAGCGTCTAGTCTGTAGACTGTGAGCCCTATTCTGTGGTCTGTGATTCTGTTTTGCGGGTAGTTGTATGTTCGGATTCGCTCAGATCTATCGCCGCTTCCCACTTGTGACTTTCTAGCCTCTCCGGTTTGCGCCAACTGTTTTTCAAGCTCCATCTCATAAAGTCTTGATTTTAGGATTTTTATCGCTTTGTCTTTATTTTTGTGTTGCGATTTTTCATCTTGGATGGCTACTGAAAATCCGGTTGGAATGTGCGTGACCCTTACGGCTGAGTCGGTTGTATTTACCGATTGTCCGCCGTTTCCGCCTGAGCGGTAGACGTCTATGCGAAGTTCGCTCTCTTTTATGTCCACCTCTACATCGTCAACCTCTGGTATGACCGCCACGGTGATTGCCGACGTGTGTAGTCTGCCTTGCGTCTCCGTAGCCGGAACTCTTTGGACTCTGTGAACTCCGCCCTCGTATTTGAGTTTTGAGTGTACTTTGTCGCCTTTTACGAGTAGCGTGATGTCTCTATAGCCGCCAAGGTCGTTTTCAGCCATAGACATCACCTCTACTTTCCACCCCTTAAGCTCTGCATATCTTACATACGCTTTGCAAATATCGGCGGCAAACAGAGCCGCTTCGTCTCCGCCCGTTCCCGCTCTGATTTCAAGATAGGTGTTTCTCTCGTCGTTCGGGTCTTTTGGCACCAGAAGTAGTTTTATCTTCTCCTCCAAAAGAGGTCTTCTCTCTTCAAGCTCTTTTAGCTCCGCTTTTGCTAGTTCGCCTAGCTCTGCGTCGTCTGTTAGGGCTCTATTGTCTTCTATATCGCTTGCTAGTTTTTGGTACTCTCTTGAGGATTCTACTATCTCCGAGAGTGCGGATTGCTCTTTTGAGAGGTCTGTCATTCTTTTTACGTCTGAGGCTATATCTTCGTGGGATAAAAGTCTTATAATTTCTTCATATCTGTCTATAAACGGCTGGAGCTTGTTTTGAAGCATATTGTGTCCAAGGTTTGGATTTTGTTTTCCCGCCCTTAGGCGGGAGATTTGGAAGGATTTTGTTCTTTTTTTAGCCGCTTAGGGCGGTTAATGTAGTTTACTAGGCGGCTTTTACTGTGTTTACCAATTTGGCTAGTCTGCCAACTTTTCTAGCCGCCGTATTTTTTGTCAAAAACCCTTTTGACGCAAATTTGTGAAGTTCTTTGTTTGCGATTTTAAACGCTTCTTCAGCTGCTGCGCTATCTTTTTTTAGAGCCGCATTTCTTACTTCTTTAACTATGTTTTTTAACTTAGTTCTATAAACTCTGTTTGCAGCCGTTCTTTTTTCTGTTTGTCTGATTCTTTTCTCGGCCGATTTGTGATTTGCCATTTTGTTGTTCCTTTGGATTATTTATTTTTATTAAAAAAATTTTTCGCCATTTTAGCGCTTTTTTCATAAAACATTTTTTAAAAATGAGTTTATGCTATAATTCGCGCCCAAAAACCCAAAAAGAGCGAGATAATGAAACTATTCGGCACCGACGGAGTAAGAGGCAAAGCAGGCAAAGAGTTAACAGTGGAGATGGCGTTAAAGCTCGCTATGGCGGCGGGTGTACACTTTAGAAAAAAATCCGTAACACACAAAATACTGATAGGCAAAGACACAAGAAGAAGCGGTTATATGCTTGAAAACGCAATAGTCGCCGGACTAACCGCCGTTGGGTATGATTGTGTGCAGATAGGCCCTATGCCGACCCCCGCAATCGCTTTTTTGACGGAAGACATGAGATGCGACGCCGGAATTGTGATAAGTGCAAGCCATAATCACTATTGCGACAACGGGATAAAGTTTTTTGACAATGAGGGCAACAAGCTATATACAGACGTTGAAGCGATGATAGAGCAACTTTATTCTGACGCAGAGGCACTAAAGTCGGCGCAAAAAATGGAAAAAGAGATAGGCTCCTCAAAAAGAATAGACGACGTCATCGGTAGATATATAGTCCACATCAAAAACTCATTTCCAAAACACCTCTCTCTTAAAGGCGTGCGAATAGTCGTAGATGCGGCAAACGGTGCGGCGTACAAAGTCGCCCCGACAATATTTTCAGAGCTTGGCGCCGACCTTATAGTAATCAACGATACGCCAAATGGTTTTAATATCAACGAAGAGTGCGGTGCTCTTCATCCTAATAGGCTTGCCGAAGAGGTGCTCAAATTTAGAGCCGATATAGGTTTTGCGCTTGACGGCGATGCGGATAGACTTGTGGTGGTGGATGAAAAAGGAAATGCAATAGACGGTGACAAGCTAATAGCCGCTCTAGCTGTACATCTGAATTCGCAAGGGCTTCTCAAAAAATCTTCAGTTGTGGCGACCGTCATGAGCAACGGCGCAATGGCTGATTTTTTGCGTTCTCAAAATATAGAGCTTTTCAGATGCAACGTAGGCGACAAACATGTGCTTGAAGTGATGCAAAAAGAGGGTCTAAACTTCGGCGGCGAACAGAGCGGACATATTATCTTTAGCGATTATGCAAAAACAGGCGACGGACTTGCAAGCGCTCTTCAGACAATAGCGTATGTGCTCTCAACAGGCAAGCCCGCAAGCGTGGCTCTAAATCTTTTTGAACTCTATCCGCAACTCCAAGCCGCCATCTTGGTAAAAACAAAAAAACCGCTAAAAGAGCTTGAGGGATTTGGCGCAAAACTAGCCGAACTTGACGGCAAGCGAATAAGCCATTTGATTAGATACTCGGGCACTGAAAATAAGCTAAGACTGCTTTTGGAGGGCGAAGACGAAGCGCTTTTGGCAAAAGAGATGGAGTCTTTAATAGAGTATCTGAAAAACGCACTTAATGCTTAAAAAAGTCCTTATATTTCTTGGCGTAGCTATCTTGGCGATAGCAGCCGACCAGTACGTCAAGGGGTTGATACTTGACGGCTTTCGCTGGCATAGCGACTATATATCGATAATTTTTGTGCTAAACGAGGGTGTGGCTTTTAGTATGCTCTCTTTTTTGCAGGGGTATTTGAAATTTATCCAAGTCGGCGTACTGCTAGCGGTGCTTATATATTGCCACTATGAGGGGTATCTGCGCAAATATCCGCTAGAGCTTGGGCTAATACTAGGTTCGGGCGTTTCAAATGCGTATGATAGATTTCTTTACGGCGGGGTGGTTGATTATGTCTACTATCACCATTGGTTTGAGTTTGCGGTGTTTAATCTTGCCGACGTGCTTATAGATGTTGGCGTAGTGATATTAATAGTACGTGTCAAGTTTCACCACATTACGCCATCCCATTCAAAGCAATAACATAAAACTCATCAGGTGAAATCTTAAATATTTTAGGCTCTATTTCAAACCAACTTTTAACCGCTTCGCACGGTGTTCTAACTTTTAACTCTTTTTTTAGTCCGCCGTGTTTTCTGCTTGCGTTGTAGTATATCAAGAACTGATTTAGCTCCTTGTAGCCCTATCTATGGCAACAAATAGATAATACTCTTTGTTATTGGGAGATTTCGTCAATCTCTCATAAAACATAAACTTTACGACAAACTCTTTGACAACGTCAATAAGCAACTAGAATCCAAAGGGTTGATGTTTTAATCTAGCAGAAGCATAATCGTTGGCGCAACGCTTGTAAAATCTGATAACATCTCCATTACTAAAGCGATCAAAGATGAACGATAGGATAAAAGTAAGACGGTAGAGGCGATATATTTTTTTGACATACCGTAAAATTAAGCTGTGGATTTTGGGCTAGGTAAAAATTAAATTTAGATTGTTTTTTCGTTGAAGTACTGAATTAGTGGCGGTCCGGACGGGACTCGAACCCGCGACCTCCGCCGTGACAGGGCGGCATTCTAACCAACTGAACTACCGAACCACTAAACAGTAATAAAAAGAAAATATGGTGGTCCCTGCAAGACTCGAACTTGCGACATCTACCTTGTAAGGGTAGCGCT
>DZAX01000070.1 GCA_022729705.1 Helicobacter cetorum | reverse complement strand
GATATTGTGCGACGAGGGAAGCTTTGTGGAGATGGATCAAAATCTTATTCCGGTATAAAATGGGTGTCAGGCACTCTTTTATGAAAAATAAAGTTTTTGTAAAAAATCACAACAATTAGTAGAGCGTAAGAGGATTGAAAGAAGAAGCAAAATAGCCAAAAAATAGACAAAAAAATATTCACTTAGTCACAAAATAGGCTACAAAAATGTAAAATAAACATAAAGTTACCAAAAGTAACGTCTTAATCAAAATTAAACGATTTAAAACACTTTTATAAAAAAAATATTGACATTCGTTTTTTTGTTTCGCAATAATTATCGCTAGTAGCGCACTTAACTTTTGGAAGGGTTGCGTGTTGCATACATTTTAAAACGTACAGGAGCATTTATGCAAAAGGCATTCCTAAAACTGGCTTTCCTAGGTACCGTTTTCGCTTCCATGAGTTTTGCAGGCGGGACAGATTTGTTGTCTCTAGCTACCGATGGAGCTGTTACGACGGCTAAGGCTGATATGGTTGGCGTTAAGGTTCTCTCTAGCGATGAGATGGGGGATGTAAAAGGCGGACTAACTTGGTATCAAGGATATACTGGTACTGGTAGTAGATATTATAGCTCTAACACAAGCGCTGTATATAGTCCAGTGACTACAAGTAGTTCTATATATGCTAGTTCTTTTGGCTCAAGCTATTGGGGCAGAACGTATCCTGGTAAGAAATGGTAATGACAAAACTAGACTTCTCTCAAACAAAAGTACAAGCCATAGGTACGGTCTTTACAGCTATGAAGGTAGCCGTAAAGACAAAAACCAAACAGCAACTTGAAGAAGAGGAGGGTATCGGACAATCGTCCGATACCTCTATGTCAAAATCATATAAAGCCTCTAATGTTCAAGACAAAGCCATATCCTTAAATCCAAACGAACAAACAGTACTATTCGCAGACCCAACAAACGGCGCTTTTGTAAAACTAAATCTCTCAAACGAAAACATAGACAAACTAAAAAAACACTTCACTGGTGAAAACAATTTCCTTGAAAGAAAAGACGGCTCTTTAAGACTAAACGGAGAAGCAGAAGCTTTTGTGTCGGGATGGTTTGGGGATATAGCGTATAAAAGAGAGTTTTTGAGGGTTGATGAGAATAGCGACGGACGATTAGACGAAAAAGAGTATAGAGAAACTAAAAATGGATTTAAAAGCCTTGGACGCGCAGAAGGAATTGGTAAAAATGTAAGCAGTGTTACGGAAACTGTTTATGAAACGTATACGAGTCCAAATGCTACACAACCTAAAGAGGCCGAATCTATCGACTCAATGTTAAATTTCATGCTAAAGTCAAATATTAATATGGATAACGAACTAAGCTTTAGAGAGTTTCTCGGTGGTTTGGGTAACTACAGGGAATTACTGATAGATGACGCCAAAAAACATCTAGGCAACATAGACGACAACCGCCCAAACCCATTTGAAGACAAAACAGCCGCAGAGCTAAAACTTCTTCTCGAAAAAGTAAACAACAAAGAAGCCCAAAAAGCCCTACAAAAACTAAGAGCCTCAAACGGCGACGAAAACACCCTAACCGCC
>DZAX01000011.1 GCA_022729705.1 Helicobacter cetorum | reverse complement strand
GACTTTTCTTTGATTGCCGGCTAAAGAAAATCAAAAAATTAAGCTGTGGATTTTTGGGTGGTTTTGGTGTGGTTTTTAGAGGTGTCCTTATATCAACCCTTTTTGCAAAAGTCTTAATTTAATTATTTTTGCAGTTTTGTAAGATGGTGATAGTTTGTAGATAGATAGACCTACTCCGCTATTATTTTGAGGATTAATGGCGATAGATAAAAACCTAAAATCTATCTTTTTCTCATCTACAAGGGCTATAATGGTGTCCCATATATCCAAGATATAAGATATTCGCTCTTTTTTTTGCTCTGCAAAACTTCTATTTTCATCTATATCTATCGTAAATTTTTTGTATTTTAGGTACAAAAATAGGACGTTTGCTCTCTGTGCGCTTATGGCTCTTGAGTATACCCCGCCGCCAACCGTAAGAGGATTTTTGCCGCCCAATAACACCCCTATCTCCATTCTTGTAATTTTTGCGCTCTCTAGCAATGCGCGAACTTCATCTTGAACCAAAAAACAAAAAGCTTTCTCTTCGCTCTCTTTTGAAAAATAAGCTAACACTTCATTTAAGTCAAAGTAGAGTTTGCCGTTAATTTTCGAAGCTTTTGTGAAATTCTCAAAGTGCATGCGCAGATAAAGGGCGTTTAAGCTAATACCTAAAAAAGCTGCAATATAATTTGCGTCCACTAGATTTTGTGGAATTTTGGATAGTTTTAAATTTTTTCTCTTCACAAGGATTATTATATGCAAATTTTCTCAAAAGCTTGCGGCTCATATCAAACAAATTGCTATATAGCGCAAACAGAATTTGGCGAGCTAATTATAGATCCCGGAGAGGGAGCGCATGAGTGGATTAAGCGGATAGTAAAAAACCCTTTAGCTATTTTGAATACGCATGGACATTTTGACCACGTTTGGGATAATCAAAAAACAAAAGAGGCGTTTGATATACCCATTTACGCCCCAAAAGATGACTGTTTTATGCTTAGCGGAGACGTTTTTGGTTTTGACGTACCGCCTAGCAAGGCGGATATAGAGACGAGCGAGGGTGAATATAAGATAGGCGGGGTTTACTTTAAATTTTTGAGTTTTCCAGGGCATACGCCGGGGTGCTCCGCCATACAAGTAGAAGACGCTCTATTTAGCGGGGATTTTATCTTCAAGGGCTCCATTGGAAGAGTTGATTTTCCATATTCAAATCCGCAAGAGATGAAAAAAAGCCTTGAAAAATTCTTGGGCTTCACGAAAGACCTGACAATATACCCAGGGCACGGAGATAAGACAAGTGTGCTTAAAGAAAAAGCAAACGCCAAAGGATGGCTAGCCTACCTCTTTGATTAATTCACCGCCAAAACGGGCTTTGCCTGTCTTGGCGCACAACATCAATCTGACAATTTTATCTTTAGCGGATGTCTATCCAAAACAACAGCTTTAAATACCCCTTCAAACACCTTTATCTCGCCCATTACTCCAACTACGCTTACATCTCTTGTTCTTGTGCTAATATGACTAGACGTAGCGGTAAAAATAACCGTCTTGCCAACCTCGACGGGAGCTAAAAATTTAGCACTTACGTCTGCGAGCGTCACATTTGGCTCGTTAACGGCCGCCATTGCCGCAAAATCAGCCGCACCAAATATAAAACCTACATGCACAAGACCAAGCTCGTCTATTTTCATCTCTTTTGTTCCGGTAAACGTTACTACACACTTACCCTTTTCAAGCTCTATAATATCACCCGAAAAAGCTCTGTCGATGGAGAGGTGAGTATTTAGCACCTCCTCTTCCATCATAAAATCAGTTTTTCTCTCTTTATCTTTTGCCATTATCTATTTCCCTCTTTTTTTACATTTAAAATAAGCCCTGACCGGAGCGTCAAAACCCTCTATCGTTTTTGTATCGTCGTTTGGATCCAAAAAGCTATCCAAGCTCAAACCACCTATCCACTCCGTCTTTCGCTGCTCGCTAAACTCCGTTTTTTTGACCCCTATAAGCTCGCAATCTACAAATCCGGCACGCTCAAGCCAACCCATCATAGTATCGATAGAGGGTATGAAGTAGGCGTTGCTCATTTTTGCATAGCTAGTCGGCGGACAAAGGGCGTAATGCCCCTCTTTTAAGATTACAAGATTGTCTATTATCAGCTCTCCGCCGTCGTTTAGGCACGCTTTTATCTCTTTTAGCGCGGCTATCGGGTCGCTTCTATGATATAAGACACCAAGGCAAAAAACCGTATCCGCTTTTATCCTCTCATCCGCCATATCTTCCATACCGATAAGTCGAAAATCTATTTTTTTTGAGTCGATAAACTTATTTATAAACAAAAACTGTAGATAAAAAATAGCCCACGGGTCTATCGCAATTATCTGTTTTGGATTATAAGACTCCATACGAAACGAGTAGTAGCCGTTGTTTGCGCCTATATCAACAACCGTCTTACCCTCAATATCAATATGCGGCGCCAAAATATCAAACTTCACATAGCTATTCCACTCGCTTTGTATCTCAAACTCATCTATCCTAAAAGGTCCTTTGCGCCATGGAGAGAGAGCTTTTGCAAGCTCGTATATTTCGCCGTCCTTTGCAAAAGAGCGTCCGGTCTCTATCTCTATAAAGTCGCCATACGTCACTTTTGAAGCTATAGGCTCCATCGCCAAAAGACGCTCATAAAGCGGTTTTATGTCCTTTGTCTGTAATTTCTTATCCAACTCTTATTTTTTCTTTGCGCCAAAATCAAAAATGCCGCTTGGACAATCTTTGTGATATACACCCTCGATATCGTAGTACTCTTTGCATTCGCAATAGTATTCGCTTGTTACGCCGCACTTTGAGTAGCAACCGGCAAAAAACAAAGGAACAATTAGTAAAAATAATCTAAACAAAACTTAAGCCTTTGGAGTTTTTTGATGAAATCAGTTATGAAAATCTTTGAAAAAATAGCAAAAGACATTCCAAGATGTTCCGGCGATGCAAATGCGATGATGGATTTTATCGAAAACTTTGCTAAAGCTGAGGATTACACGGTGCTAACCGACAAAGTTGGTAATATTTTGTGCCAAAAAGAGTCTCCAAATGTGGTGAAGCTTGACAATAATCAACAGCGTCATAATTATTTCCCGCCCCAATAAGGGCGTTTTGCAGGATACTTATTTTTAAGTTTTTATTAAGCGGCTATTCTGTAAATTATAAGTATCTGGTTCTTTAGAACTGTGAAAAAATCATAAGGGGAAAGTATGTTTAAAAAAATTGTTTTGGTAAGCTTCTTGGCGATTAGCGGAGCTAATGCGGGAATGTTTGATTCTATAACTTCGGCTGCGACAACTGCAACGGGGGGGGTACACAAGAGGTTAGTGTAAACGCTTTAGACGCCACAATCAAAAACTACGTAATCGCAAAAACGCTACTCCAAAAATCATCAGACACTCTAGCCAAAGCCTTATTGTCAAAAGAAGAAGCCGCTAAATTTGAATCGGCTCTAAAGGCGGCAAAGACAATATCCGACCCACAGGAAAAAGAAGCGGCGATAAATAAAGTGCAAAGTGATAAGGAAACGGCGATAAGCGCCGCTTTAGAATCGCAAGAAACCAAAGATAAGTTTGCAAAGGCTAATCAAAAAACAACAAATCTTCTATTAAGCGGAGGATTTAACTTTATGCTCTCGGGTTTAAAATACAAAGATACCTTGTCGAGTGCAAAAAGCATGATGGCTTCTCTCTCTGCAAATCCCATGGCGGCGACAAAATACTCTTCTCAATTGGGTCAACTCAAAGATATGGTAGTCACTCTTCCCGATAACATAATCACCATAGCAAACATAGGCGACAAACTTTATGGGCTTGCGAGTGCAAACGGAATAAAGTTTGTCGCACCAACAGATAGCAAGCAAGCCCCGAAAGAAAGTGGTAAATAATAAAGATGAAAAAAAGCTTGCTAAGCATTGCCGCAATATATGCGACGCTAATTTGTTCACAAAACGCTTTCGCATTTACCGCAGTAGGTATAGGCTCCGTCCCGATAGCCTCTAGCGACCCTCAAAGCGTAAAAAATATCGCCGAGAAAAAAGCTCTAGCGGATGCGGTCTTACAAGCCGTAAAAAAGACACTAGGAAGTTTGAAGGTTCCCGCCGATCATCCTGGAATTTTACAGCTAACACAACAACAAGACACTTTTTTAAAAAGTTCGCCTAAGATAGAGAGAGATAGGTCTGATTCGGCGACGTATGCGGTCAAAGTTACTTTGGAAATTGACGATGCCGCTTTTGTTGATGCATTAAGAGATGTGAGACTTGGCGCATTGTCAAATAAAACAAAAAACTTGGGAAGCGTCATTGTCTTTATAGACGAAGCTGTCAAAATAGACCAAGCTAGTGCTTCACAAGTACCGATGGATGAGAGAATAGACTACAAACGAGATAATAGTAGTAACTACAAAGAAAACTCTTCAAGAAATTCAGCCTCGGCAAGCACATCCAATATGAGAGTAAGCGATAAAGCGTCCGCTTCTTTTAGCGCAAAAAACTCGGCGTCCGGCAAGGCTAACGCGGCGGCGTCATACGACGCTAAATATGTGGGTAGCGCGTCGTCACGGGCGGCAATATCAGAAAACGGCGTTTCGGTATACGGAAGAGACGATGCGGCGGTTGCGGCAAGCCAGAGAGGCTCTGCAAGGCAGTCGGCAAGCTACGCAAATAGTAGTGAAGCAAAAATGGCTCAAAGTAAAAACTATCAAGCCTCAGCATCAAGCTCATCCAACAAAAACTCCTCTTCTTCCAAAAATGTCAAAAACAATGTGACAGACAAAGAGGAGTTTCACTATGCAAGAACCGTGAATATAGCCGCATTAAAACCTCAAAGTACCCTTAACGACGCTATGAAAAACGAGCTTAAAGCAACACTTGGTCGTTTTGGCGTTCAATTTGAAGACGGCTCCGGACTACTCGCAGATTTTGAAAAAACTACAAAAAAGAGGTACAGTTCATACGCAGAGGCTCTGAGAAGCAACGGCGATAACTTCAAAAAATTCATGAGGCTCAAAAGACCAGAAGCTAGCTATATCGGAATAGGAACTTTAGAGATAGGCTACAACCCTGAAAAAGACAATGTCGGTGACTTTAGATGCGGATTGAACACCGGCACGATAAGTATAGCGCCTTTAAAGAGCAATATCGAACTTCCGGGCGGAACACTGAAAACTCTAAAAGTTAGCGATGCAGGCGTCGAGGGATGCATGAATAACGTAAGAGTCCAAGCGGCTACCGAATTAGGAGCCAAAATCGGCTCTTTAATTCAGAAAAATGCTAGAGATAAAGATTTGGAGTCAAAACAGGAGATGTTTGATTGATTTTGCGTAGAACAAATAGGGCACTTTACATCGCCCTTGCCAGTTTACTTTTCTCTTCGGCGGCGTTTGGAAACGACTCTTTTTCTATTTGGGTTCCAAAAATGCTCATAGCCGAAGAAAGCACAGAGAAAAACCCTATATTTGTAGCGTCAAAAGGGGCAAACAGTCAAAATATCTTAAACACCTTCAACGCAGCGTTAAAAAAATACTATCCTGACGCAAAAAACGAAATTGACAAGAAAAATATAAAAAATACATTTGCCGCCTATCTAAAAATTTCTAGAGCATCGGTTTATGAAGAGCAAATGAGCGGTTCGTCTATAAAAAGTTACACACTTCCGGTAACCGCTAGTTTAAACTTTTTAAATATGGCAAATGGGGATATTTTGTACTCTCATTCGTATACAGACATTACGCAAGGCGATTTATCGGCTATCGGCGCCGAAAAAACAAAAAAATTAGCGGATTGGTATACGGCAAGCTATCAAAGACTTTTTGAGCATTTAGCAAAAGAGGCGAGCCAAAACTTCAAGCCGCAAAAACTATCTGCAAAAGTCATCGGACTTGAGGGCGGGTTGCTCATACTAGACAAAGGACTTGATGGCGGAATAGCTAAGGGCGATACGCTAGCTAGAGAAAACGGCAGTGTGGAGGTGTTGTACTCGACAAACGGCTACTCCATAGGTCAAGATGAGTTTCCACAATACCTAACCAAAGAGGGCGATACTCTCATAAAAACTTACAACGGAACGCTAGACGGCATCAAAAAACCTCGCGTAACACTACTTGATATTGACATAGATAAAAAAATTCAGGAAACGCCGCCTGAACAAATGCTATATGAGATATTCTCCGACAAAATAGCTCAGAGCGGTGCTTTTGCGCTGGTATCAATCGGCAAAGATTTTTATGCCGCAAAGCGAGATATTATCTCAAAATCAGGAGTTAGGGTTTTGGAGGGGAAACGATCTGTGCCTGATTATTTTTTGAGACTCTACTTTGACGGTCCTTTTGGGTATACGGCCCCGACAAATGTCGATTATACAAAGCAAAAAACATATTATGTCGGAGCTTGCGGGGAGCTTGTCGACGCTAGCGGCAGGGTGTTTCATAGCGATTGCGCTTTTGAGGAGATTGTAGACGTTGTAGCGCACGGTAAAGGTCAGTCAAAAAGTGCTAGATTTGAAACTGTCATGAAAAATGCGACGCTAAAATTGGCGGAGTCTTTTTCAAAAGGAGTTTCATTTGATAAGGTCGCTTACAAAATTAAGAGCGTAAACGGATTAAAAATAGAGTTTGAAGACGATAAAAACCTATTGGCGCCAGGAGCTACTATAACCATATACAAAAACATAGGTTCAGTTGGAGATAAAAAAAATATTCTTATTCCGCTCCAAGAAGCCGTAATAAACGAAAAATCAGATACTATGGTAAAAGCTACGTTAGACTCTCTAAAAATCTCTCAAAAACTAAGCGTCGAAAGAGGTGATATTGTCGCCGAGGATGTAATCGCCTCAAGCGCCCCATCTGATGCAAAACTATTTTCATTATGCGATAAACCATCAAAAATGGATGCTATAAATATCAACGGGTTTGACGAGACTGCAAGATATTTGATTAAAAAGTCTTTCAAATACCCGCTTTATGACGCCAATGGTCTATCGGCGGCTCTAAAAAGAAATATCGACGATACAAAATTTGACAAAACGCCGATTGTCACGACTCCTTCTACGAAATATTGTCTACAGCCCGTACATTGGCTGGAGGTTAAATCAAAAAAACCGTCGCAAACAAAAGGTTTTGAAGCGCTAAGTTGCGATATTACCGGGGGCTTTAGAGTATACGAGGCGCAAGAGATAAAGAATAAATCTCTAAAGGACGCTGTGTTTAAATCAAAAAAATCTTTTGAAACAAATCCAACATTTGATATGCCGATTGGTCAAGAAAGAGAATTTTTGAGGGTACAGCTCCTTAAAGACGTAATTATGAGCTTTGAATCAGCCGTATCGGCTATTGATATTCCATAAAGTCAGAAAGGTAAACAATGGACGCACAAAAACAAACATCGACTTTTATGATAGTTATTACTTTTTTATGTTTGCTAAATCTAGGGGCTACGGGATACCTAATCAAATTAAACATTGATAAAAGCGCAGACCAAAAAAAAGAGCCTCAGATTGCAAACAAAGAGTATGAAGAGCTAGATAAAAAGTTGGATAAATTTTTTGAAAAGCAAGACCAAGAGATGAAAAAATTATTTGAGGAAAAATAAAATGATAGTTAAAAATACGGCATTGCTTCTTGTTTGTTTGGCACTATTTTCAGGATGCGCTTCAAAATATCAAACACATTCAAGCGTAGACTCTCAAGCACAAAAGCCTGATATGAACGCTATACAAAACAAAAACGGCTCTTTGTCTTTGTATCTTAAGGGTGCCTCTTATTACGGCAATCTTGTTTTTGACGTAAATCAAAGATTTGAGCTTCATCCGATGATTAGGCATATAAGCGGCAATGCAAAAGGGTACCTAGTATCAAAAGAAAACAGAACCTTAACATGCATTATGCAACTGATGGAGGAGACAAAAAGCGGTACGGGCTACTGTCTTGAAGATGATAATCCCAAAATACTTCAATTTAGCGTTGTAAATATGGATTAAAAGAAATGGCATCAGGTGTTATTTTGCGCCACTTCGTCATCCCCTAGTTCCCACTCTCCGAGTCACTGCCATTAAGTTAAGCCAACAAAACAGGAACCCCGGTTGCTTTAAAAATACTAAAAACAACCGGAAGAGCAAGTCATGGCTAGGTGTTTTTAACAAAGAGTCTCTTGTGGGTACCTCTAAAAACTCTCATTTTCACTTTTTAAAATTATACAAAGCCTATAATCATTGGCTTTGCTATTAAACGCACTATGAGAAAACATAGTTTTTAGGGGGGGTGCCCCCTCTGTTTGTTACAAATTTGTAATTTACGGATAATTTTCTTTAAGATTGTCTTTGATAGGCTCTATTTTCAATAAAGCTAGACACAAAATAATCAGTTACGATACCCGTTTGAATATAAGGAAAACAATATGAAACACATGACCTTAAAATATAAAATGCTATTGCTAGTCGTTATTTCCTTGACGTGCACCATTGCGATCGTTTTTTGGCTAACGCTTCAGCAAAAAAATAACACATTGAACGAAAAAAAAGAGAAATTAAAAAATATCGTAGAAATATCATACCATATTGCGGACTATAATTATAAAAGATTTCAACGCGGAGAAATTTCCGAAGCGCAAGCCAAAGAAAACGTTAAGAACGTCATTAAGGATGTTAGATATAATCAAAAAGAGTATATATGGATTAACGACTCCTCTAGCCCGTTTCCTAAAATGATTATGCATCCAACAGTTCCGGCGTTAGACGGAAAGGAAATGGATGACGAGAAATTTAACTGCGCCGATTTTTTACAATTTGGCTTTAACTCAAATATAACCAAAACGGATGGTAAAAAAAATCTTTTTATTGCTTTTATAGAGGCGACAAACGAGTATGGAGCCGGATATGTGGGCTATAAGTGGCCTAAGCCGTTAGAGGGCGGTAAAACCTCTGTAGAGCTATACCAAAAGCTTAGTTTTGTCAAAAAATTTGAGCCGTGGGGTTGGGTTTTTGGTAGCGGAATCTATATAGACGACGTAGAAAGTCAATTTGCTAAGAATTTAGAAAAAATAGCCATTTTTATAGCTATTATTTTTGGTATAGCGGCTTTTTTTACCTATTTGATTACAAGGGACGTAAATCGTAAGTTAAAACTATTCCAAACTGGTTTAAATAGCTTTTTTATGTTTTTAAACGGAGAGATTAAAAGAGTGGAGCCTATCAATATAGAGGGTAGAGACGAGTTTGGGCAGATGGCAAGTATTGTGAATGGGCAAATAGTAAAGGTAGAAAACTTTATTTTGATGGATAATGAAGTTATTGAAGACGCAAAAGCGGTTATTAATATGGCAAATTGCGGACACTACGAGCATAGTATAGAAAAAACTACCCCAAATGTTGCGTTAGAAGAGTTAAAAAACGACGTTAACAATATGCTTAATAGTGCGAAAAGTAGATTTAAAGAGATAGAAGACGTTTTAGATACATACTCTAATTTTGACTACACAAAAACCCTATCTCTCAGGAGCGACGATGAAATAGGCGGAGTATTTGACAGGCTTACTTTTGGAGTTAACCACCTAGGCTTTGCTATTAACGAGGCTCTTAAGAACTCTTTGAGGCTTGGAATAGAGCTTAAACTCGATTCGACTATTTTGAGCGAATATTTAAATTCTCTAGGCAATAGCGCCGACGATTATGCGGCAAGTATAGAGGAGACCAGCTCGGCTATGGAAGAGGTTTTGAGCAATCTCCAAAGTAATACTTACAAATCCAAAATAATGGCAAAATTGGCTGAAGAGACTAAAATGAGTGCGATACAGGGAACTTCTTTGGTCGGGGATAGTTCGACTTCGATGGAGGGTATAGTTGCGGCAACCGACGAAATTAACGATGCAATTTCTATCATACACAACATAGCTTTTCAAACAAATATCCTCTCTCTCAACGCCGCCGTTGAAGCGGCGACTGCTGGAGAGGCCGGAAAAGGGTTTGCGGTGGTGGCGCAAGAGGTTAGAAGTCTAGCCACAAAAAGTGCGGAAGCGGCAAAGCGGATACAAGACACCGCCCATAGAGCGCAAGAAAGGGCAAAAGAGGGCAAGCAAATTATAGGTGCCCTATTGGAGAGTTTTGGTAAAATTAGCTCAAAGATAAACGAGACGACGGAGCTTGTACAAGATGTGGCCTCTGCAAATCAAGAGCAGTTATACGGCATAACCCAAATTAGCGACTCTTTGTCTAGATTTGATAGGATGATTGAGGATAACGCTAGGTTTGTAAACGAATGCGGTAGCGTTGCCAAAAAGGTGGAGGAGTCGTCCAAAAAGAGCTTAGAAGACGCCTCTTGTAAGAAATTTGTCGGCATGGAAGAGATATTATCCTCCGGCTTCGGCAAAGTGAACTATTCTAGCGGCAATTTTATTTAGCGAAACCACCTCTGATTAACAAAACTTTTATTGTTTGCTCATTTTTTGATTACACCAAGCACAATTTTTGCAACCAAAGCCACGTCTTCATCACTCATTGAAGAGCCCGATGGCAAGCATAATCCTCTCTCAAAAAGCATATCCGAAAAGCCGTTGACGCGGCGTGGCGCGTCTTTGAAAACAGGTTGGGCGTGCATCGGCTTCCATAGTGGTCGAGACTCTATGTTTCTCTCTTCAAGAGCTTTTATTATGTCGCGCGGCATTGTTTTTAGCTTTTCATCCAAATAAAAAGTCGTTAGCCATCTATTACCTTTACTTTTTGCGACTTCAGGCATAAATTTTATCTCCGGCACATCTTTTAACATCTCTTTGTAAAGCGCAAAAATCTCCCGTCTTCTCTCTATGCGATGCGGCAAAACTTCCATCTGCCCGCGCCCAATAGCCGCCACCACATTGCTCATACGGTAGTTGTAGCCAAATGTATTATGTTCGTAGTGCAAAAACGGCTCTTTTGCCTGTGTAGACAAAAATCTAGCCTGAGAAGCCACCCTCTCGCTATCCGTGACAAGCATACCGCCGCCGCTAGTCGTGATAATCTTATTACCGTTAAAAGAGTATATGCCGACCTTGCCAAACGTCCCCGTCTGCTTACCCCCAACCGTCGCACCAAGCGATTCCGCCGCATCTTCAATTGTGTATATGCCGTATTTGTGCGTTATCTCCTGTATCTCCTCTATTCTCGCCGCTTGTCCGTAGAGGTGAGCCAAAATAAGCGCTTTTGGCATTTTCGCCCCGCTTTTTTTACGACTCTCCAACTCTTCAAGGAGCAGTAATGGGTCAAGATTCCAACTATCCTCATCCGAGTCGATAAAAAACGGCGTACAACGCTCATACAAAATAGGAGCCACCCCACCAATAAAAGTAAAAGAGGAGCTAAACACCTCATCCCCGTCCTTCACCCCAACGGCGCGCAAAGCCAAATGAATAGCCGCCGTGCCGCTAGTAAGAGCCACCGCATACTTTGCACCCGTAAAAGCGCAAATCGACCCCTCAAACCTAGATAGCTGCTCGCCCACAGAAGAGATATAGTTTGCGTCAAACGCCTCTTGTATGTATTTGGTTTCATTGCCGCCCATGTGCGGAGGGGAGAGAAAGATTCTATTGCTCATGTTTTGGTTTTTCCCTATTGTTTGCTTGTGGCGTTTGATTGCATAGCCGTAGTTTTTGGGTAATTATAGCGGTTTTAAGGTTATATGGGAGAGGAGGTTTTTGTTTAAGCGCCAAGTTTTACCACGTTGTACCATTCCTTTTAAAAGAGTAGCACAAAATCTATTGATAGATTTTTTCTCTCTTTTTAAAGCCTTTAAATAGGGGTTTTAAAAAAGTTAGTATCAGTGTCAAGTAGTGTTGAATATATTTCTATAATGCCCTACTTAACTGCGATTTCATAAGGCATACCGCTTAAAATTAGGTGCGAAAGATGAGTAAATAAAAAAAATGTAAAGCGACAAGAGATTTTTAGTGCTCAAACTCAATTAACACAGAAAAACCGTCGTCCGTATTTGATACGCTGAGTTTGCCGTTCATATTTGCAATCACTGTGCGTGCCATAAAAAGACCGAGACCTACGCCTTTGCCTTGCTCTTTTGTGGTAAAGTACGGCTCAAAAACTCTTCCTAAAGCCTCGGCGTTCATACCTCCGCCGTTGTCTCTGCACTCAAAGCTTTTTTTATGAGGCTTTTATAGATTGTTAGCTAGATTGTTTGAATGAATTTGGAGCTGGGGTTATGTGCGAAAGTTGAGTTATTTAAAAGTAAAAAGAGGGAAATTATGCCTTTATCACTAATAGAAGAGTTACCAAAAATAGTAAAAGAGGGGCGTGCTGAAGCGGCTCGAATACTTGAGCGAATCAATAGCGGAAATGCTTTGGCTTTACAAACCAATGAGCTAGTTTTGCCTAGCAAAGATATAAGCGGACTTTTTCGTGGAGAGTTACCAACTATTGAGGATGAAAATGCTTGGAAAAATAGGCTGATTTATGGGGATAATATCTTGGTGATACAAGGACTTCTTGCCGGTGATAGTGCAAGTGGACTTGAAAGTATGAGAGGGAAAATCGACTTAATCTATATCGACCCACCGTTTGACTCAAAGGCTGATTATCGGACAAAAATCACTCTACCAAATGTAAATCTAAATCAAAAACCAACGGTAATAGAACAGTTTGCTTATGCTGATACTTGGAAAGATGGAACGGTTAGTTATCTTAAAATGATATATCCACGACTTGCTTTGATGAGAGAACTTTTAAGTGAAAAAGGCTCAATATATGTGCATATTGATTGGCATGTGGGGCATTATGTGAAAATTTTGCTTGATGATATTTTTGGAAAAGAGAATTTTAGGAATGAGATTGTTTGGTGTTATACTGGTCCAAGTCCTGCAAATAAGGATTTTCCAAAAAAACATGATGTTATATTCAGATATGCAAAAACAAACAATTTTGTTTTTAATGCAGATGATATCCGTATTGCTTACAAAGCTGACTTTACAAATGCTAGAGGAGTACATGGAAAAAAGGATTATAATGAAGAGGAACAACTAGAAAGACATGAAAAAGGGAAGATTCCAGAAGATTTTTGGACAGATATTTCAAATGTATCATCATGGAGAAATGAACTTGTTGGATACATAACACAAAAACCATCAAAATTAGTAGAACGAATAATAAAAGCCTCATCAAATGAAAACTCAATTATTGCCGATTTTTTCGGTGGAAGCGGTACAACTGCCGCCGTTGCTGAAAAGCTTGGTCGCAGATGGATAAGCTCCGACATTGGCAAACCCTCTATTATGGTACAAAGAAAAAGGCTGATTGACAATGAAGTGAAACCGTTTTTATATCAATCTATCGGCGATTATCAAAAAGAGGCATTTGAAAGTAGCAAACTTTATAAACGAATCGGAGATTTATCTCAAGTTGTGATTTCACTTTTTAGCGATGAGAGCGGAAGCGGGGCTTTAGGATTTGGAGATGAACATCCGCAAAATTTGGGATATATCAAAGATAAAAAAACTTTGGTTTTTGTAGATAGTCCCAGCAAGATGACTGGATTTGCTACTTTGAAAAAAGCTATTGAGTTAAGGGATAACTTCTTAGGTGGTTGGGAAAAAGTTGTAGTTTTAGGGTGGAATTTTGCATACGATATAAGTAGTGCTATCAATGAACTAAATGATTCAAAGCTTGAAGTTTTGGTTATTCCACCTGATTTACTTGATAAACTCAAATCAAAAGCTACTTATAAAAAACTAGTTGATAGTGGCAAAATCAGATTTAGCTCGTTGCAATATCTAGTTATCAAACCAATAGAGAAAAAAGTCTATGACAGCGAACTTGAAGAGTTACAAATAAGCCTTGATAATTACATACTTTTAAGCCCTGATAATATTCCCCTTGATGATGACGATAAAAAAGCACTTCAAAAACTTATGGCAACTGACCCGTTGGCACTTATTGAGTATTGGAGTATCGACCCTGATTATGACGGCGTGACCTTTAGAAGCAAATGGCAAGATTACAGAGAAAACACGGCAAATGACGGTGACCCTCTTCATGTGATTTATAGTGCAAAAATCATGGTTGCGCGAAAAGATAAAAGAGTCGTTTGTGTCAAAGCAGTTGATGTTTTTGGTTTTGAATCTATGGTAAAAGAGGAGGTGTAAAATGGCAACTTCTATAAATACTCTAACAGGTGAAACTCCTCTAAAGCTAGCTCAAAGTATCTCAAAAATAGTAAATGAACTTTGGGAAAGTGGAGAGTTTTTAACTCTTGCGACCCCTACAACGGCGGATTTAATCAAGTTTTGGTTTTGTGAACCGCATATAAGCCAGAGAGAGATAAATTTTCATAGAGGGCAAAAACAAGCTATTTTAAATACTATTTATCTACATGAGATATTAAAAGTAAGTTCAGTTTTAGAGATTTATGAAAAGTGCGACAAAGAACTTATACTAAAACTAAACTCCGAACTTCTAACAAAAGAGAAATACAATATCCCAAAATACGGTATGAAAATGGCAACAGGTACCGGAAAAACTTGGGTTATGAACGCACTTTTTATTTGGCAATACCTCAATGCAAGAAGCGAAAAAGAAAAACGTGGAAGATACTCAAAAAACTTTTTGCTTATAGCTCCTGGGCTTATCGTATATGAAAGATTGCTTGATAGCTATATGGGCAAACAAAGAGTTGATGGAAGCCGTGATGTAAACACAAGTGATATATTTAAAAACAAAGAGCTTTTTGTATCCGGGAAATATGAGATGACAATCAAAGCTTTTTTATCTTCAAGTGTTGTAACGAAAGATGAAATAGGCAAAAAAATTACAAGTGATGGGATGTTGGTTATTTCAAATTGGCATTTGTTTATGGGGAAAGAAGAAGCTGAGGAGATAAGCCCACTTGATGACCCAAGTGGTGTGATTGCAGATATTTTTCCAGCACGACCTGGAACTTCGGCAGGAAATAGTTTGGAATCTCTTGATAATGCTTATTTTAGTGGTGGAGAAATAGAGTTTTTAGCTGGGCTTGATGATTTGGTAGTTATGAATGATGAAGCCCATCATATCCACGAAAATAAATCTGCAGGAGAAATTCAAGAGGTTGAGTGGCAAAAATCTTTAAATTTTATAGCCAAAAATAAAGGAAGTAAGTTTATTCAAATAGATTTTTCAGCAACCCCTTACGACACGACGGGAAGCGGAGAAAAAAGAGCTAAACACTATTTCCCTCATGTCGTCGTAGATTTTGATTTGAATAGTGCCATAAAAGATGGTTTGGTAAAAATAATAACTATTGATAAAAGAAAAGAGTTATCTACTTTGGAGTTAGACTTTAAAGCCCTAAGAGATGAAGGCTCAAATAAAGTGATAGGTCTAAGTGATGGTCAAAGAATAATGATACAAGCTGGACTTACGAAACTAAATATTTTAGAAAAAGATTTTTCAAAACTTGATAATCCAAAACATCCAAAAATGCTTATCATGTGTGAAGATACGGAAGTTGTAAGATTTGTAGAAGATTTTTTGATTGAGATAGGTTTTAAAAATGATGAGTTTATGGGAGTTCATTCTAAAAAAAATGGAGAAATACCAAAAGAGGAATGGGCTAGTTTAAAACAAAAACTTTTTAATCTTGATATTTATGAAAATCCAAAAGTTGTAATTTCTGTTTTGATGCTCAAAGAGGGATTTGATGTATCAAATGTTTGTGTGATTGTGCCACTTAGGTCAAATCAATCTTCGATTTTATTGGAGCAAACTATCGGTCGAGGGCTTCGACTTATGTATCGAGGAGCTGAATTTGAAGATGAAAAACGAGAAAATAGACAAAGAGTTTTAAAAGACAAACTAAGTCCTAGCTCTTATTTGGATGTTTTGAGCATCATCGAACATCCTGCTTTTAGCCAGTTTTACAGGGATTTACTCTCTGAGGATGAGTTTGGTTTTGATGAAAATGAGTTAAAAGAGGGAACTTCTACGGGCGACATGATAAAAGTGGGGCTCAAAGAGAACTATGAAGATTATGACATGGCATTTTTGGAGATAGTCAAAGATGAAGAGGAGGAGTTAAACGCACCTGAGTTTGATGTAAATGCACTTCCGCCATACTTGTGCCATAGTTTGGAACAGCTTAAATCATGGACTACAAAAGGCGAGGTTTTTCACTCTGAAGAGCTAACGGTTAAAACAACTTTTGGCGATTATATGATAAGTGCGGATCTGTTTACAGCTAATAGCTACAACGAGTATCTGCAAAAGATTTTAGAAATTTTAACGCATAAAATGGGGCAATTAAAAGTGCGAGGACATAATCGAGCCTTGCCATCAATGCAAATATATCAACCCCAACTTTTAGGAGTTTTGGATAAATATATAAGAACAAAACTTTTTGGACAAGAGTTCAATCCTTTTGTAGATGAGAGTTGGCGAGTTTTGATGCTCAAAAATGCAAATATCACAACACATATTACCAATGAGATACATAGACTTATTTACAATATGCAAAATAGTACAACTTATATAAAACCTCTTGTAAATAAAATCTATTTTTCAAAGATTAGTAGTTTGAATATGAGGGCAAATTTTTCGCTAGATTTACAAAAAACAATCTACGAAAAAACATCATATCCATCCAATAAAGGGGGATTTGAAAAAGCATTTTTAGAGTTTTTAGACAAAGATAGCAAGGTGCTGAAATTTATCAAAATTTTAGAGTTCAAACACGATTTTGCAACGATTAGCTATTTTAGAGATGATGGATTGATGGCTAGTTACTATCCTGATTTTATGATTGAAACTGCAACAAATATCTATTTGGTGGAGACAAAATCGGACAAAGATTTAAAAGATGTCAATGTCAAGCAAAAACAACGGGCAACTTTAGATTTTATCCGTCGCATAAATGCACTTGATGAAGATTCAAGAGAGTCCAAAACTTGGAGCTACTTACTTTTGGGAGAAACACAGTTTTACAGCCTTCAAAAAAGCGGTGCGGATATGGAGGATATTGCAAGGAGTGCTAAGATAAACGAGAGTTCTTTAAGCGGGAGTTTGTTTGGTTTCTAGGTCACAAAAATGAATGGGCTTACGAACAATTTCATAGGCTACGCATGGCGGTATCATTACTATGATAGAGGGCATTTAAAATATTTAACCCCTTGACACTCCGCCCTTTGGTATGATCAAAATGATAGCACATCATTTCACTCTCATCCGTCCATGCTTTTTCTTGAACCGTGTCATCAAATATCAAACATCCATCTTCTGATTCAATCTCTCGTATCGTTTTTTGACCATCATCCACAATCGTTTAGAATCAAACTCCTCTGAACTCAAAAACTATAATACCCCTCATAGTTTTCTATCTTATTTTTTGTGTAGTTGTTTAGGAAACGGGGACAGGCTATTTTTTGCACATACTCACTTGGCAAATTCCAACCCCTGCTTATCGCCCACCAAAACCTCAAGTGGTATATAAATTTCGGGGTTAGGTATTCAATCTTCACTTTTTATACTACATGGCAGCCGATTAGCCTACCTTTATCTCTACCTTCTTACCAAAAGCCGTACCCAATTTTTGCAAAAAGTCGATTCCAACATTAACGCTACCGTTTTCTATTCGGCTCACTACCGTTTGCGTCGTCCCTAGTTTTTTTGCTAGTTCGGCTTGCGTTAGTTTGTATTGGATTCTTAGCCCCACCAAAATGTCTATTACCTTATATCTTAGCTCTTTGGCTTCATACTCGGCTCTAAACGCTTCGTCCTTCAAGGACTCTTGCAGGTGTTTTTGAAAATCATCCATTTTGTACCTCTTTCATTCTTTTTATGGCTATATCAATCTCTTTTCTAGGCGTAGCCTGTGTTTTCTTCTTAAAACCGTGAAGCAGTACAAAAGTTCTATCCGTATGAGCAAAATACAAAACCCGATAAATGCCGGATTTGTCTTTTGTTCTGACTTCATAGATTTTGCTCTCAAGGCACTTGACAAAAGGCAATCCAAGCTCTATACCGTACTTTTTTAAAAGCTCAAAAACTTTGAAAATCTCCGCTTTCGATTCATCGGACAACTCATCAATCCACTCTTTTACTGGTGAGTTGCCGTTGATATTAAAAAAGTAGTTGATATTCCAATGTTTCATAACAAGATTATATCTTATTGGATATATGAGGTCAAGTTTGTTTTATGGAGTTTTGCCCCGCTGAGTTTGCGGGGCTTGTAGTTTGGGTATCGGAACAGCCGCTATTTTACCAGTTTCTATTTTCCAAAACATCAATAGTTTTAAACCTCGTCACCCTTTAAAAAAATGTAAAGCGACAAGAGATTTTTAGTGCTCAAACTCAATTAACACAGAAAAACCGTCGTCCGTATTTGATACGCTGAGTTTGCCGTTCATATTTGCAATCACTGTGCGTGCCATAAAAAGACCGAGACCTACGCCTTTGCCTTGCTCTTTTGTGGTAAAGTACGGCTCAAAAACTCTTCCTAAAGCCTCGGCGTTCATACCTCCGCCGTTGTCTCTGCACTCAAAGCTTTTTTTATCGGAATTTAGCGAGATAGTTATTAAAGCCTTAAAATCTTTGTTGCTAGCTATTTTTTCGCTTAAAGCGTCTTTTGCATTTGATACTACCTGCGCTATAACGTCTGTTAGGAGCTCTTTTTGTCCGGTGACAAAAAAATTATCTCCATGTATTTTTATGGCTATCTCTTTGGAGAGTGGCTGATTAGCTAAGGACTCTATCGCTTCAGAGCTTGCTTTGCCGATGTCTACGCTCTCCTCTTTTTCATTTGAGGCAAAAAATAGTCGAAAGTCGTCAATGGTTTTTGACATACCATTTAATATTCCCATCCCCATCTCTATATTTTTTTCAATAAACGCCTCATTTAGCTCTCCAAATTTATGCGCATATCTAAACTCTTGAAGTATTATACCTGTCGCATTAAGAGGTTGCCTCCAGTGGTGAGCCACGGCGCTTATCATATCCATAAGCGCTTTTAGTTTTGATTGACGCATAAGTTCGCCGTCTTTTGTTCTAATCTCCTCCAGAAAACTGTCTATATTGATCTGCATAGCTTTAAAAGAGGTGATTATGGAGCCTATTTCGTCGTCGCTTTCATTTCTATCAAAAGTTATGTTTTTGCCCGGCACATACTCTCTCATCTTTGAGGCTATAGTGGAGAGCGGAGAGAGTAGCCATTTTACAAAAACAAGAGTAAACATAAAAATAAGCGCCGAAATGGCTCCAAACTTAAAAATAAGCTCTTTAAAATTATCAATCAATCTTTGGTAGTTTTTGTTTGAGTAGTTCATCTCCAAGATGGCGATTTGTTTGCCGCTTATACTGTCTTTGATTGTTTTGTTTATTCTTATCGCTCTTTTTAAATCCTCACTTGCGGTGCTTGGCGATTCGAAGTGTCCGATTGAGCGCCCGTCTACGGTTTTTACGTCTATGGATAAAACGTCTTGATACTCTAAAAGCTCTTTTGCTTTTTGCGCCCCTTGCGCTTCAAACCCGAGATAGAGACTCATACCTATATCGGGAGCTACCGAGCTAAGAAGCAAGGCTCCTTTTTCTTTTTCCGATATAAGCATACCGTCTTTTACGCTTATTACAACGGAGTATGCAAAGTATGCAAATACCGCCAACATAGCCGCTATAAAGCTTGCTAAAATCTTAGTTGAGAGAGAAAAGTTTATTTTACTCATCTATTCGACTATTCTAGTAATCTTATAAAAAGAGTCTACAAACTGAACGCCGGACTCTTTCATTACGCTTCTGCTTAGAGTTATGACGGCGCTTCTTTCAATACTCATGGATAGCATAGCTCCATTTTTAAGATTTGCTTTATCAAATACAAAGCTAACTATTTTTTTCTGCGACGCTATTTGAGTAGCCTTTTTGATGGTTACATCGTTCGAATTTAGAATGTATATCATACTTGCATCCGCCTTAGAAAGTTGTGAAAATTCCACCGCTAGGATGTTTAGCGCAAATGCGCCCACTTTGGCGCCTGTGGCTGTCATAATTTTTTGAGCGGTCTCTTTTGCGAGTTCGATATCAGCGGCGTTGCAGGCTATGACAATTTGTAGTTTGCCGCCGATTAGTTTCTTTTGTATATCTTTGTCTAAAAGTGCTATTTTTGGCAACACAGAGCTTTGCGCCTCTAAGAGGAGTTCGTCATATCCGAAAGAGGCTATTGATAGTAATAAAAATATTAATAATTTTGCCGTCATGCCTAAAACCTAGCAAATAGTTTTACAAACAGAGTCTGTTTGCTTGTGGGATAATCACCTGGGTAAGAACCTTGTTCACTGGGATATAACGCTCTTGTGTTTGTAGCGTTTTTTACGCCAAACTGCGCTCCCCATTTTTTGGCGTCATAGTTTACGATTGCGTCGATTGTCGTATATGATGGTGTTTCGTCTCTATTGTCCGACGCGACTCGTTTTTTATCTCCCACATAAACGATATTTCCGGCGATAGAGAATCCAGGGTATATTTTTTTTAAAACCGAGCCTTTAAATAGACGTCTAGCGGCTGATGGCAAAGAGTCTTCGTTGTTTGTTTTGCCTTTTAAAAACGAGTAGCCCACACATAAGATTCCTGTGCTAAACTCTTTTTTATACTCCGTTTCAACTCCATATATTAAGGAATCTCCGGCATTTCTATATTGGTTTTGAGCGTTAATTTTATTAATTTGATTTTTATTTTGTAGAAAAAATAGATTTATAGCAAGCGAGTTGTCTTGGTTTAGTTTTTTAATATACTGAGCTTCATATGCGCGAACTCTCTCTGGTTTTAGGTTTTTGCTTCCGATTCGCGCCGTATTGTTTATGCCGTATAGCTCTTGCCATGATGGGGCGCGGTATGCCGTACTCGTCATGGTTTTTAGAATATCGGAGTCGCTTATCTGCCACACAAGCGCCGCGCGATAGTCATTTTGTCTTTCAAAATCGCTAGCCTTGTCGCTTCCTAGCTCAAATGACAAGGCTAAACTCTCAGAGATTTCCCAAGAGTCGCTTAGATATAGTTTTGTTGTTTTTCTTTTTGCCGCTTCTCCGTCAAAAAATGGCGCGCTTTTTGTGTAGTCCACCCATCCTGCGCCGGTGATCCTGTTTGTAGTTATAGAGCGTAAATCAATATTTTTTTCATCACCTTGATACGCCCCTATTTTTGGGGTATGGTTTTTTAAGCCGTCATATCTTATGGAGACGCCGCCATATATAACCCTATTTGTCAATAAAAGATCCGCCCAATAACCGTCTTGAAAAACAGTGTGCGCCGCCTTCATACCCGCCGGATAAGATCGAGCATAGCTCTCCCATCCGTCCTCCATGTATCCTATTTTAGTTTCTACAAAAACATCCGCCGTAAGCTCTTTTTTATATGTCCCCTCAAGATACCAAGACGGCATTTTTTGGCTTCCATCCTCGTTTGGAAGAGTGTTTAGCATTCCAAAGGCGCTTCCGGGTTGGTACGAGGTAAAACGACCTACTATCGAAAGCTCCTGAGACTTTATAGCGACGCTTAAAGCCGATGTTTCCAGCCCTATGTCAACCTCTCCGGAGCGCGATA
The DNA here is from genome assembly GCA_022729705.1 of Helicobacter cetorum. Lineage (GTDB taxonomy): Bacteria > Campylobacterota > Campylobacteria > Campylobacterales > UBA6016 > UBA6016. The sequence goes on along the minus strand of DZAX01000011.1, from coordinate 44,900 downwards.
AGGAGCTATTTTGTTTGCTATAGCTTAGACCGTCTTTTCCGTTTGTACTAATTTTCATATTATCTTTATGCGTATAGGCGTCTATATGAAACAAAAAATTGCCGATTTTTGTGTTGTATAAGGCTCCCACACTTCTATTTTTGTATGAGCCGTACAGGACGTAAGCCTTGCCGCCTTCTTTTGAGCCGTCTTTGGCGTATGTGGCTACGTTAATTGTGCCTGCGTATCCGTTTGAACCATCGGCAAAACTTCCCGGACCTCTTACAACTTCTATTCTTTTTATCATCTCTATGGGCATATCCAAATACGCCGTATATCCGCCTGAGACTCTATCGTTGACGACAACGCCGTCTATAATAAGCTTACTTTGTCCATGTGCAAAAGGGTTTGAGCCGCGAAAAATAGGTGATTGACTTTTTATATTATCTGTTGATACGTCTACGCCGACAAACAACATTAAGGCTTCTTTTAGAGTAAGAACTCCAAGCTTTGAAAGATTGTCGCCATCAGAGACGGACATTATGAATGGTAGATAATCTATATTTTGTTTTGTTTTTACGGCGGCGTTGGTAAAGTTGTGTATATCGTTTGTTAAGTCAACTACAACGGCGTCGCTTGCGAGCGTCTTTATAGTCGATAGGCATGCGACAGTAGTAAAAAATTTAATTTTTTCAAACGCCACTTTAAACCTTTTATTTGCTTACAAACACTATATGATACTAAAAAAAATGTTATATTAGATTTTATAAATAGGATTTTTTCTTGATTTTTTCACATATATTGATTGAAAATAGTCAATGGTTACGATTGTTGCTAGCTCTTTACACTGTTTTGCGCCAAAAGCTATGTATAACTGACCTTACGCACGCAAAGCTCCTACAACCTCCATTCTCCTGCGAATGCGGGAAGCTTTAGGGGGATGCAAGGGGCGAATAGCCCCTGCCGCAAATACGGGCTTTGCTCGTGTTTGTGCGTAACATCAGTGTATAATCAGGAGTTGTGTCAAAAATTTTATCTTCTAATGTCAGCGGCTATTTCATCAGATGATGCGCCAAAAGGAAGCGCTTTTTCAAGTTTGCCATTTTTGCCTATCAGATATGCGTCGGCGCTATGCGCTACCGAATACCCTATGGCGGAGTCTGGCTGGGGTACTTTTTTGTATGAAGCTCCATAGTTTGTTGCGACGGTTTTAATATGCGCTTCATTAGCTGTAGCGCCTATAATTTTTGGGTGAAAATAGCGCGCAAATACGCTAAGTTCTTTGGGTTTGTCTCTATCTGGATCTACGCTAATAAAAACAACCTCTATGGAGTTTAGCTCTACCGGCGTTAGCTTGTTGAGAGCTCCGGCTATCGCCGTAAGTGTGGTTGGGCAAATATCAGGACACAATCCATAGCCAAAATAGACGATTGTTTTTTTACCTCTAAAATCTGATAACTTTATCTCTTTTGTATCGCTTTGTACCGTAAAGCTATATTTTGCGACCTCTGCCGTGTGTTGATAATACAAAAATGAGCCAAATCCAAGCGCTACAAGCAACGGCAACAGAACCAATATTATTTTTTTTTGTTTAGTCATCTGTTAATTTTTACTCCATAATATAAAACTGCCGCCGTATTCGCCGCTGTCTTTTGAGATGATAACGTCTATTTGCCATTTCATAGCGAGGGAGCAAGACGGTAAAAGAATAGAAGCTTCAAAAACACCTTCGGATACTTTCTTGAAATGGTGTTCGTGAACCCCCATATTCATGTTTAATCCCTTGCTTATTACTTTTACCTCGTTTGCGCCCTCGTTTTTTACGATAAACTTTGCCGCCTGTAGCGGCGTTATGATTTTTGGCTCCACGGAGACTATTAAGCGCGAATTGTCCTTGATGACCAATTCGCAATCTTTTTGATTTAATTCGCAACCGTTTTGTTCTGTGAAGCGTATATTTTGTTTCTTGACGTATGCGAGCATATCAGATGTGAAATAGCCAGCTATTAGCAAGGCTATTAAGCCGATTTCAAGCCAGATAGTCTTGCTAAATGACAGTTTCATTATTTATGAGTATCCGAGTTAGGCTTCATAACGTTTTGCAGTTTTTTTACGGGAGCGGCTACTTTTACGCTCTCACCGTTGTCAAACGTAAGTTCTAAATTTACGGTATCGCCCTCTTTTATCTGCTTAGTTAGACCTATTAGCATGACGTGCAGCCCCATCGGTTTTAGGAGTGCTTCGCCTTTTGCCGGTATCTCTATGTTTGGAACTTTGTACATTACCATCATTCCATCTTTTTTACCGTGCGTATGTAGCTCTGTAATTGACGATACGTCGCTTTTTGCCGATAGTAGATTTACTTTTTTGTCGCCGTCATTTTTGATGCTCATAAACGCCGCACTATTTTTCATATTTGGAGCAATCTCTTTGACGAACGGATCGCCGACTTTTATATCTCCGGCTAATAAAATTGCGCCGATGGTTAGCGTGGAAACTGTAATTTTGGATAGGTTCATTTTGTTTTCCTCTGATTTGATGTTGTGCGCCAATACAAGCAAAGCCTGTATTGGCGGCAAGAAATGTCTCTGCATCCCCTAAAGCTACCCGCATTCGGAGATGAACGCATATAAAGTAACCATTTAGTGTTAATTATTTGTTAAACGCCGCCCTATTTCATCTTGTATTGTAGCGTTTATTATTTTGCAACAACAAGTAGTATTTATTATTAAAAGGTGAGTTATTGAGTTTTATTTGTGTGAGGAGCAAAACGGATTTTTGTCCGTTTTGCGTAAAAGAAAGGGAGGCTCTATTTTTGCATATAAGCAGAAATCTCTTCGGCAACGCCAAAGTCCGCATATTTTGCAGATTCAAGCACCGCTTGACCCATTGTCATGTTGTCGTGGTTGAAAATAAGCGGAGCTAGGAAGTTTACCGCAGAGTTTTCAATAGGGTTTTGCAAAACCACAATATTGAATACTTCAACTTTTGAATCTTCTTTAAGATCAAGAAGTACTTTTATGCTTGTTGGTATATCAAAAGAGTACTCTCTAAGAGCGTAAGGATTTACAAGCGTAAACGCAGGAACATCTCCCTCAGCATTTTTTAGACTAGAAAAAAAACCATCTACGCCTCTAAGTTCAACTTTTGCAAGCTCATCAAATCCTAAAATCGGCGACTTAACATTAAATACCATTTTTTCCCCTTGTTTTGATTAATTACATTGCCCATCTAAAGGTATAACAATACTTATTAAATAATGCTTAAAAACGCCCAAATGGACTACAAAACCACATTAAATCCTTAGTCCAACCATGGTGTTATCGTCTCTTTGCACTTCGTTTAGCTTGTATGCGTCAAACTCTTTACAAAGAGCCTCTTTTTGTTCGCTCATCGGTAAATCTTTATACTTTAGCAGTGTTCTGGAGAGTCTTTTTTTGCCAAATGAAAGCTTCTTGTCGCCGCCAATCTGGTATGTGATGCCGTCTGTAGTGATATAAAAGCTTGTATTTTCCACCAAATCAAACTCGTGGTCTGTAAACTTGTAGTTTATATCAGAGTGTCTATATCCTAGTGAATGTTTGTCTGAATTGATTACGCTTAGTTCGCCCTTTGGGTCTATCATAAAAAGCGAGGTGTTGGCTCCGGCAAATCTTATTTTTTTGTTTTTAGGATCCACAAAGATGAGTCCGCCATCACATCCGTCGTTGCTCTCGCCATCTGGTGTATCTTGTCTTAGGGCTCTTTTTATCTCTTTGTTTAGCTTTGAGAGGATAAATGCGGGGCTAACGGAGTTGTGTTCTGTTATCTCTTTTTCTAGTTTGCTTAGACTTGCCGACTCTATTAGTAGTGCCGGACTCTCTGAGTTGTGCTCCAAAAGAGTTTTTTCTAGCAAAGAGGAAACGATAAGCGTCATAAAAGCCCCAGGTACGCCATGCCCCGTGCAGTCGATAGCCGCTATAAAATATCCACCCCTATATTCACCCATCCAATAAAAATCCCCACCGACAATATCTTTTGGATTTGCCAAAACAAAATAGTCTTTGCAGATGTGTCTTATTTCGTCATCTGTTGGCAAAAACGACGATTGAATCCGTTTTGCGTAAAAAATAGAGTCCATGATTCGCTCGTTGGCATGAGAGAGCTCTTTTGTTCTCTCTTGCACTTTTGACTCTAGCGTGTGCACCGACTCTTGAAGCTGTGCAACCATGGAGTTAAAAGACTCTGAGAGAAGTCCAAGTTCGTCTTTTCTATTTATATCACTTCTTACGCTAAGGTCTCCTTTTTGCACTTTTTTTGAGGATTCGGCTAGTTTTTCTATGGCGCGCACTATAGGGTTTAAGTTTGCAAAAATTAGCGTCATAACAATGGCAAATATGCCAAGTCCATAACCTACGCTTCTCATTAAAAGCCCGTTTAGCTCCTCTTCGATGTATTCGGTAGATATATCGGCTCCAATAAACCCTTTTAGCCCGTCTTTTGTAGTAAACGGCAAAAACATAGACCTGTGTTGTCCAAAGTCGTCTTTGTATTCGTCAAAGACTATTTTTTGTTCGTGCACGCATTTTAGCTGCGCCTGCGGCGGCATACCGTCTTCGGTGTAAACCCCATAATAAGGTTTTGCATCCTCTTTTTTTGTTTCGTTTTCGTCTAGCGTCGAGACAGTGTAGTGGAGTTTGTCGTCTACCAAGACTTTGGAGTAGATGTACTCGACCCCTATATCCCTAACAAATTTAGTCATAACCACGGTTTTGTTGTAAAAGTCGTCGTAGCTTATATTTTTATCCATGACCTTGTCATGAAAATCGTCGCCCATTATCATAGTTCCGGCATGCACTGCGTCTTTTAGTCTGGAGTCTATCGTTATATAAAAATCTTGTTTTTTTATCTTATATGTAAAAGTAGAATAAAATCCGACTACTGCTACCAGTAAAAGCGTAAGTAGCCAAAGAAGCTTCGTCCTAATTCCCATGTCTCTTAGTTTTGCCATTTTGTAACTCCTTGAATTATTTTCGATTATGTTTTTATCGCAATATATTTACGGTTAGATTACGCCGCAACGCCCATTAGTAGAGTTTTGCTAAAATTCGCCCAAAAACTACTAGGAATCTTGCAAGATGGCTTTAACTGAATATTTACCAAAAGAGTTTGAAGAAAATTGTTATAAAAAATGGGAAGAAAAGGGCTATTTTGAGTGTGAGGGCAACGCAAAAATCCAAAAAGAGGGTAAGACATTTTCAATAATGCTCCCACCCCCAAACGTTACAGGCTCACTGCATATAGGTCACGCCCTCAATCACACCCTTAGCGACGTAATGGTGAGATACAAAAGAATGGACGGCTACAAGACGCTATGGCAACCGGGAACCGACCACGCCGGTATAGCGACTCAAAACGTCGTAGAAAAGCAACTGCTAAAAGAGGGAGTCAAAAAAGAGGATATAGGCAGAGAAAAATTCCTTGAAAAAGTGTGGGAGTGGAAAGCGTATAGCGGCGGAACAATCGTAAGCCAGATGAGAAGGGTAGGGGTTAGCCCCGCTTGGAGCAGAGAGAGATTTACGATGGACGAGGGGCTAAAAAGTGCGGTTAAAAAAGCGTTTTTAGACCTTTATGCAAAAGAGCTTATTGTCAAGGGCAACTACATGATAAACTGGTGTACGCATGACGGCGCTCTCTCTGACATTGAAGTTGACCATATCGAAAACGACGGCTCTTTATACCATATCAAATACTTTTTTGAAGACTCAAACGAGTATCTAGTGGTTGCTACAACAAGACCTGAGACCTACTTTGGCGATACGGCGATCATGGTAAATCCAAACGATGAGAGATACAAAGAGCATATAGGCAAAAATCTAATATTGCCGCTAATAGGCAAGTCTATCAAAATCATAGCCGACGAGCATGTTGATTTGGAGTTTGGAACCGGTGTGGTCAAGGTGACTCCGGCACATGACACAAACGACTATGAAGTGGGTAAAAGACACGGATTGGAGTTTTTGACCATCTTTGATGAAAAAGGCATTCTAAACTCTCATTGCGGTGAATTTGAGGGGTATGAGAGGCTTGAATCGAGAGAGAAGATAGTAGCTGGGCTTGAGCGTGATGGCTTTATCGACAAAATAGAAAAACACACAAATCAAGTCGGATGCTGTTATCGCTGTGGTAACGTCGTGGAGCCGTATATCTCAAAACAGTGGTTTGTCAAAAAAGAGGCGGCGGCTGGAGCTATCGAAAAAGCAAACGCCGGAGAGACGGAGTTTATCCCAAAACAGTGGAAAAACAACTATGACTCATGGATGAGGGAGCTTAGGGATTGGTGTATCTCAAGGCAACTCTGGTGGGGTCATCGTATTCCGGTTATGTATTGCGATGATTGCGGCTTTGAGTGGGGCGGTGAAGAGAATGAGCATAGCGAGTGTCCAAAATGCGGCTCTTTGGCAATAAGGCAAGACGCGGACGTGCTAGATACATGGTTTAGCTCCGCTCTTTGGGCGTTTAGCCCTCTTGGTTGGGGAAATGAGGACAACGAAAAAGTTACCCCGTCTGATATGGCGGACTTTTATCCAAATTCGCTTCTTATCACCGGCTTTGACATACTCTTTTTCTGGGTTGCGAGGATGATGATGATGGGCGAGCAGTTTCTTGGTAAGCTACCGTTTAGAGACGTTTATCTGCACGCTCTTGTAAGAGATGAAAACGGGCAAAAGATGAGCAAATCAAAAGGCAACGTCATCGACCCGATAGATATTATAGAGAGATACAGTGCCGATAGCCTTCGTTTTGCTCTTGCAATGCTTGCCGTGGCGGGGCGCGATATACGGCTCTCAGAAGAGAAGTTTTTGCAGTCTAGAAACTTTACAAACAAGCTCTTTAACGCTGCAAAATATATCACGATGAACGGCGCAACTCCGACTGATGTGACAAAAGAAGCCCCAAAAACGGAGCTTGGCAGATATATGTACGCCAAAATGGCGGAGGTTACCAAAGAGATAAGAGAGCAGCTAGACTCTTACAGATTTAGCGATGCGGCTGTTAGTGTGTATAAGTATTTTTGGGATGATTTTTGCGATTTTGGCATTGAGCTTAGCAAGGTCGAAAAAGAGGCTGTGGGTGAGCTAGGCGGCGTGTTTGTAGAGTCTCTTAAACTTCTTCACCCGTTTATGCCGTTTATTACCGAGTATCTTTACACGGAGCTTGGCGGTGCGGACGAGTCTATCATGATAAGCGCTTTTCCAAACGATATGGCTGTGGATATGGATATTATAGAGAAGTTTGAACTAATCAAAGAGGCGATAGTAAGTGTAAGACGTGCCAAAGCGACGATAGACCTCGCAAATAAACGAATAGAAAAAGCGTACATCAAAAGTAATAAGCCGCTAGACGAAGCGGCTAAAAAATTTATCTCAAACCTAGCAAAATGCGAAGTCGTGGAGTATGTGGAAAGAAAACCATCAGGATGCGCCGCCGATGTATCGACAAACCTTGAAAGTTTCATAGAGATAACCGCCGAGGCAAAAGAGGCTCTAATATCAAGATTAACAAAACAAAAAGAAAAAAGTGAAAAAGAGTTGGCAAAACTAGACGGTATGCTAAAAAACGAAAAATTCGTAGCCAACGCCCCAAAAGAGCTAATAGAAGAGAACACAAAAAACGCTAACGAACTTAGAGAAAAGCTTGTTAAGATTGAGGCGGAGATGGAGTCTTTTGATTCAGTTACAAAAAAGGCGTAAAAAATTGAGTACTGTGGCTATCGACGTAGGACTGAAAAGAATAGGCGTAGCGACGCTAGTGGCGGGCATAGCCCTTGCGAGCGAGCCGATAATGCGAAAAAATAGAAACCAAGCCGCAAGCGATGTGTCTGCTATGCTAAAAGCAAAAAATGCATCAAAGCTTATTGTAGGGCTTCCAAAAGGCGGCTCTAGCGAAGAGGAGATGGGGCGGCGTATAAGGCATTTTGTATCTTTGCTCACGTATACGGGCGAGGTTGTGTATGTAGATGAATTTGGCAGTTCAAGAGAGGCGTTAGAGGAGGTTGGCGGCGGCTTTACAAAGACAAAAGACGGTAGGGCTGATAGTTTGGCGGCGTTAGTGATTTTGAGGCGTTGGAGCGAGTTTAGGGGGTAAAACAACAGGGTGTGATACAAACCAATTCTGCTGCATAATGCGGCTAGCTTCAGTGCCACAGTGGCTAACGTAGCTAAAGACGGGCTTCACTCGTCTTAGCGTACCATTTATATCAACAGCATAGCGTCGCCATAACTAAAAAAGCGATACTCTTTCTCTATGGCTTCTTTGTATATCTCAAGCGTCTTCTCTAGCCCCAAAAAAGCGGATACGAGCATAATAAGCGTCGATTTTGGCAGGTGAAAGTTTGTAAGCAGCATATCCACTCTTTGCGGCGGATTTTGCGGGTTGATGAAAATATCGCATTCGCCCTCGACTTGTTTTGAACGGTGGAAAAATTCGACCGTTCTAGTCGCCGTCGTTCCGATACATAAAAGCTTTACGTCTGATTCTAGCAGTTTTGCGGTGTGCGGTGGTATGTTAAAATATTCAGAGTGCATAAGATGCCCCTTTAGCGCCTCGGCTTCCACAGATTTGAATGTGCCAAGCCCGACATGTAACGTAAGTTCGTAAAAATCGTATTTTTGCCTAAGTTTTGACAAAAGCTCTTCGTCAAAATGCAAAGAAGCGGTTGGGGCTGCGACGCTTCCGGGATTTTTGGCAAAACGGCTTTGATAGTCTGTTTCGTCGCTTTTTTCGTCCGCCCTGTGGATATATGGCGGGAGTGGGATATGACCAATTTTCTCCAGTTTCTCTATTAGCTGGTAAAAATCAAGCTCTTCGCTATGGTCAAAAAAGCGAACCTCCCTGCTTCCGTCCTCCAAAAGCCGCATGACTTCAAGAGAGAGGTTGTTGTCAAAAAAAACCTTTTCGCCGACTTTTATTCTTCCGCGCATTAACGCCAAAAATGAGCCGTTTGTAAGAGGTTTTACGACGACGCACTCTATTTTTCCGCCGCTTTGTTTATGTCCAAAAATGCGTGCTTTGATTACTTTTGTATCGTTGGTTATTATTTTGGTATTTTGCGGCAAAAAATCATCTATTTTTGAGATTGTGGAGTGTGTGACGGCGCCGCTCTTTCTATCCACAACTAGTAGTTTTGCCGCACTCCTTGGATTTATCGGATATGCGGCTATTCTTTCGGGCGGCAGTTGGTAGTCGTAAGAAGAGGTTAGGGTAGGGTCAAGCAGCTTTTGCACCTTCTTCTTTTGGAGCCGGATTTATCATCTTTACTATCACTATCGCCGCGCCGTATAGCAAAATCATAGGAATCGCCATCATAAGCTGACTCATAACATCCGGCGGCGTAAGAACTGCGGCTACGATAAAGATAATAACGATGGCGTAACGAAAAGAGGCTTTCATCTGTCTATCGTCTACAAGCCCAAAAAAAGCAAGCAAGGCGGCGACCACTGGAAGCTCAAAGGAGAGTCCAAATCCAAACATCAGTTTTAGGAAAAAGCCCAAATACTCCGCAATACTAATCATCGCAGTAGTCTGCTCACCGCCGAAATTTACAAGAAAGGCAAAACCGACCGGAAATACAAAGTAATAGGCAAAAAGCGCACCCGCAATAAACATACCCGTAGCCCCTGTGACAAAAGGCATAATATATTTTTTCTCATTCTCGTACAAACCAGGAGCCAAAAAAGACCAAAGGTGATAAAAAATAACCGGAAGTGAGATAATAAGAGAGGCAAAAAATGAAACGCTAACGGCTGTAAAAAACTGCTCGCCCATCTTTACGGCTATCACGTCGCCGCCTTTTGGCATCGCCTCTTTAAGCGGCATAGTGACCCACTCCATGATAGGCTCCCAAACGGCGAAACAGGCAAAAAATGCAATTGCTATGACAAGAACGCATTTAATAAGCCTATCCCTGAGTTCAGCTATATGCGGTTTTAAATCCTCAAGCATCTTTTTTAACTTCCTCTTTTACTGCGTTTTCAAGTTGCTTTGGGGCGCTATCAAGCGGAGTGCTTATCTCTTTTTTGAGATTTTCTTCTATCTCTTTAAAATCTTTTGTTATGTCGCCAAACATATCGCTCACATGTTTGTTGTCATACATACTAGAGGGAGTGTTTAGATTGTTTGTAAGCTTCTCCACTTTCTCTTTGTACTCTAAAGCGGTGTTTTTGAGCTCGTGCAAATCTATCTCTTTTTCTATGCTCTCTTTTGCCTCTTGTACCGTATTTTTGACACTTCTAAAAAACTTCACAACCTGCACAATCATCCCCGGAAGCTTCTCCGGACCTAAAAATATAATAGCCACAATCATGATAATAATGAAAGAGCCTAAATCAATTCCAAACATAAAACGCCGCTTTCTTTTGTAGGTTTTTTAAATATGTTATGATTTTACTCAAAGCAAGGTAAAAACGGCTTTAAGCGTATTTTTAAGATGTGCAAAAATAGAAGTAAAACAGGGTTGCTAATTTTTTGCAACCCTGTTTTTGGAACGTGAAGCGTGAAGCGTAGTTTTTTATGAGCCTACTATACCGCCGTCGTCTTTTGTGATAACTATCGTCGAAGACTGAGGTCTAGCGCTGCCCCCTTTTGGCCAGTGGCTTTGATAGTTTGTCGGATTGGCTATATCTGCCGTAGATGTGTCCTCACCAGGGTGTTGGATATTTACAAATATCGTTTTACCGTCCGGAGTTTCGGCGATACCAGTGATTTCACACCCTTTAGGACCTACCAAAAATCTTTTTAGCGTCGACGTTGAAGCGGCTTTACCCATATATGTTGTAATTGTTTGGTTTGCGCTTGAAGCATTTGGAACGGCGGTATTTGTGATGGATACGCTAGCACCGTCGCCGTAGCTTCCCGGAAGAGCCGCAAGCATCATACAGTTTGTAACGTCCGTATATGCGCCGTCGTCCGTTTGAATCCACATAAGACCCGGTTTTGCTTGACTAAACGCCAATCCGTCCGGACTTGAGAAATCGTTGTCGTTTGTTAGCGAAGAGAGGTTTATATTTTTTGGATCCGCATCAGCTTGCGCTCCAAATAAATATATATCCCATTTAAACGCGCTAGCCGTATTGTCGCCGCCGTTTTCTTGCATTCTCATAATGTGTCCGTTTACATTTCCGGAGCTTTTCGAAGAGCCTTTTGCGTCAGTGTAATATCTAGGGTTTGCAGGGTCTAGAGGCATACCGTTTGAGCCTGTTTTTCCTCTGTTTGAGTTATTGGTAAGAGTTACATATATATCTCCCGTTACCGGATGTATATTAAGCCACTCCGGTCTATCCATGTGCGTTGCACCTACCGCATCGGCGGCTAGTCTGCTGTTTATCGCTACGTCGCCTTGATTTGCAAACGTATATTTTGAGTATGTAGCTATCGCAGAGTTAGAAATAGTTAGTTCTATCCAAGTACCAGTTCCGTCGGAATTAAATTTGGCTACGTATAGTTTGCCGTCGTCTAGGTATTTATCCCCTGTAGCTAGACCGCCTGTAGTCGCATCCGCCGCTTCCCAGTTTTTGTTTGAGACGTATTTGTAGACGTATTCGCTTCTAGCGTCGTCGCCCATATAAAATACCACAGGTTTGCCCACTACAGCTTTTGCCGGAGAGGCTGTTTCGTGCGCAAATCTTCCCATAGTCGTTCTTTTTCTAGGCGTAGAGCTTGGATTGTAAGGATCTAGTTCAACCACCCAACCCATATTGTTTGCGGCGTTTCTATAGTCTTCCGTCGCGGATGCGCCTGTTGGTATAATGTTCCATCTAGTGTACAAGCCGTCTGTATCTGTAGTCGTCGCAGGCGGGTTTGCCCAGCCGTAAGAGCCGTTTGAGGCTGATGAGCCGATATATCTCTCTTGCGCCGCTTTCTCTTTAGTTCCTAGCGTAGAGCTTGCAGGGGTTTTAAAATAACCGGCCCAGTTCTCTTCACATGTTAGGTATGTTCCCCAGGGAGTCATGTTACTGGCACAGTTATTTAGAGTTCCTCTCGTTTTTACTCCGGTAGGGGAGAATTTCGTTTGTATAAGAGCGTTGCCCTTTGCGGCTCCGTAAATATCCATCTCTGTTGTCGCCGTTACTCTTTTGTTATAAGAAGAGCTTTTATTTATTTCAAAAGAGGAGCCGCTTTTTGCAACTTCAATGATGGATACGCCGTGAGCGTTAACTTCTTTGTCTATCTGGGAGGCGCTTAGTCTTCCGGCTGCGCTTAGTCCAGCCGCAACTTCTGAGGCCGTATGTAAAAATAGCTGAGTTATGTTTTCGTGATTCATACATAATAAGCCCCTAGTTGAGCTTGAAGAATCTTTTGCGGCTCCCGCGCTGTTTAAACCGAAGTATATCATTCCATCGTGGTGGTCACCTGCTCTATAGTTAAAGCTTGAACCGCTCTCTGTGCCATCGTTTGCGTATGTGGATGTCGAAGAGTTTATTGGGTCGCCAAGGCTAAATAATACCTTATGTGTGTATCCCGTTGGTATGCTTAGCGCATCGGCAACGCTTTTTGATACGGCGCTAAAGCCAAGGCTAAACGCCGCAGCAGCAGGAGTTGAAGTGGTCGTGGCACTTGCGTCATCTCCGCCGCAACCAGTTAGGCTTATGCCCATAAAACTACTAGCCGCCAAAACTAAGCTGCCTTTTAATACCGTTCTTCTTGATATTCTCTCCTGGATTATCCCTTCAAGACCTTGATTGCCTGAGTTGTTTTTGCTAACGTCGTCTAAACCGTTAGGAGACATTGGATGATGTTTCATTGTTATAACCTATTTATTATAGCGTTTACTGTCCGAATTCCAATTATAGGCGGAGCTTTTTACAAAACTGTTACGGCGACTGGAAGTTTCAAAAGTAAAAGTAGCTTTTAAGTAAAATATGAAAATTTAATTTAAAGCGAGCGCAGAGTGGCAAAACATGAACACAATCAAGAAAATGAAGACGACGTAACATTAGAAGAGATGAGCGCCGTGCTTCAGGAGATGTTAAGGGCGGCTCTATATTTTGCGGGAGTCAAAAAAAATAGACTAGACGATGCGGCGGAGATATATCTTGACGCTATAGACGAAGTTTTTGGCGATGATGACGGTATGCTTGGAATTGATGAAATAATAAAAGTAGTCGAATATGTCAAAAAAGAGAATCCAGAGCTCTTTTCTAAATAATGAAGCTCTTTCACTTATCTCATACCGATTTAGACGGCTACGGTTGCCAGCTAATATCTTCTAGGTTTATAAAAAACGCCCGTTTTTTTAATTCAAACTATGGAAACGAGATACACGCTAGGCTAAAGCAGATAGTTGCAGAAATTGAGACGACTTGCCAAAAAGAGGAAGAGACGCTTTTTTTGATAACAGACCTTAATCTAACTGTACAAGATTGTAGATTTTTGGATGACAAGATTAGAGCGTTAAAAACAAACGGCTTTAATTTAAAGTTTCAACTTTTAGATCATCATATTAGCGGAGAGGCGCAGGCAAAAGAGTTTGATTGGTACAAGCTTGATAACTTCAAATGTGCGACAAAGCTTACATACGAATATTTTGGCGTAATAAGCGACTCGATGACGCTTCTAGTGGAGGCTATTAACGCTATAGATTTATGGTGCGAAGAGGAGCCTTTATTTGAGTTTGGTAAAACACTTATGCGCCTTACGACTGAGACTAGAGAGTTGCACAAGCTTATCTTTCCAAACGAAAGCGTACAATACAAACTCTACGCGCTTACGAGAGCAAAAGAGTTTTTAGGTGAGGAGCTTGCAAATATAAAACTAGACGACGCTATACACTTTATAAAAAAAGATTTTTTAAAGGGTGACGCCAAAAACGATACGATAGACAATTTGTCAAGCAGATACGTTATTTCTCTTTTATCTATGAAAAAAGATGAGTTTAGCGTAGAGTATGACGGTTATGTCGGCTTTTTGACTGTGTCAATAGGCAATGTATCCGTTATTGCAAACGGTTTTTTAACACAAAATGAAGAGTATGATTTTTTTATTGACGTATCGTCAAAAGGAAACGTATCGCTACGCTCAAATAACAAAGCAGACGTTAGCGAAATAGCAAAAACGCTTTTTGGCGGCGGCGGACATAAAAATGCAAGCGGCGGTAGAGCAAACACTGTCAAAGAGTTTTTTACTTACGCTGAGTACAAAAAAGCTATTGAATTAATAATGAAAGGCGTGTGATTTGGAAGTAATAGAGAGCTATCAAAACTATCTTGCATTTGGGATTTTACTAAATATAGCTTCAACGGTTGGCTTTGGTCTGTATAAGGCGTCCAATTTGTCTGAAGCTGAGGTGCTTCATCTAATTAGCTCGTATGAGGCAAAAGCAAATGTTGGCAAAATCGCTATTTTGTGGCTTGTACCATTTTTGGGTTTTTTGAATGTTTTTAAAGAGATTTTTACTCTTCAAACAGGCTATCTTAATAGAGGCTTAACGGTGTTTAACTACGTGGAAGATAAAATAAAAAAATGACACCATATGGTACGCACCAAGATGGGCAAAGCCCATCTTGGCGGCAAGGACAAAATTGTCCTTTGCAATCCCCTAAAGCTACCCGCATATGCGGGAGAGTTTAGTTTTTGGCTATTGTAAAATCAACCAAATTTACCGGTGATGTACTCTTCTGTTAGTTTTTCGGCAGGATTTATAAATAGCTCTTCTGTTTGACCAAGCTCAATCAAGTCTCCTATGTACATAAACGCCGTATAATCAGACACCCTTGCCGCTTGTTGCATATTGTGTGTTACGATGATTACGGTCAATCTCTCTTTTAGCTCTATAATAAGTTTCTCAACCGCAAGTGTTGATATTGGGTCAAGAGCAGAAGTTGGCTCGTCAAATAGCAGTACTTTTGGCTCAACCGCTACGGCTCTTGCGATACATAATCTTTGTTGTTGTCCGCCCGAGAGCGAGTTGCCGTCGGCGTGTAGTCTTTTCTCCACCTCGCCCCATAGAGCCGCACCCTTAATGGCCGCCTCAACTCTTCCCTCAAGTTCTGATTTATTTTTAATCCCTTGAAGTCTTAGCCCGTATGCGACATTATCAAATATACTCATAGGAAACGGAGTTGGTTTTTGAAAAATCATTCCGATTTGTAGTCTTAAATCAATCAAGTCCACATCGTTAGAAAGAATATTTCTTTTATTCTCTTCAAAAAGTATTTCGCCCTCGTATCTATTTCCGGCGTATAGGTCGTGAATTCTATTGAAAGCTCTTAGAAGCGTTGTTTTACCACAGCCTGAGGGACCTATCAGCGCTGTTACTTTATTTTTTGCGATTGGCATATTGATATTTCTGAGGCTCGGTTCCGTAGTACCCTTATAGTAAAAGTTAAAGTTTTTTACTTCTAACTCAAGTGTCTCTTTTACATTTGCTATTGTTGACATATTTTACCTTCTACCTTTTTTTAATTTCATAATAACTCTACTTAAAATATTGATAAACAGTACGGCAAACGTTAGTATAGAGGCTGCCGCCCACCCAAGTTTTTGCCAATCTTCGTATGGACTTGATGCGTATCCAAACATCGTAACTGTCAAAGAGGCCATAGAATCGTTCATATTGAGACTAAAAAAGTTATTGTTAAACGATGTGAATAGTAGCGGAGCCGTCTCACCCGCAACCCTTGCAACACCAAGAAGTATGCCGGTCATAAGACCTACCGAAGCACCTTTGTAAACAACTTGAAATATAACTTTCCACTTAGGAGCCCCCAGCGCATACGCCGCCTCCCTAAGTGTTTGCGGCACCAATCTAAGCATATCATCCGTTGTTCGTATGATGACCGGAACAGCTAGTATGGCAAGAGCTACGCTTCCAGCCCATCCAGAGAAGTGGTGTACCGGAGCAACCATGATACCGTAAACAAAAACGCCTACAACGATAGAAGGAGCAGACATCATAATATCAGATATATCTCTAACGAATCCGGCGATTCTGGAATTTTGACCGTACTCGCTTAGATATGTACCCGCTAGCATACCCACAGGTATTCCTATCGACATCGCTACGCCGACTAGCATAAGGTGTCCGACAAGGGCTTGTCTTAGACCGCCGCCTTCCATTCCCGGAGGAACGCCATCTTGCGTAAATGTATCAAGCGATATAACCGTTAAACCCTTGAATAATAAAACGCCTATTATCCAAAATAGTATCGCTATACCAAGAAGAGCCGCCATTGTTGAGAGCGTCAAAACTAATGTGTTTACAAATTTTCGTCTATTTTTGTACATTTTATTGTCTCGCTTTTTTCAAGAAAAGGAATTTAGCCGTGGCTATAATCGCAAAACTTATAACAAATAGTAAGAGTGCAAGCAAATATAGGCTTGAGTAATATATATCGCTGTCCGCTTCCGTAAACTCGTTTGCCAGTGTGACAGGTATACTGGTCGCCGGCTCCAAGATACTGCTCGGAATTTTTTGAGCGTTACCCATAACAAAGGTAACCGCCATCGTTTCGCCAAGAGCTCTACCTAAAGACAAAATAACAGAGCCGATAACGCCTATTTTGGCGTACGGAAGTATTACGTCTTTTATAACGTCCCATTTTGTGGCGCCAAGAGCGTACGCAGACTCCTTTAGAATATCTGGAGTCGTATTCATCGAATCTCTTGTAATAGAGGCGGTAAAAGGGACTATCATGATTGCAAGTATTACGCCGCCGGTTAGCAAGCCCATTCCCGAACCGCCGGTTGCGTCTCTGATGATAGGCACAAAATAAAATAGACCCCACATACCATATATGACCGATGGAATAGCCGCTAGCAACTCTATCAGTGTGCCGGCGACGCCTTTTATTTTATCATGCGCTATTTCGCTTAGAAATATCGCTATTCCAATCGCTATAGGCGTAGCTATAAGCATCGCTATCATGGTGCTGATAATAGTACCGTAAATAGAAGGCAAGGCGCCAAAGGTTTCCATATTTGGAGCCCAAATTTCTCCTGTAAGAAAAGCGGTTCCAAACTCCTCAATCGCTGGTTTTGCATCTGCGTAGAGAACTATAAAGATGGCTACCAAAACCACAAAAACCGATAGCGCCATAAACCGAGATAAACTCTCGAAAACGAAGTCGCCTATGTTAACATTTTTCATGACCTAAATACCCTAGTGAATCACTGTATACAGTGTTTAGTTGTGTAAAGATTGTAGTGTGTGTGTGTTACGAAAGAGTTACTTTGCCGCTGGATGTTACGCACATATACGAGCGAAGCCCGTATATGTGGCAGGGACATAAATGTCCCTTGCATCCCCCTGAAGTTACCCGCTTTCGCGGGGGAGTTTAGGGGCGGCACCGTAAGGTGAGTTTCTGGATATATCTTGACATGAATGTTTTATTTGCATAAATCTAAATGGACATAATATCTTAAAAGTTTTTCTTGACATTTAAAAGAGTGATAAGGTTTAATTTGTCAAGCAGTTCGTATAGATAGTCGTTGTATACGAAAAGAGAGATATTTGCGCCGTCTTTTTGAACCATTTTGAGTACGGAGCCTATGATGGAAGAGGTTAGTATATACGAGTCTAGTACATGTATATCAACTTTTACCTTGGGGTCTTTGTCTAAAAGATCAAAAATAAATTTTTTAAAAATTGCGCTGTCCTCTATGGTTTTAATAACTTCCTTTATTAGAACCTTGTGTCCGAATTCGTTTTGCGAGCTTTCTATCTGCATGGAAAATCCTTTGTTTTTAGTTTGAATCCTATCTATTGTAAAAAAAACTCTCTTAGTCTGAGCTAAAGGGCGTCAAATGAGTTTGATTTTTTTTGTAGTTTTTTGAAAAAAGTTGTCTTATTTCCGCGCTCATTAAAGAATACGCCATCCGCTAGGTCGTTTGCCATCCAAATTCCCCTGCCTGAGAATTTAGTATTGTCTTTGAAATACATGGATTTAAACGCTTCCGTGTACTCAAATCCATCTCCGGGGTCTTCAATACCGACTTCCAGCATTAAATCGTTATTTTCTATTTTTGCCACACAGAGCCCTACAACTATCTTTTTTGTCTCAGACGAATCGTCATAGCTATTTAAAAACTCCTCATATTTGTCTTCAGATAATAGGCGCTGCTTTTCTATCGGCGTTAGATTAAGAGCCCCGTGTTCAAAAGCATTCATCAGGAGTTCGCTAAATACAAGCATCGCCTCAGACGAGTCTCTTATATTTACATCAGCGCTACTTATCATTTTTTCAGCTTCTTTGTTTAATTGAACAATCTCTGATATAGTTGAGTTAATTTCCACTGTTTTTTTAAAAAGAAAATTTTTCATTGACGGTTTGGATATAAAAATTAGTGTTACATCGTCGTCTAGTTTTGAAGTTTTTGATTCAAAAGCTTTTAAAAACTCTCTTATTAGGGTAGATTCTCTAAAATCGGTGTCAATGCTGTTTGAGTATGGTTTATCATCATTGCACGCCGCCTCGTTGAGACCGTCCGAGTATAGCGCTATTTTGATAACATCTTTGAGGCTAATATCGTCTATTGTATCGCTTGAAAAAAACGACATAATAGGCGCATTGTTTGGCTTTATATTTCTTATCACGTCGGCCGTTTCCAGCAGTATCGGCGGCATTCCATAGTTTGCTATCTTGATTGATTCATTTTTCATATCAAAATCCAAAAATACAATACATAAAAGTTCGTCGCTTAGAAGTTGCTTTTTGATAAAGTGGCAAAACGGTTTTATGACGTCTTCTAGTTTAAAATCGCCGCGTTCTATGGCTTGATCTACCGAATTATTGATAAAAGAGGTGGATTGAATGCTTGTGACAGACGCACTAAGCCCTTTGCCCATAGCGTCCACAATGTAAAATAAGTATCTATCGTCATTTATCTTGATAGCTCCAAAAGTATCCCCGCTTAAAATATCAAGCGGTCTATAGTAAGAATCAAAAAGCCACCCATTCTTAAAAAGATGGGATACTTCGTCTTGAATTATTTTTTTTTGTTTTTTAAAAGCGTCTTGCTCTTGTGCGTTGTGGTATCTCTCTTTAAATTTCAAGAGCTCCATTTCTTGTTTTTTGGCGACCTCGTGCGCACTAATATCGCTTATTGTGAGAATTTTTTTTGTATCTCCAAGTACTCTGGCTTCTGTTAATTCAATACCAAATACTCCGCCTGCTCCTTCTATTCGACTTTTAAAAAGTTGTCCCGTGGCTAACATCTCAAATAGCTTTTCATCACTCGCCGGCGAGGCGTATTTTTCATAAGGGCTTAGCCTTAGAGATATTAAAAAGTTTGCAGAAGGAGCAAAAATATCCGCAAAAGCTTGATTATAGTTTTCTAAATTTAAATTTTCATCATAAATAGCTACAAGCTGTTTTTCTGCGTCGAGTATAGCTTTGATGTATGCTAGACCGCTTTTAAGGCTGTTTTGAAGCTTGAATAATTTGACTTGGCTTTTTACCCTTGTAAGTATCTCTATTTTGTCAAAAGACTTAGATATAAAATCCACGCCGCCCGCTTCAAAACCAGCTACTTTTGTCTCCAAATCATCAAAAGCTGTTAGAAAAACAACCGGTATATCTTTTGTTTTTGCGGTGTTCTTTAGAATTCTACATGTTTCAAAACCGTCTATTCCGTTGTCCATCTGTATATCCATAAGCACTACGTCTACAGGCTCTGTTTCAAGTAGCAACAGCGCTTCTTCGCCGCTTAAGGCGCTGATAACGTCAAAGCCCTCTTTTTTTAGCACAACCGAGAGTATTTGAACTATAGTTTTTGTGTCGTCAACTATAAGAACTCTATCTTTTATCTCTGTTTTTATATGTAGCATTAGTCGCCTTTATTTTGTTATCAAGCTTTTGATACAATTTTTTCATAAATTAACTGATTTTACGCACCAATACGAGCAAAGCCCGTATTGGCGGCAGGGACATGAATGTCCCTTGCAACCCCCTAAAGCTACCCGCATTCGCGGGAGAAATGAGGGGTCTTTGCGTTTTTGGTGCGTAAGGTTGGTAAACTAAATTAAAAAAAGGGCTGTTAATATGAATTACGAACAAGAAGAGTCAAAATATCTACTTCATACATACAAAAGAAACTACGTCAACTTTACGGATGCTGATGGTTGCAAATTGTACGATAAAAATGGTAAAAGCTATATTGACTTTATGTCTGGTATTGCTGTTAATTCAGTCGGATATAGACATCCGGCACTTATAAAAGCCGTCAATGAAGCGGTAAATGGCGTTCATCACATATCAAATCTTTTCTATATAGATTCGCAAGTTGAAGCGGCAAAAAAAATACAAGAGCTCTCAAAAATGGATATTTGCGTCTTTTTTGGCAATAGCGGAGCAGAGGCAAACGAAGGCGCTATAAAGATTGCTAGAAAGTTTGGAGAGGCAAACTTTGACACGAAGAGATATAAGATTATTACAATTAAAAACTCTTTTCATGGGCGCACGATAACAACGCTCAAAGCTACGGCGCAAGATAGATTTCATGATTTTTTCGGTCCGTATCCTGATGGTTTTGTGCATGCGGAAAACATAGAAGACGCTATCGCTAGAATTGACGAGCATACGGCGGCGGTTATGTTGGAGCCTATTCAAGCCGAGGGCGGGGTGTATGCGTTTGATAAAAAAGAGCTTGAAAAGTTAAGAGAAGTGACAAAAGAGCAAAATGTACTTTTGATGTTTGATGAGATACAAAGCGGAGTTTTTAGGAGCGGTGAGTTTTTGGCGTGTCAGGTTATCGGCGTGGAGCCAGACGTATTTACGCTTGCCAAAGGTTTGGCGGGAGGCGTGCCGATAGGGGCTGTTTGCACCACTTTAAAAGACATATTTAACCCCGGAGACCACGGCTCTACTTTTGGAGGTAATCCGCTCTCCACAAGAGCGGCTACGGCTGTTTTGGGGGTATTGGATGAGGAGCATAAAAGCAAAAGATTATCGGCTAGAATAGATAGCTTTAGCGAGCGCTTAAACGCTACTGTCGCCGATTTCCCACATCTATTTGAGGGCGTCGTAGGTATCGGGCTTTTGAGAGGGCTAAGGGCAAAAAGCGATGAGATTATGCAAAATACGATTAATGAAGCTTTTAAAGAGGGCGTTCTTGTTATCAAATCCGCTCAAAGTACGGTTAGGTTTTTACCGCCGCTTACGATAACGGACGAGGAGATAAACGAAGGTTTTAAAAGGCTTAGGGGTGCGCTTGCCAGAGTTT
This sequence comes from Helicobacter cetorum, assembly GCA_022729705.1. Lineage (GTDB taxonomy): Bacteria > Campylobacterota > Campylobacteria > Campylobacterales > UBA6016 > UBA6016. The sequence goes on along the minus strand of DZAX01000011.1, from coordinate 23,723 downwards.
AGATTGAAATTTTCGGAGTATATGAATGAGTGGTTGTATGGAGAAAACGGCTATTATAAGGGGCTTGGTCAAGTTGGAGGGGAGGGTGATTTTTTGACCTCTCCGAGCGTCTCTATGTTTTTTGGCGGCTCTATCGCAAATAAATTTATCTCTTTAGTAGAAGCGGGCAAGCTTGGCGAAAACGCCATCATTTGTGAATTTGGAGCAAACTCCCTTTATGCGTTAAAAGATTTTGCCTCTTTTTTGGCGGGACTTGCTCCAAATCTTCTAAAAACGGTTAAATTTGTTATTGTGGAGAGAGAAGAGCGTGTGGCTGCTTTACAAAAAAAAGAGCTTTGTGAGTTTTTTTCTGACGTTGACTTTGAAATCGTAAGCTCTCTTTGCGGATATGAGGATAGAGACGCATTTGTATTTGCAAACGAAATATTTGACGCTTTTGCTTGCGAGCTGTTTTTGGATGGAAAAAGCGGTGTGGTAAACAAGCATGCAATAGAGTTTGCAGATTGCGAGCCGAGCCTAATGGAGATTGCAAATAGTTTGGGTGTGACAAAAGGTGAAATAGCGCTTGGGTATGAAGAGTTTGCCAAAAAACTTTTTGGCTCTTTTAAAAAGCTATATTTTACGACGTTTGATTATGGACAGGCTTACGCAAGAAACGATTTTTCGGCACGCATATATAGCGGACACACGACGGAGCCGCTGTTTGGAATAAGCGACTTAAGCCGTTTTTTTAAAAAAGCGGATATGACTTATGATGTTAATTTTGAACATCTAAAAAAAGCTTTTTTGCAAGAAGGATTTATTTTTTGCGAGTACAAAAACCAAGCGTCCGCTCTTGTAGATTTTGGGATTTTGGATTTGTTGCAAATCTATCTGCAAAAAGCCGGTAATGCGGCGTATGCAAAAGAAGCCGCAAAAGTAAAAGCTCTTATTGCGCCTGAGGGCTTTGGAGAGAGATTTAAGATGATTAGTTTTACGAAAGGGTTTTGATGACAGTTTTTATAAACGGCGAAAAAAGAGAGATAAGCGAGGGCGTAAGCTTGCTTTCATTTATCAAGCAAGAGGGCGTAGAGACAAAAATAATGGCGGCGGCTATAAATATGCAGATAGTAAAAAAAGACGATTGGGAAAAGCGTCTTTTGGAGGAGGGCGATAAGCTTGAACTACTTCAGTTTGTCGGCGGCGGATAAATAATAGCCGCAGCGATAGCATACCCTCCGTCATGCGTTATGGATATGCTTATTTTTTCTACTCCAAACTCTTTTGAAGCCCTTTCGCTCAGAATAGCAAACGGGGCTCCACGCTCAGTTTTTTTTATTTCTATATCCAAGAAACCTAGTTTGGCGCAGACACCGCAACCAATAGCCTTTGCCACAGCCTCTTTAGCCGCCCATTTAGCGGCTAAAGAGGACGCGCTCTTTGAGTTTTCAATCTCTTCTTTGGACAAAAATTTTCGTAAAAACAGAGCACCGCGCCTATTTACAGCTCTTTCTATCCTCTCTATTTTTACAATATCAATACCTATCAAAACAGATTGAAACCACTAATTCCAAGAGCGACTAGTCGCGAGAGCCGTCTGCTGAAGACCTCATTTTGAGCTTTGCTTAAAATGTGAGAATCAATCAAAATCATGGCAAGCCGCGAGAGCCGTCTGCTGAAGACCTCATTTTGAGCTTTGCTTAAAATGTGAGAATCAATCAAATGGTTCAATTACTGAATAACAAAGTTTGTAATATAGACATTTTTGACTCTACCGTCTTTTAGTCTTTCGTTTATTTTTTCCATAATCTCATTTTTAGCTGCCTCTTTACCTTTTAGGTTCATTAGCTCCTCTGCTGTTTTTGAAGAGATAACAGAGATAACTATATCCGCCGCTATAGCTTTTTTAGCCGTCATTTCCGGAGCAAGCTCTTGTGAATCAAGCTCTAGTGCTACGGATATTTTTGCAAATTTATTCCCGCTTTCGCTCATAAGGTTTACAACAAGACTTCCAAGCTCAATCATTGGACCAACCGTTAAGTCATCCTTGCTTACCGCTCTTTTTTTAGATGGTTGTGCCGAATGCACTTCATTGTCGCCTTTATCGCCGCCAATCACAAAAAACGCTATTGCGCCTCCGCCTATCAGTAGCAACAGAAGTCCGCCTGCAACGGCTATTAGGATAGTTTTTTTCTTATCGCCTGCAGGCGCAACTTTTTCTTTATCTTCGGCCATTTTTTACCTCTCCTTGCCAGTTAAGTTATTCATCACACCAAGAACTTCTTCCATTTTTTGGTCGACTTTTGAAAGTTCTTCGGTTAGCTCGTTCATCTCTTTTGCGCTAGCGTTTAGCGAGTCTGAATTGTCGCCTATTCCTTGAACTAGAACGCTAATTGTGGCGTTGATTTCTGTAAGGCTTTTTTGTGTTCTCTCGGCTAGTTTTCGCACTTCGTCGGCGACAACGGCAAATCCTCTGCCGTGTTCGCCGGCTCTAGCCGCTTCTATTGCGGCGTTTAGAGCTAGTAGGTTTGTTTGATCCGCAACATCTCCGATAACGGTCAAAATACCTTTTGCTTGGTCGGCGTCTGAGCTTAGTTTTGCTAGATTGTCTGCTAGTTCGTTTTGTTTGTGAGACGCTTCTAGGATTCTTCTGGAGGTTCCGTTTACAATTAGGCTAAGCTCTTTAAAAGTAGTCTGTTTAAGAGAGTCTATAGCCGTGCCAAGTTCGCCCGCTTTATGCTCCAGCATTTTTGAAGACAATTCATTTTGTTTTTGCGCCTCTCCGAGTGCCTCGCCGAGGGTATTAACCCCCTCCAACATCTCTTTCATCTGTCCACCAAGGTGACCTATATCGATTTTTACGCTATAGTTTTTGGCGCCGTACTCTTTAAGGGTTTTGTTTGACTTTTTCAAGCTGTCTTCTATGCTGTCTAGCATTTCATTGATTGTTTTTGCGAGTACTTTTATCTCAGGCGTATCTGATGTGTTGCCGACCCTGCAATCATAAAAACCGTTTGCGACTTTTGAAGCTAAAAGCACCATTTCGCCCGTTACTTTCATATCTTGCTGAGTTTTGGAACCATAAATTTCGGCGAGTTTTAAAAGTTTTCTAGAGAGTTCCGCCGCTTTTGAGCTATCGTCCGCCCCTTTTGAAGTCACAACATTTCTTTTGCCGCTTATGAGCTCTATTATTTGATCTTCCAGCTCTTCTAGCTTATCGAGATTTGCATTTCCAAAAAACATTATTGCCGTTCCTTATGTTTAGTTTAGTGTTTTATAAAGCTCTTCGGCTTTTTTTATCTCGTCTCTTGTCGCCATTCTTCTACAGGACATATAAGCTTTTTTGTTTTGACAATTAAGCGTTGGGTATACGGTAGCGTAAACCCAATAAAAGCCGTCGCCGCCTTTGGTTAAATTTTTTACAAATCCAGTCCATATTTTGCCGCCTTGCACAGTCTGCCACAAATCTTTAAAAGCGGCGCGCGGCATATCTCTGTGCCTAACTATATTGTGAGGCTTGCCGACCAACTCTTCTCTAAAAAAGCCCGATATTGCGCAAAAATCGTCGTTTGCAAATGTGATAACGCCTTTTTCATCGGTCTCCGACACCAAAAATGCTCCCTCTGAGAGCGTAAATTCTTTTTCCACTAATCAAACCTTAAATAAACGCGTAATGAAAAATAATTTTCGCACGTAGTAAACTGTAAAAAAAATAAAGAAAAGCTTAATGCAAGATAAATGACGCACTTTTGTTTGCGGTATGGAATATAACAACGTCAAATTTTTTGGAAATATGAGCCATTAACATTTTCTGTATAACAGGTTCCAATGACGGCATAAACCAAGCATTATTGGATGTTGCGATCACAATTTTTGGTCTATCCGCATATATCGTCTCATTTGTTGCTTCATAGCAAATAGCATTCCTGAAAAGCGTCCCTTTTACGTCAAAGTCGCTTGGCTTGTCAGCTGTTTTGTAATCCTCGGCGCCGTCAAAAAATAGGTCGTTTACTATTTTTGACATAAACTTTGGAAGCGGATTTACCTCCCCAAAAGGAACGGCTACAACTTTATCAAAAATTTGCATCTCCCCGTTTTTGAAAAAGTAAGAGGAGTTGTATATCATATTATTGTGTAGTTTAAGAGAGCCGGTTAGGATGGGGATGTAAAAACTTCGCTCTTTTAAAAGCTCTATAATCTCCGGTGATTCGTTTAGAAAATATGGAAACGCCGTCTCCGGCAATACTACCAAATCTGCGTTGTTTTTAACTGCGTTATCAATATATGATAGGTTATCTTTTGTGATTTTGAGCTTAAATGCGTCATTCCACTTATCATTTTGGTCTATATTAGTCTTTACAAGCTCTATTTTTAGATTTGGCAGACTCTTTTTGGAGTCTACTTGAAGCGTTAACGCAAAGATAAAAAACAGAAGACTTAACGACTTAAACCATTTTCGTGATTCCACTATTATCGCAATAGCGCACAAAAAGAGAAGCATATCAAGCTTTGAAGCTCCAAAATATGAGTCGACATATAACATTTCGGGACGCAGCCAGTCAAATCCAAGCGGAGCCAGTAAATCAAAGATAAAAGCTATTACCCCAATGCGAAGCCAGAAAAGCTTACCTGAAAAAAAACCTATAATCCAAAATAGAGCTCCATAATAAAAAAATAGAGCAAAAATAAGAAATGGGAGCAGCCATATAAGATTGTAATACTGAAGTGAAAACCCAATCCAATAAAACCATAAAACGCCGCTAAATGCTCCAAACCAAAAAAGCTCTTTGCGCGTAAAGAGAAAAAACGGCGCAAACGCAAACGGTGCTAAAACCGTGAAAAAAAACTTAGACTCTACGCCAAGGGCTGTAAAAACTATCGGGCTAAAAAGCGCACAAGCGGCTAAAAAGCCTTTTATAATGACGCTTTTGTTAAAATCAAACCAAATCGTCGTATTTTTAATTTTTTCTTTAAAGGGTTTTGTCAAATGGAAGCTGTAGTTCAAATTCTGCCTTTAGTAGTGTTATTCGCAATCGTATATGTGCTTGTTATCAGACCACAACAGGTTCAAGCAAAAAAACACAAAGAGATGGTCGGAGCTTTACAAAAGGGAGACAAGATAATAACAGCCGGCGGTATTTACGCTGAAGTTGTTAAGTCTGAGGAAGATTTTATCAAAGTTAAAATAAACGATGAGGGCGCTATTGTAAAACTATCAAAAGATTTTGTAATTAAAAAAATCGAAGCCACTACAGCCGCATAATGAAAAAATCAAATATCAGGCTATGGATATTTATCGTCACAACAACGATAGGCGTCTTACTTTGTATCCCATCTATTACCGGAGCTGATTTTTTTGCAAAGGTCAAGCTCGGTCTTGACTTGCAAGGCGGTCTCTATACCTCGCTAGGCGTCAAAACCGAAGAGGCGGTCGAGGCGAAGATAAAATCTTCAGCGCTTGGATTTAAATATCACGCCGAAAAAAATGACCTGCCTATAGACTCTCTTAAGATAGAGCCGACAAAGTTCAGTTTTGTCTTAATAGATAAAGAGGCGAAAACAAAAATTGACGACTATCTAAAACAAGACGGCGGGTTGCAAACGCAAAAAAACGGCGATAAAATAGAAGTTTCGCTAACGCCGCAAGAAGTAGCTAAGACAAAAGAGTTTGCCGTATCGCAAGCGGTGGAGACTATTCGAAATAGGCTTGACCTATTTGGACTATCGGAGCCAAGCGTTACTAAGTCTGGAAGAGAAAATATAGTGGTTGAACTTCCCGGCGTAAAGAGCCAAGCCGAGGAGCAAAGAGCTAGAGAGCTTATCGCAAAGACGGCGAAGCTAGAGCTTATGGAGGTAAGCGAGGGTAGGGCAGACGCTTTTAATATGGGTGAATCGGAGCTAAAAGAGAGCGGTTTGCGAGTTTTGCAAGACTACAAAAATCCGCAAGAAAAATATGTCGTCAAAGATGTTCCCGTTCTTGATGGTACAATGCTAACAGACGCAAGTGTAGGATATGACAAAAACGGACAACCATCTATAGAGTTTAAACTAAGCTCGCAAGGCGGCTCCATTTTTGGTGACTTTACGGCAAAAAGCGTCGGTAAAAGACTTGCGGTTGTGCTTGACGGTAAAGTGTATTCGGCACCATCCATCAGGGAGAGAATAGGCGGCGGAAGTGGGCAGATAACGGGGCATTTTACGCCCGAGGAAGCGAGAGACTTGGCTATAGCGCTTAGAAGCGGGGCTTTGCCCGCCGGTGTAGTCTTGCTTGAAAAAAGAAGCGTTGGCCCCTCTCTTGGAGCCGATAGTATTCACGCTAGTCTTATGGCGTTTGTGACTGGCGGCGCTCTTGTATTTGGATTTATGATTGCCTATTATGGGGTTGCCGGAGTGTTTGCAAATATTGCGCTTCTCTCCAATATTATACTGATAGTGGCGGTTATGGCTATATTTGGCGCCACTATGACGCTTCCGGGAATGGCGGGACTTGTGCTAACCATCGGTATGTCGGTGGATGCAAACGTCATTATAAACGAACGGATAAGGGAACTTTTAAGACAAGGGGTTCCTATTAAAAAGGCGATAGAGGACGGGTACAATAATGCGATGAGCGCCATTGTAGACTCCAATATCACAGCCGTTATTTCGGCTGTTGCCATGTATGTATACGGCACAGGACCAATTAAAGGTTTTGCGGTTGTTTTTGCCGTAGGGGTACTTATCTCAATGCTTACCGCAATTGTCGGCACACATGGACTGTTTGACGCGTTTTTATCAAAAATTGAAAAAAGTAGAAATATCAGATTGTGGTTTGGTATGCCAAATAGCTACCTAAAAGGCGGAAAATAATGGAACTGTTTAACAACTCCAAAACATACGATTTTATGGGAAAAAACAAGGTTATTTTCTCTATATCCGCCGCAGTTATGGCTGTTTGCGTCTATTTTTTAGTTTTTCACGGTTTTAAGCTTGGCGTTGACTTTGCCGGCGGCACAGTCGTGCAACTAAAATATTATGAGAAGCCAAACACAGAGAAAATAAGAGAGATACTAAAAACAAGTGAATTCAAAGGAGCCGAACTGCAAGAGTTTGGCAAAGAAAATGAGATACTTGTACGTTTCCAAACGACAAATCAAAGCGTTGTAAAAGACACCGGAGACTCCATATCAAAGCTTCTAGCTCCAACCGGAAAGTTTGAGGTTAGAAGAGTTGAGATTATAGGTCCAAAAGTCGGAGATGAGCTAAGGCAAAAAGGGTTGATGGCGATGCTCATCTCCTCTCTTGGGATACTGCTTTATCTAGCGTTTAGATTTGAGTGGAGATTTGGACTTGCGGCGCTGCTTGGCGTTATACATGACGTTGCGATTACCGCCGGATGCGTCGCTGTTGCGGGGGTTGATTTTGATCTGACCGTACTTGCGGCGTTGCTTACGCTTATGGGGCACTCTATCAATGACACTATTATTATTTTTGACCGAATAAGAGAGCACGTCAAAGAAGCAAGACCGGATACAAACGGCAAATATAACCTTCCTCAGATAATCAACGAGGCTATTTCAAGGACTCTCTCAAGAACAGTCTTAACCGTGCTTACACTATTTTTTGTTATTTTGACGCTTTATCTATTTGGCGGAGAGATTATCAATGGATTTGCGTTTACGATGTTAATTGGAGCCATTATCGGGGCTTATAGCTCTATATTTATCGCCTCTCCATTTTTGATTTGGTTTGGCTATGACGTAGCTAGGGCAAAAGAAAAAGAGGCTGAGAGACTTAAGATAAAAATCGAAAAAGACAGAATGAGAGCGCAATATGAAAAAGGGACAATGTAGATAATGGGCTATGAGTTTAAAAATATAGAACAAAAATGGCAAAAAGCGTGGGCGGAAAGCTCCGCTTTTGAGCCATCAAGCGATACTAGCAAGCCGAAAAAATATATTTTATCAATGTTTCCATACCCTAGCGGACGTATACACATGGGGCATGTGCGCAACTACACGATAGGCGACGCATTTGCTAGACACTACCGCAAGATGGACTTTAACGTGCTTCATCCAATAGGGTGGGACGCTTTTGGTTTGCCCGCCGAAAACGCCGCTATAAAACACCAAGTCCACCCAAAAAAATGGACGTATGAGAATATAGATTACATGAGAAGCGAGCTAAAAGGGCTTGGGTTGTCTTTTAGCGCAAAAAGAGATTTTGCCACTTGCGATGCTGATTATACAAAGTTTGAGCAGGGTTTTATTATCGATATGTGGGAGAAAGGGCTTATCTATCGAAAAGGCGGTCTTCTCAACTGGTGTCCGCATGACCTTACGGTGCTTGCAAATGAGCAGGTGGAAGAGGGCAAATGTTGGAGATGCGGCACAGAGGTCGTGCTTAGAGAGATGAATCAATACTATCTAGCTATCACAAACTACGCCTCAGAGCTTTTGGAAGATATTAAGAGCCTTGAAGCGGGTTGGCCAAAACAGGTTCTTACGATGCAAGAAAACTGGATTGGAGAGAGCGAGGGGTTGGAGTTTTCATTTGAGCTTGACGGGGCTTCAAAAGAGCTTTTAGGTGGCTCTTTTGATAAGTTATCCGTGTTTACAACAAGAGCTGATACGGTGTATGGCGTGACATATTGCGCGCTTGCTCCCGAACATGCGATTGTGAGATATATGCAACAAAACTCACTGCTTGACGATGAAAAAAGTGCCAAAGTCTCAACTATGCAAAGAGTTGCCCCAAGAGATAGGGGGGCCGCCGAAAAAGACGGCTTCGATACGGGTGTAAGAGTAGTCCATCCTCTGACAAATGAGATTTTGCCGCTGTGGGTCGCTAATTTTGTTATTGCGGATTACGGCAGTGGAGCGGTTATGAGCGTCGCGGCGCATGACGAGAGGGATTATGAGTTTGCAAGTAAATTTGGTTTGAGACTAAAAACTGTCATAAAAGCTCCCGAGGAGATAGAGGGCGCCTATACAAAAGAGGGCGTTATGCTTGATAGCGGCGAGTTTGACGGTATGCAAAACGTTGACGCAAAATCTGCTATTATCAAAAAGTTTGAAGAGCTTGGTATTGGTAAGGGTGTAAAAACTTATCGTTTAAGAGATTGGGGTATATCAAGACAGAGATACTGGGGTACGCCTATACCATTTATTCATTGTGAAAAATGCGGCGTGGTTCCTGAGAAAAAAGAGAATCTACCTATTTTGTTGCCTGAGGACGTTGTGATAGACGGTAGCGGCAATCCGCTTGAAAAGCATGAAGCTTTCAAAAAATGCATATGTCCAAAATGCGGCGGCGAAGCTAGGCGTGAAACAGATACGCTAGATACTTTTGCAGAATCTAGCTGGTATTTTCTAAGATACGCTCAAAATCCGCAAAACTTTGCAAAAGAGGCGTTTGATAAAGAGTCCGTCAACTACTGGATGCCCGTGGATAGGTATGTTGGCGGTATTGAGCACGCTATACTGCACCTTCTCTACTCTAGGTTTTTTACAAAAGCTCTAAGAGACCTTGGATATGTAAGCGTGGACGAACCGTTTGAAAATCTGCTAACTCAAGGCATGGTATTAAAAGACGGCGCCAAAATGAGCAAGTCAAAAGGCAATACGGTTGACCCAGACGAACTTGTCAAAAAATATGGCGCCGATACAGCTAGGCTATTTATACTATTTGCCGCCCCGCCGACAAAAGAGCTTGAATGGAACGATAGCGCCGTTGAGGGGTGTTTTAGATTTGTAAGACGTTTTTATGAAAAAAGCGAAGCGCTAAAGAGCGTAAGCGCAAAACCAGCTATTGACGTCTCAACTCTTTTGCCGCAGGAGAAAGAGGCTAGAAAAAAAGTGTACGAAGCTCTAAAAAAGAGTCTTGGGGCTTACGAAGAGGGGTTTGCGTTTAATACTGTTATCGCCGCTTGCATGGAGGCTCTAAATTCGCTTGACGCTCAACACAATGAGAGTGTTTGGAGTGAGGGGTATTATGTGCTTACAAATGTGCTTGAGCCAATCGCTCCTCACGCTTGCCATGAAATAGCCGATAGATTATTTGGATGCTCAAATTTTACTAAGATAGAGGTTGACGAGAGCGCTTTTTATAGCGACACAGTGTTTTATGCTATTACTATTAACGGCAAAAAAAGAGCCGAAATCAACGCTCCAAAAGAAGCCTCAAAAGAGGAGATTTTGGCTATGGCAAAGGTTGAGGCTACAAAATGGCTTGACGGCGAGATAATAAAAGAGGTTGTTGTTCCAAATAAACTTATAAACTTTGTCGTAAAAGGCTAGCCTGTGAAAAAGTTTTTGGCTTTGGCTTTTGTAACTACTCTTTTTTTTGGAGGGTGCGGATATAAGCCGTCCTCCTATTACGCCAAACAAACTTTTGGCGACGGCGTTTTTGTAAGTGTAACAATGCTAAGAAGCGACCCTGAAAACACGGTAATTATCAAAGATGCGATAAACGAAGCGGTAATAACAAAGTTTAAATCAAAAATTGTTAGCGAAGACAAGGCTGAGACGAAGCTGAATGTTAGAGTAGACGCCGCCGCATTTTCGCCTATACAATACGATAAAAACGGCTATGTCACACTATATAGAGCAACCGTCACACTCAATAGCGTAGCGTTTACAAAAAAAGGTGTAAAAAACTTTGTATCAAGCGGAAGCTATGATTTTCCCATTGAGCCAAACAGTACAATTTCAGACTCCAAAAGATTTGAGGCTATCAAAAATAGTGGGGCAAAAGCGATAGATATGTTAATCTCTCAAATATCAATACTTGGAGCTTTGGATGAAGTCAGAACAGATAGTAGCAAAAGCGATTAGGTTTTTAAAAGAGCAAGATTTGGATGTCACTCCCGAGGCGTTTTCTAGGGCGTTTTGCAGGGAGATGAAAAAAGAGGGGTTTTATCATGAGGAGTGCGATAGACTGGAGAGGTTTGTAGCAAGGCTCGATGATGGGTATCAAAAGTTAATCAAAAACTACGCTCCAAAAAATATTAACGAGCTAGTGCAATTTCTTATATCGCAAGTCAACAGACTAAATCCAACGGAGGCGAGCGAATATCTAACCGCTCAATATATATTGATAGTAAAAATTTTGAGAGTCGTAAAAGAGCTCCGTCACAAAGAGATTGCAAAATTAGCCTCTACGACTTTGGATAAGCTTGAAAACACAAGAAATAGTGAACTTTTGTTTGGACTGGCTAGAGAGTGGGACTCTATGGGCGCCAACTACAAGCCAACCGAGTTTGAGCTGATTAAACCTATAATAGCGTTCAAATCGCACTACCTTGATGATTTGGCGGTAGAGTTGGAGTCTTTTTTGGATAGAGGCAATCGCAACCTTGAAGGGCTTGTTTTTGCCGTTGCAGATGGGCTAAAACCATCTTTTTCACAAGACGAAGCAGAGTTTGAACTTTTCAAAAAAAGCTTGCAAAGTAATCCATCCGCTCTTTTTCAAAAGAAAACACAAAGTGAATTAGGTCGCATGGTATCTAAAAGAGTTTTTCTTGATAATGAAGCGATAAGAGAGAAGATATTTGAGCTAGACGATATGCTGGATGGATACTACAAAGATTTTTCGTCATCTATGGAGATAAGCGAGCAGGGAAGCCAAAAAGTAGACTCCATCAAAAAACTCATAGAAGATAGCAACGAAGGTGACTTTGACTCCTTTAGGCTAAAACTAAGCGCTCTTGTAACCGCTTTGGGCGTTGATATGGATCAGGCGGCTCTTACTCTTAAAAGCGGACTCTCTCAAATGAAATCGCTAAAATTGGAAGTAAAAATATTAGAAAGCGAACTCGAAAATGCAAAGCTTGAGGCAAGAACGGACTTTTTGACGCAAATAGCCAATAGAAAAACGTTAGATGAAGAGATGGAGTGGCTAGAAGAGCTGTATTTAAGTTCTAATTACAACTATAGCGTTATTATTTTTGAGATAGACAACTTTAAAGAGATTAATGATTTATACGGACATTTGGCGGGCGATGTGGCTCTTACATCGTTTGCTCAAATTATGAAAAAAAAGTTTCGTGATACTGATATAATCGGACGCTTTGGCGGCGAGATATTTATGGCTATCTTACCAACAACGGACGCTAAGGAAGCAAAAAATTATGGCGAAGAGGTCAGAGCGGCTATAGAGGCGACTAGATTTGTATACAAAGAAAATCGTATTATCGTAACGGTAAGCGTTGGTTTGGCGGAGAGAAAAGATACCCTCGGCATAAAAGAGTTGATAAAAGCCGCAGATTTTGAGCTTCACAACGCAAAAGAGATAGGTGGTAACAAGGTGTATCCTATATGACATTAAAAGCTTATCTTCAAAAAAAAGGCGCCGAATATGCTCCGTTTGATCAAAAGAGATTTAAAGATTTTTATATAACGCACTTAAGCAAAGAAGCAAACTTTCCAAGGGTGGTTCAGATAGTCGGTACAAATGGCAAGGGAAGCACAGGGCGGTTTTTGGCGGAGATTTTACGTAGTAGCGGTCTTAAAGTCGGACACTTTACATCACCGCACATCTTTTCTTATACAGAGAGATTTTGGATAAACGGAGCGGACGCCACGGAGGATGAGCTCGAAGTCGCTTTTCAATCGCTTGTAACAAGATTTGCGGATGTTCTTGAGCCTTTAAGTTATTTTGAAATATTAACTCTTTTGGGGTATGCTTTTTTTAAAGAAAGCGTTGATATTTTAGTTCTTGAGGCGGGAGTCGGCGGAGAAAAAGACTCTACAACCGCTTTTAAAAAAGAGCTTTTACTTGTCACTTCTATAGATGTAGACCATCAAGACTTGCTTGGAGAGACAAAAGATGAGATTACAAAGACAAAACTAAAAGCCGCCAACTGTGATACTATTGTTGGTTTTCAAAACGATCCCATAGTGATTGATACGATAAAAAATGAGTTTGTAGATTTGCCTATACGATTTTTAAATGAAATATTAAGCGCCGAGGATAGAGAAAAAATATTTGATTTTGCAATATGGCGTCGGATACCCTCCTATCTCGCCGAAAATCTATCCTTGGCGTATATGGGTGCTAAAGCTTTGGGCGTCGGTGATGTGGAGCTTAATTCTATTAGCGTTATAAAAGGTAGATTTGAGAAAGTTGCGCATAATATCGTGGTGGATGTCGGGCATAACGCCGCAGCCGCAAATCGCATAGCCGGAGAGCTTTATGATAAAAAGGTTGTTTTGATATTCAACTGTTTTCATGATAAAAATCCGGAACTATCATTGCAAGCTCTAAAAAATAGCATAACAAGAGTTGAGATTTTAAATGTTGAAAACGAACGTATTATTAAAAAAGAGACTCTCATCAATATTCTTGAAAAAAATAGTATTCCTTATAGCGATTTTATAAAAACAAATAGCGACGAGGAGTATTTGGTTTTTGGCTCTTTTAGCGTTGTGTCCGAATTTTTGGGAAGAATGTCTTGATAGATACCTTTAGGCGAATACGGTTGCGTTATAAAAATAGAATTCCAGAACTCCAAAGACAAAAAACTAAGGCAAAAGAGTTAAAGCTTGTAACTCCAAAAATTCAACTTCCAAAAGCTTCGCCGACTAGAAGTAAAGAGGCCGCCGCCACCGTTATCACAGTCTCTACTCCTTTTGGCTTTAAGAGTTTTGCGCTCGGCAGGGTAACAAAAAGAGCTATTATTAGTTTTAGCATTTTTATTGTATTGCTCCTTGTTTTTGGCTCTCTTGGGCTATTTTTTACTTTTACAAACAATATGGCTCTTGAGACTCTTTTGAATGATACAAAAAATGGCTATCAAAACCTAATCGCCGAAAATAGGGGTCTTAAAACCGTCATAGAGGCTGAGCTTGCGACAAAAGAGAAGGAAGCGAGCCTTGAGAGTCTTGCCGGACTTAAAAATGAGTCGGCTCCGGCTCAAAAACTAGATCTTTCGACCGTTAGCGTAGAGCAAAAAACAATGCTCTTAAGAAATATTCCAAACGGTTCCCCTGTCTCTTTTGGCGGAATTACAAGCCACTTTGGCTCCCGAAATCATCCTGTTCTTGGTAGAAGTATGTTGCACGAAGGCGTAGATTTAAAAGCTGAAAAGGGTACCAAAGTGTACTCCGCCGCCGACGGTATAGTCGATACTACAAAATATAACGGCGGTTACGGTAATATGCTAATTGTAACTCACGCTTACGGTTTTGCAAGCGCTTATGCGCATTTGTCACGATTTGTAGTGAGGCAAGGGGATTTTGTAAAAAAAGGGCAACTTGTGGCGTACACGGGAAATACGGGGCGCACGTCTGGACCCCACTTGCATTATGAGGTGCGGTTTATGAATGAGCCTATCAACCCAGAGCCGTTTGTTGAGTGGGGTTATGCAAATTTTGCATATTTATTTGAAAAGGAGAGCAGAGTAAAATGGGGATCTTTGGTAGAAGCGACAAGGTGGCAGACTCAGGCGGAGCATCTGTCATATCAAGCGGGGCAAAAATCGTCGGTCAACTAAGCGTAAAAGATAGTTTTTATGTAGACGGCGAGATAGAGGGTGACATAACATCCGAGAGCGTAATAACAGTCGGCAAAAACGGTGTTATAGCTGGAAAAGTCATAGCAAAAAGTGTGGTTATCGGCGGCAGGATAAACGGTAAAGTTGATTGCGATAGTTGCGAGATTTTATCGGGCGGCAAGATGGAAGGCGAAGTGCACAGCATCTCTTTGGTTATTGAGGCGGGCGGCATGCTAGAGGGCTACAGCTATGTCAAAAACGGCGGTCGAGCTATTCAAGAAAGAGTCGGCGAGTAGTAGTTGCAAAGTTCGTTTTTTGAATTTTTAAGAGGCTTTAAGCCGGGCGCCAAACCTCTCGCTGTTTTGTCATCTGATTATAAAGAGGCGTTAAAACTAAAAAATATAGCTGATTATTACGGTTATGAGAGTTTTGTCGCGCCTGATTTTAGGGCTGAGCTTGGCGACGACCTCCGAAGTTTTACCGAGGAGATAAAAGAGCTGTTTACGACAATAGACGCTTTTTTACGCTCCGCAAAACACAAAAAAATCTTTATATCCCCATATAAAAGTTTATCAAGACCTCTCCCAAACCCAAAATATATGCGCGGTTTTGAGCTTAATTTTGCCCAGAAAGTAAATATTGCGGCTTTAAAATCAAAGCTTTACGGATACGGTTATGAGTTTGTGGATATAGTGGCCGAGAGCGGCGAAGTTTCGTTTCGCGGCGATATTATGGATATTTTTGCGCCCAATCTCTCTAAGCCTCTTAGGGTCTGTTTTTTTGATGACGAGATAGAGTCGATTAGAGAATTTGACATTGACACGCAAAAAAGCGATAAGGTGGAGTTTGAAAACGTCTATTTGGCTCCTGCGTTTTTGGCGCTTGGCGAAGAGGAGTTTGAAAATCTAAACTCCTTAAGCAAAAACGCCAAATTTGACGGTTTTTTTAAAGACGCTCACTCTTTTGGACTCTGGTGTTTTTGGGATAATGTCGATTATTTGACTCTTTTTGACGCCTTTAGAAGCTTTAGCCCCGCAATGCTAAAGCTGCGCGAAGAAGATGAAGAGCTTTGCGCAAGACTCGTATCTTTAAACGTCTTGCCTGAAGCAAAAGAGTTTAAAGAGCATCAAGCGATAGATGTAAAAGCGGCGCTAGAGGCAAATCAACACAAAAAAATAACCGTCATATCCGCAAACGACGCATTACTAAAACAAGCCGGTATTTATGAGCTAAAAAACTCCTTTAAGCTGCTGGAGGCTTCTTTTGTTATCAATATCCAAAGTCCAGCTGAGTTTATAATCTCCCTAAACAAAGAAGAGAAAAAAGCAAAATCAAGACCAAAAAAAGCTCTTGCACTTGATGAGTTCAAATCCGGCGATTATATAGTGCATGACAAATATGGAGTAGGAATTTTTGCCGGACTCAAAAATATTGTTGTGCTTGGAGGCGCAAAAGATTTTGTAGAGATACGCTACCAAAATGATGACAAACTACTTGTTCCGGTCGAAAATCTAGCCCTTATCGATAGATATATTGGCGAGGGCGGAGCTGTGCCGGCTCTTGATAAGCTTGGAAAATCGAGCTTTTTGAAACTAAAAGAGTCGGTACGCTCTAGGCTGTTTGAGATAGCGGGCGAAATAGTGCGCCTGGCGGCTGAGAGAGAGCTTCAAGAGGGCGTAAGACTGGATACAAAAAAAGCGGAGATTTCTATATTTCAAAAAGAAGCGGGTTTTGTTTATACAGACGACCAGATTAGGACGATTGAAGAGATATTTGAGGATTTTGGCAGAGGCGTGGCCATGGATAGACTCCTTAGCGGGGATGTTGGGTTTGGTAAGACGGAAGTCGCTATGAACGCCGTATTTGTCGCCGCAATCAACGGCTACTCCTCCGTTGTGCTAGCTCCAACCACCCTGCTTGTAAGTCAGCACTACAAAAGCTTTAATGAGAGATTTGCAAAATACGGCGTAAAGTGTGAAAAAGTTGATAGATTTATATCTTCAAAAGAGAAAAAAGCGACGCTTGAAGCTCTAAAAAACGGCGCTCTAAAAGTCGCTATCGGCACGCACGCGCTTTTGGACGCAGACGCAAAAGATTTGGCTTTGGTCGTTGTGGATGAGGAGCATAAGTTTGGCGTTAAGCAAAAAGAGAAGCTCAAAGCCCTTTCAAGCACGGCGCATATCTTGTCAATGTCGGCAACCCCGATACCAAGAAGCTTAAATATGGCTCTTTCGCAAGTAAAAAGCTTAAGCGAAATTAATACGCCGCCAAGAGAGAGATTGCCAATTAAGACATTTGTCAAAGAGTATGACGAAAAAGCGCTCAAAGAGGCGGTTATGAGAGAGCTTAGGCGCGGCGGACAGCTGTTTTATATTCACAACCGTATAGCAAGCCTTGAAGACGCAAAAAAAAGATTGCTTGGCGTAATCCCAAATCTTAGAATAGCACTTTTGCACTCCAAAATAGGTTCCGAGGAGACTGAGAAGATTATGCTTGATTTTGTGGAGGGTCGCTACGATATGCTTCTTTCCACGTCTATCATCGAATCGGGTATCAATATGCCTCGCGTCAATACAATTATGATAGATTCTGCGGATATGTTTGGTATGGCGGATTTGCATCAGTTGCGCGGTAGAGTCGGCAGGGGAAGTGTTCAGGGGTATGCGTATTTCTTTGTGGACTCAAAAGAGGAGTTGACTGACGAAGCCAAAAAACGGCTTATAGCGCTGGAGTCAAACTCCTATCTTGGAAGCGGCGCGGCTTTGGCGTATCAAGATTTGGAAATAAGAGGCGGCGGAAATATCGTAGGAGAGGCGCAATCGGGGCATATCAAAAACATAGGCTACGGACTATATCTACGAATGCTTGAAGATGCGATAAACGCCCTTAGCGGTAAAAACTATGAAAAAGAGAAAGAGGTTGAGCTAAAACTGGCTGTTTCGGCATTTATATCGTCTGAATATATCACAGAGGATAGATTACGGCTTGAGGCGTATAGACGGCTTAGCCGTGTGGGCGAAGTCTCTGAGATTTATGAGATAGAAGAGGAGCTAAACGATAGGTTTGGCAAGCCGGATTTGCCCACAAGGCAGTTTTTACTATTTATAGAGATAAAGGCGCTCTCAATAAAAGCGGGAGTGTCCGCTATCTCAAACTACGGACAAAGTATAACCGTAAACTATGAAAACGGTAAAAAAGAGTATTTGACCTCTCCAAGCAAAGATGACGACGATGTGCTTGCTACTATTTTAAAATTTTTGAGAATGAAAAAATATGAATAATAAAATAAACGTAGTATCGTTTTTTTCTGGTTGCGGAGGACTTGATTTGGGCATGGAGGGTGATTTTTGGGTTAAGTCAAAATGTATTACAAATAAAGCTTGGATTAGTAAAGCGCAAGATGATTTTGTAAAATTGCATTCAACCAACTTTAAAACAATTTTTGCCTGCGACATAAAATTATCCGCCAAAAAAGCTTGGGAAGGTTTTTTTAAAAGAAAAGATGTATTCCATTTAGAAAGTATTGTGGATTTAGTCAAAAAAGCCAAGAGCAGAGAGTTTATATTTCCAGAGGCAGATATTGTAACTGGTGGCTTTCCTTGTCAAGACTTTAGTATTGCGGGAAAGCGTAAAGGTTTTAACTCTCATAAAACACATAATAATCAGCTGGACTTTGATAATCCTAGCGCAGAATCTAGGGGAATGCTATATTATTGGTTAAGAGAGGCTATAGGCATAATTAATCCAAAAATATTTATTGCTGAAAATGTAAAAGGTATAGTAAGTATGGGTGACGTTAAAGAGATAATTGCAAATGATTTTAGAACTATTAACGGCGGATATATTGTTTTAGAGCCGAAAATTCTTCACGCCGGCAACTATGGCATCCCGCAAAAAAGAGAGAGGATTATATTTATCGGCATTCGTAAAGATTTATTAAATAGTGATACCTTGCAGAAGCTTTTGACTAACGAGATAAATCTTTATCCTGAGCCAACGCATGATATAAAAGATAATTTTGTAATGGCGAGAGATGTGCTTTGTGACCTTTTTGAACCAGAAGTAAGCACTGATTTAGCTCATCAAAAATACTCAAAAGCAAAATATTACGGTAAACATTGTCAAGGGCAAACTGAAATAAATCTAAATGGACTCGCCCCAACTATACGGTCAGAGCATCATGGTAGTATCGAATTTAGAAGATTATCAAAAGAAAATGGCGGATTAATAGAAGAAGAATATAGCTTGCCACAAAGAAGGCTAAGCGTCAGAGAGTGCGCAAGAATACAAACCTTTCCAGATGATTATAGCTTTGTTACAGATAGTGTTTCTGCATCGGAAGCATATAAGCTTGTAGGTAATGCTGTACCA
Source organism: Helicobacter cetorum (assembly GCA_022729705.1). Taxonomy (GTDB): domain Bacteria; phylum Campylobacterota; class Campylobacteria; order Campylobacterales; family UBA6016; genus UBA6016. Next base: position 4,900 of record DZAX01000011.1, on the reverse strand, counting down.
CCGTTACTCGGTTATCATATCGCAAAGCAGATAGAGTCCATTTGGGCTACTTTATTTGGCTCTAAAAATACAATCGAAAAGGTGGCATGATGTCAAGAGCGCAAACTATTTTTTCGGAATTGTGTGTTGCAATGGCTATTGCGAATACGCAAAGAGTTGAAGATATTGAGAATGTAGATTCCAAAACGGCATCTATCTACAAACAAGAACTGCTAGATAGAGGCTATGAGTCAGTTTCAACGGCGGCTTTAGCGGCATCCGGCAAGGCGATAAGAGCATATTTAATAAAAAATGGAATAGAGCCGAGGAATACCAAATGGACAGGAAGAGAAAATATAGGCTCTACGGTATCTGTTGCAAAAGATATTGAAGTTGCAAATTATAGAATATCTGTAAAAGAAAATGCGGATGTTTTTATCAATGGTTCACCGATAACTATTTTTGAGGATATGCCAAGTGGTTTATTTGCAATAAAACGTAAGGGTGATGATTGGTTTTTAAAAGTAGCAAAAGATGAGCTACAGGAGTACTTTGTGCAGTGTAAAATTCATACTGAAGGCGTAGAAAATTTTAAAACTATTGAAGATTTTTATAAAAATAGCAATAAGGAGCAACGTAGAGCGTTTGGTAAGCAAGTAGCCTTATTGCATAGACGGAAAACTGAGGATGTTTTATTGGCATACTCTAATCTGTGTCAACAAGTTAGTGCTGTATCGGCAGATATTTTTAATGTTAAATTAGATGAATTTAAAAAAATAAACTCCTCAAGTACGGCTTTACTGCCTATATTTAATTACTTTTTTAGAGTCAATGGAATTAAATATGTTCTTGCTGGAACTGAAAATAAAAAGCCTTTCGCTGTTGTTTTGGAATCAACCTCTGATTGGATTAAGAAGTATAAAATTTTAGGGATAGTTGCCGCTCAAAAAATTGCTGGACAGCCTGAGGTTCTACTCTCCTTCAAATTTAAAAATACCGCCACTAAAGAAGAATTTACCGTTGATTTAAAAATTGAAATTAGATGGGCGCATGGAAAATTTTGTGGAAATCCAGAGGCAAAAGTTTATAAAAACTGGTCTTATGGGGATTTGCGGTGGTCAGAAAATATTTACAAGCTAAGTGATTCTAAAAAATGAGAGTTTTGTTTGTGGGCGATGTGATAGGCTCTCCGGGACGCGAAATGGTAAGACGACACCTTAGCGCAGCAAAAGAGTGCTTTGGAGTAGACGTCGCTATTTTAAACGCCGAAAATATAGCCGCCGGTTTTGGTGTGACACAAAAGACTATAGCGGAGATGACGGATGTGGGTGCCGATTTGATGAGTAGCGGCAATCATATATGGGATAAGCCCGACGTCATAGAAGTATTCAAAAAATATCCGCTTATTCGCCCTATAAACTATCCCGCCGAACTAGGCGGGGAGGGCGTTGTCGTCATCGAGAAGGGCGGCGAGAAGCTAGCTTTGATTAACGTCATGGGGCACTTTAGTATGCCGATTTCAGATAACCCTTTTCGTCTTGTCAAAACCGCCGTAGAGGCTTTAAAATCAGAGGGCGTTAACAACATATTTGTAGATTTTCACGCTGAGACCACTAGCGAAAAAGAGGCTCTTTGGCGCTATCTGGAAGCGAATGTATCTTTTATCGCCGGAACTCATACGCACATCGGCACAGATGATTTGCGCATCACAAACGGTTGCGGATTTGTAGCGGACGTGGGGCTTACGGGGTGTAGAGACGGCGTTATAGGAGTCAATAAAGCCGAGCCGATAAATCGTTTTTTGATGGGAACAGGGAAAAGACTTGTTGTAAACAAAGAGTGCAAAAAAATATTTCAGGCAATTGTTTGCGATATTGAGGACGGTAGATGTAAAGACGCTTTTAAGATAAAGGCGTATGACGATGGCGAGCTATTTGTTTCGATGGAGGCTTTTGTTGAGTAGCGCAGATGGATAGTTTTGAGCTTTTTTGCACTCTTTTGGAGTTTGAGAAAAATTTGACCGATAGAGACGAGTATTGGTGGCCTCGTAGCGGTAGTTTTGAGGTGATAGTAGGCGCTATTTTGACGCAGCAGACCAAATGGGAGAGCGTGGAAAAGAGTATTCAAAATCTCAAGCGTCATAATTTTTTTTCGCTTGAGGATATAGCCGCGATGAATACGGATACACTTAGCACCCTCATACGCCCAAGCGGGTTTTATAATCAAAAAAGCGTTCGCTTAAAGGCGTTGTGTTGCGCTATCATTGTAGAGTTTGGCTCTTTTGAAAGCTTTGCTTTATCGGTGGACAGAGAGTGGTTGCTTGCTCAAAAAGGGATAGGGTACGAGTCGGCGGACAGTATACTTTTGTATGCGTGCCGCCGTGAGATAATGGTCGCCGACGCTTATAGCGCTAGGCTTTTAAAAAGTAAATGCGCTTTGGATGAGCTTACTTATGAAGAGATAAGAGAGTGGCTAGAATCCGGCGTATATGCAAATAGCGCAAAGGCTTGCAAGCTTGTGGACGGCGATATGGTTAAGGTGTTTAGTCTTTTTCATGGCGCAATTGTTGAGTATTGTAAAAAACACTCCAAAAAAGGAGAAGTCGGAGGAGCCTTGGAATTTGCTTAAGTAGAGTTGGTTATATGTCCAGTTTAGTTGTTTTGTCTTTTGGTTTTAGGTTGAAAAATTCAAATTAGCCTCCACTAGGTGTTTGTGTATTATGCCGCAAGATTGAGAGACTAAACAATTTATCCCATTATTTGTAAAAAATTGGCAAACTTATTTATTTCATATTGTATAATTTTGCGTTAGAAATTAATTATGCACAGGGGCGGGTTCTATGAAGCTTTTATCGCATCTTTCTATAAGAAAAAAAATATTTACAATTGTATTGGTTTCTCAGATTCTTGCCATCAGTGCGCTAATGTCCGGCTATGCTGGTATCTATGTGCTTAATAACTCTATAGACAAAATGTATAAAGAGAGTGTAAATCCTCTTGAGACTATGCGACTGCTAAAAGAATATTATGAAGTTGAGATTAAAAAAAGTGTTTTAGAGATAAAAGAGGGCAGGGGAGACTTTGGCAAACTTGCAAAAATACTAGAAAATAGCGACTCAAAAATAAACGGCATGCTTGCCAAGATAAAAGCCTCAATGACTTCGGAGTCTGAAAAAAAAGATATGGCGGAACTAGAAAAACTTTCAACTTCCATTAAGCAAGGGTTAGGTCAGCTAAATGAAGCCGCAAAGACAAAAGATTTCTCCTCTTTGCTTGATTACGCAGAGAGCGATATGCCATACTCTGTAGATCCGGTTCTGCCAATAATGAACAGCATGATGTCTATGCAAATCCAAAAAGCTACAAAATTGTATAAAGATAAAGAGACGGCCTATATACTATCTATGACAGCACCGATCGGAGTATATATCATAGGTCTTATTTTGGTTGCGATATTGGTGTTTGTCGTAATTAGAAGCATACTTAAAACTGTTGATAAACTTAAAAATGATATGCAAATAATAGCCGAAACAAAAGATCTTACTATGTCTAAAAAAAGTGACGCCAACGATGAGCTTTCACTTATATCGAATAGTGTTTTTGATCTTTTAGACAATATAAGATGTGTTATTGCGGATGCAAAAGATTCGTCTCAAAAAAATACAAAAATCTCAAACGAACTAAGCGCCGCTTCTACTCAAATGGGAGAAGTAGTTGACGAAGAGATGCGACTTATAAGTTCACTCGCCAAGATGGGCGGCGAAATAGACAAAACCGTAGAAGTCGGAGAGAGACAAAATACAAAATCTTTTAATGGTATCTTAAAAGCCAACGATGAACTTGGTAAAGCTGGACAAATTACTTTGGAGATGGCTCAAAGCATACGTTCAAATTCGGTCGAGCAACTAGAGCTTTCAGAGAAGTTGGAGCGTCTAGCAAAACATGCCGCAAAGGTCAGAAATATTATAACTGTTATTCAAGATATTGCCGATCAAACAAACTTATTAGCCCTTAACGCCGCCATAGAAGCGGCTAGGGCGGGAGAAGCCGGACGCGGTTTTGCGGTGGTTGCGGACGAGGTTCGAAAGTTGGCAGAAAAGACACAAAAAAGTCTAACCGATATTAACGCCACAGTAGCGACAATTGTAGGCGGAGTAGAGGAGTCCTCAAAAATGATGAGAGAAAACGCAAACGATGCTTCAAGACTCTCAGACGCCTCTATAGACGTTGAAGAGAAGATACATATGACGCTTGCGCTAATGAGAGAGATTATGATAAATGCAAATCCAGACTCCGGAGATTTGAGGCGGATAGGCGTTTTGGCTTCTGAAATATCCAAACAGCTACAATCTGCAAATGAACTATCGTATAAAAATGTAAAAACAGTCCAAAAAGTGGCAAGCGCCGGAGAGTATCTATCGCTTCTAACAAAAGAGCTAAGCAGTAAAATTTGTGCTTTTAAGACTTGATAGTACGCCAAAGATGAGCAAAACGATTGGCTATAAAAACGCTTTATATATAGCGTCTCGTTTTGCGGTTTCGTTTGACTTTGCATAAATCTGCGTTGTCTTAATGTCTACATGCCCCAATAATATAATCCCCCAAATTGTCAAGACAACATTCTAAAAAATCTTATTCCCTTTAACATATGTTACTTTACGCTATATTTTCAATTTGTTTATTGAAATTTTCATCATTTATTTTTAAACTATCATAATAAACATTCATAGGTTTTTTGTAATCTAAAGTTTCATGAAATCTTTTGTTGTTATAAAATTCAATATACTCTTTCACATCATCTTTTAAAGTTGACACCCTATCATACTCATTCAAATAAATCTTTTCAACCTTAGCGCTTCTCCAGAACCTCTCAATACAAATATTGTCAGTAGCTCTTCCCTTCCCATCCATTGAGATAGTGA
>DZAX01000027.1 GCA_022729705.1 Helicobacter cetorum | reverse complement strand
ATTGCTTGTATTTATGAAACTAGGCAACTATAACGTGGTGAAACTGGACACGTAAGCCCTATGCCCTGCCCAAACTTCTCTTCTATCTCTTTGACTTTTGGACTTATCATCTCTATTAGCATATCGTCAACTCTGGTTTTTTGCATTTGCGTCCGCCTTATCTAAAGTTTATATCAAAAATAGCGTATGCGTCTTAGCTCTCACCAACCATAACATGCCCCACAAACTTACTCATATTATCAAGTATCTTACCGCCTTTTCTAAAGCCAAGCCCTGCGCCCTCGTATGCATAAAACACACCCGCTTGATAGTGTGCGCCTACGGTGTCGCTAGGGAGTTCTACATACTCTTGGTATACACTTTTTGAATTTCCATATACGCCGTCTTTTTGCGCTATTATCGCTCCATTTACGTCTACTATTTTGACGTTTTCGCCCTCTCTTGAGAAGCATTTTTTTTCAACATAGCTCTTATTCTTTAGCGGCTCAAACGATGCGTCAAGTAGATATGGGCTGTTTGGAAAAAGTTGTTTTAAAATCGGCAACATCCCTTTTGAGTGAAACATCGCAGCGTATGGCGGATTTAGAAAGATGCTTGTTTGGTTTTTTATCATATTGGTTAGTTGTTCTAACAGCACGCCTTCGTTTATCGCGATCTCCTCCCAGGGATAGAGCTTAAACCAAAACTCATACTTGTCGCCGTTTTCGTCAAACACACCGTGGTCTTGGTCAAATCCGACCTCGTCCATATATGTAAATCCAGTCGTCCAACCAGCTTCGTGCGCCGTTTGTTGCAAAAATTTAACTGTACTTTCTTCCTCTTTAGAGCCTCTTACCGCCGAAAATAGTATTCGCCAACCGTCATAAATACGCTCAAACTCCTCAACGTCTTCGTCAAGCGTTACAACTCTTTTAAAATTAGCTTTTAGCACTTCAAAAAGATTATTAAACTGCGAAGCTTCACTGAAGCCGTTTTGTCTAGCAAGAGCCCATTGGATAATGGCGGTCTCAAATACAGCCGTAGGAGTGTCGGCATTAAACTCCAACAGTTTTATCGGTTTTCCGTCAATTCCGCCCGCAAAATCAAATCTGCCGTATAGGTGCCAATGCACGTCGCTCTCCCATGAGAGCTTAATAGCTTCTACTAAGTTAAACGGTACGCCTATCTCATGAAAAAGGTTGTTTTTTATCACATACTCGCCCGCCTCGACAAACATATCGTATATCTCGTTTGCCGCTTTGTAATACGCCTCCGCTTCCGCTTCGCTCACCTCTATCATACTATCCGCAATATAGTCGCTATTATCAACATCCGTATGCCAATAAAAACCAATCTCTTCTAGCACCTCTTTTGGCAAAGGTTGCACGTTTATTAGTTTTGGCATTTTTTAACCCCCAGAGCTTTTTGAGCCGCTAGAGCCCGAGGAGGAACTTGAAGAGGAAGAGCTTGGAGAGCCGCTTGGAGTCGCCGGCGCTTGAGCGGGCGTTTGTTTGAAAAATCCGCTTTGAGGTTTTGCTCCCGTACTTGCCGCCGAACTAGCGGCCGATGGAGCTTTATTTACCGGTTGGCTCATTTGACTTGGCGTATTCATGCGCTGATTATTTTGAAAATTCTGATTATTAAAAAGTTTGTTTGCTATATAGCCGCCGATAAGAGCGCCCGCCGCTGAGGCTAGTATCGTCTCGCCAAGACTCATACCGCCGCCGTGCATCTGTGTGGAGTTTTCTTTTGTAAGATTTGAGGTGTTGTTTTCTACTTTTTTTGCCTCAACTTCGGCTAGTTTTTTTAGCTCCTCTTCGCTTAGAAGCTTCTCTGTGCCGTTCATCTCTTTTAGTATAGCGCGGCTTGGGCCATTTGCAGGGTACTGCTCGACAACCTTATATTTATCTTTTGCAATTTCTTGGATTACAAGAAACTGCCCTTGCGCCTTGGATGCCTCAGCCACAGAGGAGCCTGCGGCGGCGGGTTGCTCTTTTGGTTTTTCCTCACAACCACTCAAAGCCAAAGCCGCAAGCACAGCCATAGAGCCAAACGCGGAAATTTGCGAAATCTTTTTTATATATCGTTTCATTTTTTCTCCAACATAATTTTTAACGCATGCCTACATTTTACCCTGAGCGGACTCAAAAAAAGAGCTAAGTGCTTTTAGTCTTAGTTGCGTCTTGACTCTCACCCTAAGCTCTCTTGGTCGAAACGGCTTTAGCACATAGTCTATGCCGCCAACCTTGTACGCCTCGTCTATGGAGTCGTCATCGCTCTTTGCGGTAATAAAAATAACCGGAATATCGCGTGTTTTATCATCTTTTTTTAGTTCCTCACACACTTCAAAGCCGCTCATCTCAGGCATCATAATATCAAGCAAAATCAGATCAACTATCTCTTCTTTGGCAATCTCCAATGCGCTTTTACCATCCAAAGCAACCAAAATATCATACTCGTCGCCAAGCAACTCAACTAAAATATCTATGTTTGTTTCGGTATCGTCAACAATCAGTATTGTATTTCCACTATTTTGCATCAACCCCCAATCTCCTTCAACGCCTCATTAAATTTATATTTACCAACCAAGCTTTTGATTTTCTCAAAGCTAGCCGCATCTTCTTCGCAAAGAGAGTATGTGCTTATCTCGTCCATTATAGGTTGATATTTTTTTGGTCTCTTGCTCTCTATAGCGTCTTTCAAAGCCAAAAAGAGCTCGTTTCGTTTTTTTATATCAATAGACTCCCCCGCTGTTTTTGGCTCTTTTGTCGTTGTGATCAGTTTGGAGCCAATTTCGTCGATAATCTTTGTAAGTTCGGTATAAAAATCAGGCGTCAAATCCCTATTACCGGTACTCTCAAGCTCGGCGGCGATTTGTTCCAAGGAGGAGGCTCCTATATTTGCCGCAAGCCCCTTTATCGTATGCGCCGCTCTTTTAAAATCATTGTCGTTCATATTCTCTAATCTAAGCTCTGCGTAATCCTCATAAAAATTGTTAAGCACCCTCAGATAGAGTTTTTTATTACCGCCCAAAAGAGATAGCCCGAGAGATGCGTCAATATACTGAAAATCTGGTATTGCAAGCTCGTCTTTGGCGCTCTTTATCATCTTATCGCTAGTTACTTTTTTTGAGATAAACTCTAGTAGTACCGAGTATAATTTTTCAACCTCTATGGGTTTATTGAGATGTGCGTTCATTCCTGCGTTTTTTGTTCTCTCTGCGTCCTCTTTCATGGCGTTTGCAGTTAGAGCGACTATTGGAACTAGGTTGTCAAGCTCTCTTATTAGTTTTGTCGCCTCATACCCGTCCATGATAGGCATCTGAATATCCATCAAAATAAGCTCGTATCTGTTTTGCTTAAATTTATCAACAGCTTCTTGTCCGTTATACGCCGTATCAATATCTATCCCACTTCCCTCAAGTAGTCCCAAAATAATCTCTTGGTTGGTTGTGTTATCCTCGGTTAGAAGAATTCTTGAGCCTGAGAGCAAGGCAATATCTATTTTGCCGTTACTCTGCTCTTTTGTCTGCACAAACGAGTAAAACACATCTTCCAAAAAGAGACCGGCCAATATATTATAAAGCATTGATGGGTTGATAGGTTTTTGTAAAAATAGATCTATGCCTACGCCCTTTGCCAGCTTGACAATACTCTCTTGTCTAAACGAACTTACCATGATAATAGTAGGCGTTTTAAGAGCGCACGCCTCTTTTAATTTTTTGGTGGTCTCTATGCCGTCAATGCCCGGCATATTCCAATCCATCAAAATAAGGTCATAGCTGTTATCGCAACCTCCGATTATCTGCAAGGCGTGTTCTCCGCCTTTTGCGACGACAACGCTAAAGCCAAAGTTCTCGAGTAGTGCCGATAGTATCTCTTGCCATGTCTCGTTGTCGTCTACTATTAGAACTTTTTTATTATCAAACTGATGATATTTACCCTCTTGATTGTCAACCTGTTTTAACTCAATCTCAAAAATAAAGCTACTTCCGACTCCTTTTTCGCTCTCCACCCATATTTTGCCATTCATAAGCTCCACAAGCTGTTTTGAGATGGTAAGCCCAAGTCCGGTTCCGCCGTATTTTCTTGTAGTGCTTCCATCTGCTTGTGAAAAAGATTGAAAAAGTCTATCGGCCTGCTCTGATGAGAGTCCAATCCCTGTGTCTTTGACCTCAAATCTTAGTCTATCTTCACCGACTCTTGTAACATAAACGCCTATTTCGCCATGCTCTGTGAATTTAACGGCGTTTCCAAGCAGGTTTGTCAAAATTTGAGAAATTCTAAGCGGGTCGCCATAAAATATCTTTCCAACGCCTTTACCGTAACTTACAATCAGCTCTAAGTTTTTTTCGTGCGTCTTAAACTCTATTAGATTAATTACGCTGTCAATAGCCTTAAACAGCTCAAACTCTATTACGTCCATAACAAGCTTCCCCGCTTCTATTTTTGAAAAATCTAGTATGTCGTTGATGATACCTAGAAGAGATTTTGCGGAGTTGTCTATCTTTTGAATATAGTTTTTTTGCCTATCGTTTAGGTCGGTTTGCAAAGCTAAGTGGCTCATGCCTATGATGCCGTTCATTGGCGTTCTTATTTCGTGACTCATGTTTGCTAAGAATTCTGATTTTGCTTTTGTGGCTTCTTCGGCTTTTTGTTTTTCTATCGTAAGTTCTGAGGTTTTTTCTCTTACTTTTTCGTCAAGATTTTCTATATTGTCTTTGATTGTATCCACCATGGCGTTAAACGATTTGGATAGATGCCCTATCTCGTCTTTTCTGTCCACAAAAGGCGATTTTGCGCCATAATCTCCGTTTGCTACTCTTGTGGAGAGTTCAGAGATTTTGGAAATCGGCTGAAGCAGATTTTTTAAAAATATGTAGCTATACGTTAGAACCACGAAAAGCATAAATAGCGACAACCAGATGATAAAGCTTTTGATGTAAGACGAAGACTCTTTAAATTCGCTGACATACGCGGAGGAGCATATATACCAGTCTAATTCTGGTACATACTCTATCCACGAAACCTTGTCGTAAATATAATTATTTTTGTCGTTTGGGCTATCCCACTTGTAGTAGAGTTCTTTTGAAGTTTTAGACGCTTGCACTAGATCATCGAAAATATCGCGTCCCGTTGACGGATTTTTAAGCCCTTTCATTGTTTTATCTTTTTGCCAATTTGGGTGAATCAGCATCTCTCCATTGCCGTCAAATATATACAAATAACCAGAAGCGCCTATTTTTGTAGTTTTTACAATATCTCTTAATTGCTCCATCAGTTCTATTTTTCTTTTTTCAACCCCTTTTTCTATATCGTCGATATATACGCCGGTACCCACCACCATGCTCCACTGAGGAAAATTTTTTGAAAACGTGAGCTTCTCATATGGCGTTGGGTCGTTATTGTTTTTCTTCCACCAGTAGCTATAAAATCCGCTTCCCTCTTTTCTGGCAATCTCTACCATAGGCGGAACAACAAGGTTGTTTTTGATGTCTTTTACCTGAGACATATCTTTGTCTTGAATTGATGGATGAGAGATTAAGACGCTAGAGTAGTCGCTGGCAAAAAAATAGTTGTCGCCGTCGTATCTGAGCTTACTAAGTTTTTTTAGCGTAGATTTTTTATTTTCATCGGAGGAGGAGATATTATATTCGACATACACTAGCGACCATATACTGTTGGTAAGGTTTTTTAGTTGGTTTTTATGTCTTTCTCGCGAAACTTTTTTAAAATCGTCAATCTCTTTTGATATATTTTTTGTTAGCAACACTAGTCCGTGAAGTACCTCTCTGCCGTTTCTCTCTTCTAGCGACTGGATGCTTCTATCGATTTTTGGTAATGCAAAAAACAAAATAATAATCGTATATACGCCAATTATACCAACTACAAGTGCCATCGCCTTAAGAAAAAGATTCGACTTAGCCATTTTCCAGCTCCCTGTGAGTATCGTAATGTGACAGACTTAGTGCGCAATATTTTATAGTATATCAAAGAAAGGCTTTTATAGACGGCTTTATACCTACAGGGGCAAACCTTTAAAGCTAGAAGAAGACGGCTTAAAACTAATCGTTAAAGCGTCTAGCGCATCGGCGTTTAACCCTTGCGCCATGCTGTTTTTTAATGCAGTGGTGGCAGTGAAATATCATAGCCTCGCCGCCAATCTCCAAGCAGTTATGTTCTACGTTAAATTTGTAGTCATTTATATTAGACCTCTCCTAAAACCTATGTCAATTTCATTGACATTCACCCGTTACGATATATGCTCACGCTAAAAATTTTTAGCGTAAACATCTACCACAACGATGCAAACGCCACTAAAAACGAATAGGTTTTAGGAGAGGTCTACTATTTTGGCTTCGCTGTTTTTGATAGCTCACTCAAATATTGGTTTTATATCTTCTAGTTTTTCTGCGCTTACGCCTTTTGTGTTGTCTTTAGAAACTGTGCTAAGCGCAGCAAAGGGCACCTTATAATTTAAAACATAAATAGATGTTTAGGGGACTAAACAGTTGCGCTTTGTGGTTGTTTTGTGGGTGAATTGTATGCGTTCCCACTCGGAGAGTGGGAATGAGGGATGCGGGCTTTGCTCGTATTGGCTCGTAACATCAGTCTATATGACTTTTAATATCCAATTTCCAAATGGTCTTGCGGTATCGGCTCTTCTTCTGGAAGCATATACCACATCAGATAATCGACGACTAGCGGTATGAGAACGGTGCGATGGTTGTCTGTTTTTTGCAGTAACTTTCTTATCGTCTGTTTGATTTCCGGATGGTTTGAGGTATCCATGATGATGTCTATGCTTTCGCCAAGCTCATTTATAGCGTCTTCGTAGTTTTTGTAGTATGGTATTCCAAGGCTTACAGCCTCTTGTACGATTGGGTTATTCTCTTTTGTTTCGCAAACGCCGACAATTTTTACTTTATCGTTGTGTACCGCAGATAGCTTGTCAAAAAATCTACCGCCCATTCTACCTAGTCCGATGATTAATACCGAGATTTGTCTCATACGCTTTCCTTATAATTTTATTTTTAAGAAGACATGGGCGCATTATATATTTGATGTCCAGTTTCACCACGCCATAGTTGCCTAGTTTCATAAATATAGGCGATAGACAAATAACAATCAAGTAAAATCTTTAAACCAAAAAAGGATTTCAAAGATGTGTCAAATCTATCACTCTAATGCTAGTACAAACCAGCATGTAAGAGAAACCGAACACAGCAAGAGCCTGCCCCCTGACCTCTAATGCCAGTACAAACCAGCATGTAAGAGAAATTGTACAAAAGTCTGATTTAAATGTTGAATTAGCCAATATATACAGCATAAATGTTAAACAAAAGAGTGCCTGAAGTTTAGGGGGCTAAACAAATAGACTCTTAAAAGCGTGGTTTTTTCATCAATTTTTGAGCTATAATGGCTAAAAGAGTAAATAAGGCGCTTGATTATGACTGCTTTACGTTTTGAAACTACGATAGATCAAAAAGGCATTTTTATACCGTATGAACAATTGGTAGAAATCGCCTCAAAGTATGTTGAAATAATAATTATGCCAAGCAAAAACAACGCTGAGCGTAAGAGTTTTATGGAATATTTTGCAAGCGCTAAAGGCGACGATACAATAGCTATCCAAAATGCAACTAGCGAATGCAGAAAAATTGATTTAGATGGCTGGAAATGAGTTATCTTTTGGATACGAATACAATAGACCTCTCCTAAAACCTATTCGTTTTTAGTGGCGTTTGCATCGTTGTGGTAGATGTTTACGCTAAAAATTTTTAGCTACTTATTGTAACTATAAATTTTTAGCGTGAGCATATATCGTAACGGGTGAATGTCAATGAAATTGACATAGGTTTTAGGAGAGGTCTAATTATAGCTTTCTTAAAAGGCGACACAAAAATATTGGAAAAATTATCTGGTCAAAGAGAGCTTTTTGTGTCTTGTATAAGCGTCGGCGAAATGTGCTATGGTGCCAACAACTCTCTGCAAAAAGATAAAAATAGATTGCTGTATGACTCTTTTTTTTGATACTTGCAATGTGATAAGCATAGATAAAACAGTATCCATAAGCTATGGCGAGCTTAGGTTTTATCTGAAAACTATCGGCAGACCAATACCTGAAAACGATATTTGGATAGCTGCTACAGCTCAGGTTTTTAACCTTAAAATTTTAACTTTTGACAGAGATTTTTCGCATTTTAAAGACAAGGTCAAAGTCGAGATATTACCGTAGATGCGTAGCCGTTTTACATCGCCCCCCCCCCCTCAAGCTTTTTTACTTCGTCAATCAAACAGCTAAGAAGACAACCCTTTCGGTCTTCTTGGGGCGACATGAAAACTCTGAACAAGAGCCCCAAGAGCGTCTTCGTTAAGCCCTCCAGCCATACTCTCTTTCATTAAAGCGATAGCGGCAAAAGAGCTCATAGCTTCTTTATAGCTTCTTTTTGTGGTCAAAGCGTCAAATATATCGGCGACTGCGATTATTTGAGCCAAAAGAGGAAGAGTCTCCTTGCGAAGTGCTTTTGGATAGCCGCTTGCATCCACTTTTTCATGGTGAAAATGCACAGAATCCAAAACATTTTGATTTTTCTCGCCCATGGTAGACAATATGTTTACGCCCTCATCCGGATGAGTTTTCATAACCTCAAACTCTTCTACCGTAAGTTTGCCTTGCTTGTTTAGTATGAGCGGGTCTATGTGCGCTTTCCCAAGGTCGTGCAAAATCGCCCCGTGCGCCAACTCTTCTACGCGAGAGCCTCGTATACCAAGCTTTTTGCCTATCGAAACCGAGTAGACGCAAACGTTTACACAGTGACTGTATGTGTAGTAATCGTGCGACAATACGCTCACCATAGACAAAAAGGCGGTATTATCTCGCATAATATCATCCAACATCTCTGCCGCAAGGAGTTTTGAATCCTCTATAACCTCTTTGGACTCCGCATTTTCAAATAGTTCGCTCATAACCATAGCCGCCGTGGAGGAGAGTATCAAGGATTTCTCTTTTCTATCTATATCTTTATTTTTGGATATACCCTTGACGGACTCTTTTAGATATTTTTTGAACTCATCTATGTCGCTTTTATGGACATAAACAGCAATACCCCTTTCTTTTAGCGCACCTATCTGCTCTCTTAAGAGCGTACGATTTCTTGGGCATACAACGGCGGCTTTTGGCTCCTCTCGGTCGTCTTCATCATCGCTCGCAACCTGTGCGTACACGTCAAAGGGTATACTTCTAGTCGCAGAGAGTGCCCCTATTGGAATTTTCTCCAAATATGAAAGAAGAGTTTTGTTGGAGTTTACCCCAAACGATATACTCATACTAGTAAGAATCTCTTGATTTGTCACTTTTTTATTAATCATAGCCAAAACCTCTATATTTATAAAACATGTTTGCAATTATAGTCGATTTCAAACAATTATGCAATTTTTACGTCTTAAATGTGTTAAGTTTTTCGTTTAATACAGATTCGTTTTGCGCAAGTCTGCTTGCGACGGCTACAATCTCCTCAATACTTCTAGCGTTTTCAAATGAGATTTCATTAATGCGCACTACTTCTTCTTCTTCGGTTTCTTTTGCCTCTTTTGCATATTGCGCGGAGTCTTTTGAGAGCCTCTCTAGTATTATTTTGGCTTTATCCATCTGTAAGGCTGATTAAGTTGCGTTTTTCCTATAAATGCGTCCGCAAAACCACACATCTCTCTAGGTTCGTCTTTTGAGTTTTTTGTAAGGTCTCCTTCTCCGCTCGTCTGTCTCATATATTTTGGCGCTTAGCGATGAGTTTATATTTTCTATGACATACGAGTGTCCAAAAATAGATATAATTGCGATAAAAGATGAAGTTAAGACGCTAAATGCGGATAGGGCAATTGCCTAAACAATACGAAATCTCCTTGTGGATAGAGCTAAAAGCTTTGATTATGACAAATATGATTTGATAAAGATAATACGAAAATGTAACATTTCTGACAAGGATTTGATTTATGAAAAAGAAAAAAGCGGTATTTTTGGATAGGGACGGCGTAATCAACGTCGAAAAAGATTATGTTCACAAAATAGAGGATTTTGAGTTTTTACCCAGCGTGTTGGAGGCGGTAAAAAGCCTATATGAAAAAGGGTATCTGCTTATAGTGGTGACAAATCAATCAGGTATGGGACGAGGCTACTACACAAACGATGATTTTAAAAAAGTAACCGAGCACATGGAGAAAGAGTTTGAAAAAAACGGAGCCAAAATCGCCAAAACTTACCACTGCCCCCACACCCCAAACGATGAGTGCAACTGCCGAAAACCCCGCCCAGGAATGCTTCTTGCGGCAAAAGAGGAGTTTGATATAGATATGAGCGGCTCATGGATGATAGGCGACAAAGAGGGAGATATAAAAGCGGCTCTAGCGGCGGGAGTGCCAAATACGATACTTGTGCGAAGCGGGCATGAGATAGACGAGGAGAACACAAAGGCTTCTTATGTGGCAGGTGGGGCTTTAGAGGCGGCGGCGGTAGTTTTGGGGCGCAATTAAAAGATTAAAAAGTATTATAGTCGAGACCATCCATTATTTGCGGCAAGGGACATTTATGTCTCTTGCCCCCCCCCTTTTTTTTTAAGGCTACCCACATTCGCCGGAGAGGAGAGGTTTTATACACAAGAGCGTGGAAAGTCGGTTATACAAAAAACTTCAACATTTTTCAGAGCAATTTTTGCTTTAAAGCCAACAATACCGCAAGCAAAGGCTCTATATGCGACTCGTATCATCCGACTACACATCCATAGGAGTGCGGAATGGTAAATAATCGAATGGGTGTTTTTGTAAAGGGTTGGTTTAATAGACCTCTCTGATTAAACATGAATTTTCAAGAGCGACTAGCCACAAGAGCCCTCTTGATATGAAGATCTCATTTTGGGCTTTGCCTAAAATATGAGAATTAATCAGAGGATTTAATAGTATATTCTATAGCCGTCCTCTAATACGACGGCGTCTCTTAAAATATCTATAGCTTTTATTTCATGAATTATTTCAGGTATATAAAAAGGCTTTAAATGGTTTATGTATATGTTAAAGTCTATTTTTGATAATTTTTTTAGTTCATCTTCCAAAAGAGACGGCGTAAGATGACTACTATCAAATGCTAGTTTTTTAAACCTAGATGGAAAAGAACACTCTATAATCAGATTTTTTAGATTTGCGCACTCCTCAATGACTTTAAGTACATTGTCACAAACACCTGTATCGCATGTAATAACCGTATTAACCCCATCTTTTGTAATCTTATATCCGCAACTAGGGATGGTATGGCATGTCAAAAATGGCTCAATGGTAAGATTTGAGATATTAAAGACATCTCCGGCTTTAAGCTCATGAAAAATAATAGATTTACTCGATTTGTCTATCAAATCAAGTTGTGAAAAATCGGGCCATATCTTCCAGTTTAGTATATGCTCTTTTAAATCATCTATTGACTCTTTAAGCCCGTAGATATTCAATGGTTTTGTTTTTATCGCATAAAATGCGTCTATCAAAAAAGCTATATCAAGCACATGATCCAAATGCGAGTGGCTCAAAAAAATATGCTCTATTGCAACAGCTCTTTTGGCAAGCGGCACTACAATATTTCCGGCGTCTATCGTAATATTGTTTGCTATATGAAAGCAGGTTGTATTCTTACCCGCGCACCTACCGCCAAAAGCTCCTAAAACCTCTATATATTCCATGACCGCCCCAATTTATTTAGTTGTAAACGTAAAGACGCCGTCAAAATTCTCAGGCGGATTTGCTATAAAGTGTTCGCATCTCTCTATGTACACAGAGTAAAGATAAGTATTTGTTTTTGCGAACAGCTCTTTTAAAATTTCAAGAGCCTCGTTAAAGCGACTATTTTTGTAAAGTCCCAACGCCTCTTTGTATTTGCCGTACTCTTGTAAAAACTCAGCGTTAGGGATTCCAAAGTCAAGCACCTCAAATATTTCCACAGGTTCGTTTTTGCCTTTTACTTTTACAAGGTCTAACTCTCTTATCACATATTCTTGCTTTAATCCAGCTTTTGTAAACTCGCTAATGATGATATGAGAGTGGTATGGTTTATTGAGTCCCTCAAGCCTTGAGGCTAGATTGACGGGGTCGCCGATGATTGTGTAGTCCGCTCTACCATACGAACCCATCTCCCCAACCGTTACATCGCCCGTATTAATTCCTATTCCTATTGCTATTGTTGGCTTGCCCTCTTTTAATAGCCTCTCATTTAACTCTTTAAGGGCTTTTATCTGCTTGACGGCGGATGTTACGGCGGCGTCTTCGTGGTTTAATACCTCGTTTGGAGCATTCCAATACGCCATAATCGCATCGCCGATAAACTTATCTACGGTTCCCTTGCTCTCCACGATAATATCAACCATAGGGGTCATATACTCATTTAAAAGCTCAATTAGAGCCTTTGGGCTTCCCATCACCTCTGAGAGCGTCGTAAAGCCTCTAATGTCGCTAAAGAAGATAGTCACAAACTTCTCTTTAATCTCAAAACTATTCATATTTGAGTGCTTTAAGAGGTCTTCCACGACGGCGGGAGAGACTTTTTTTGCAAATTTGGCTTTGATAAACTTCTTTTGACGATTTTCCAAAAAGTAGTTTGTAAGCGTCAAGGAGACAAAAGCAAGAAACATTGATAGCGTCGGAAACAGGATATTAAGAACCACGCCTTTGAAAAACAGCATATAGTATGTAAAACCAAAAAACGAACTCACAAGAATTAAAAACAGCACTACTGAAATCCCTGCGCTAGCATAAGACGTCACCAACACCGTTATGGCTACGCCAAGGAAGATAATGACCACATTGGCGCCCTCGGCCCATGATGGTCTGTATAAAAAGTTTTGGTTTAGGATATTATCAAGTGCATTTGCATGCGCCTCAACTCCCGGATACACAGAATCAAAAGGCGTAGCTCTAAGGTCAGAGAGTCCTGCGGCGGATGTACCTATAAGCACAAATTTACCCTCTAGCTCTTTTTTGCCTACTTTGCCACTGTATACGTCAACGGCTGATATGTATTTAAATGTTCTAGCCGGACCTCTGTAGTTTACAAGCAACCTGCCAAATCTATCTGTAGGCAGCTCAATATCACCTACAACCAACCCTTTTACACCGACCTCGTCGTAATACACCTCTATCTTTTTTACTCCGCTTGCGGCTCTTATCATTTCAAGAGACAATGACGGATAGACGACGCCCTCATACCTTATAGCCATTGGAATAGAACGAACTATACCGTCAGAGTCTGGTATGGTATTAAAAAACCCGCTTGAAAAACCCGCCTCCTGAATAACTGGAATATTCATAATAGCCCTATATGCATGAACCAAAAACTCATGTTCGGGCTTATTTTTTTCAGCTACAATACAAGATATTGATGGAGCGGCCCCGGGTTTGACGCCGTCATCCGCCATGGCAAACACATACCCCAAAATCGTAGGCGACGCCCCAATCGAAGCCGCGGCTATCTTGTCATAATCGGGAGCGTCTGTCGCATCTTTACCTATCTCTTTTAGTACTTTTGCCGGAGAGGAGTTGTCCGGCTCGGCAAACACAATATCCAGACCCACAGCGCCTACTCCGTTTTTTGTCAAATTGTCTATAAGTTTGGCAAACTTATTTCTACTCCACGGCCACTGCCCTAGCTCTTTTAGGCTTCTTTCGTCAATATCTACGATTACGACATCTTTTGAGGGCGGCTGGGCGCCCCTAAAGACAAACATAAGATCTCTAAACTTATCATCGAAAACCTGTACACTTTTTGGTAGATAAAAGTATGACGCAACACCCAAGATAAATATCCCAAGCCCTACCACAAAGTAGTTTTTTAAATTTTTTAACATCTATGGCGACACCTCTACTATTTTGCAGTTTATGGTCTTGTGGCTTTAAATACCCCCGAAGCTTTGTGATATGCGGTATCGGCGTTAAATGCACCGCCTACGCTTTTTATGCCTGGACCGTAGAATTTACCGGTTAATGTTCCTCCGCTTATAGTGTCCGCTCCGCCAGTTCCACTAATACCCCCAGACGGAATATCGAAACTACTAGTGCTAGAGGTTACGTTAAAGGTACTTGCACCAGATGAACCAGAAAGAGCTATCGTCCATGTTTGTCCGCCTAAAGTGCCAAAGTTTATATTTCCAGTAATAGAGCTAGCCGCACTACCAAATGTTATATTTAAAGTTGCGTTGTTTGTGGAGTTCATAGAGATAAGTTCTATCGCCCCTCCGGCCGTAGGAAGTACTGCTCCCATTACATGACCGGTATAGTTATATGTGGTATTTGAACCCGCTATTAAAGCGTCTATCTCGGCTTGAGCAGTTTTGACACCTCCCACCCAAAATCCAAAGTGAGCCAAATCTTGACCGGAGGCTTCCGACTTCCAATACCCCCACGAGGAGTAATCGTCGCTAGTTTCCCAGCTAGAGCCGTTAAATTTATCCGGCATAGATACCATGTACGATTTTGCAGAGTCTACATTGTAAGCCGAAGCGTTGTAATCGGTAATACCGCCCGCAGTAGCGGCAAAAGTAGAACCCAAAAAGTCCTCGCTAAGAAGCGTAGACGAAGCGCCTATCGTTAAGTTATCCGAGTCTATGCTCATTATCGTAGTGGACGCAACCGCTCCGGTAGCAAAAGAGCCCGTCATCGTCATTGTGCCTACCGGAAGAGCTTTACCGACGCTTGTCGTATTTAGGTCGCCTAATTTTGTTTTTTCTATCTGATAGCCTACCGAATGACCTGTAAGGGCATAGTTACCGGAGACGTTATAGTCTGTTCCGTATACGGCGGCTATATTGTGTCCGCTAGACATAGGAAGGATTGGACCGTAAATCCTAGCGGAGGCTCCGGTAATATCGAGAAAAAATGCGGTCGCCGTATCACCCTTAAACGAGCTTGTAGCATCCATGCTAGCGTCTACGGAAGAGCCGTTTATAAATCCGACCCCAGAAACAGGGTATAGGGTAGCGTCCGCACCGCTCGTATTGATAGAGCTTTCCGCAAATACACTATCTATGCTATTGTTGGCGTTTAATACGGCGCCTATATTTGCGACTCTGCGTTGAGAGAAGTTTGCAATCAAAGGAAAGCTTGTTCCAGCCGAGCAAGATGGCGCTATATATAGCCCGTTGAGAGCTAAAATAGATGCGCTGGTAACCGTTGCCGTAGGAATACAATAAGGAGCAGTCCCGCTTGTTCCGGCAGGGCAAGTCGGAGGTGGAGCCACACAACTTGGATATGTTCCGGTGTATCCCGACGGGCAAGCTGGGGCTACGCAAGCCGGATAAACTCCGGTGTATCCCGACGGGCAAGCTGGGGCTACGCAATTTGGATATGTTCCGGCGTATCCCGACGGGCAAGCTGGGGCTACGCAAGCCGGATAAACTCCGGTGTATCCGGTTGGGCAAGACGGGGCTACGCAATTTGGATATGTTCCGGTGTATCCCGACGGGCAAGCTGGGGCTACGCAAGCCGGATAAACTCCGGTGTATCCGGTTGGGCAAGACGGGGCCACGCAATTAGGATATGTTCCGGTGTATCCGGTTGGGCAAGACGGAGCTACACAATTTGGGTATGTTCCGGTGTATCCCGACGGGCAAGCTGGGGCTACGCAAGCCGGATAAACTCCGGTGTATCCGGTTGGGCAAGACGGGGCTACGCAATTTGGATATGTTCCGGTGTATCCCGACGGGCAAGCTGGGGCTACGCAATTAGGATATGTTCCGGTGTGTCCGGTTGGGCAAGACGGGGCCGTACAATTTGGATATGTACCCGTATAGCCGGCTTGGCAGGCAGGGGCTACGCAGTTTGGATATGTTCCGGTGTAGCCTGCTTGGCAAGTTTCAGCTACTTTTTTGACAATTGTTGTTTTTTCGGTTGTTTTTATCTCGCCAACAACACCGTCTACAGAACTTGCAAAGTTTTGAGTTACTGCGGGAGTCGATGGTTTTAAATTGTTTATTGGATTTATAAACGTAAAGCCAGAAGATGGCACAAGGGTGTTTAGAGTTTGAATTCGCGGTTGCACAGTCAAAGGTCTCTCAATATGTTGCAACTGAGCCGGAGTATAAAATCTAGGACGCTCTACGCCTCTTGGCGTAGCGATTGTCATTTGTCCTTGTTTTACTATCATAGGAGGCAGAGTGGGAATCACAGGGGTAACGTCTATTTCACCCTTCAGGCAAGCTATCTCTAAAAAACCTTGAGGGTTTATGGTTCCTACAAAGATAGTCCCCCTAATCCCAATAGTAGCCGTCTTTGTCTCTACTTTAAACTTATCAGGGGCTACTTTTGCGATTTTGCCCGTGATAGTTTTAAAAGTTCCTTCTCCTAGGTTAAATCTAGCCTTGGAGTTTTTTTCTGAAAATAGATACTCTTCTATTTTAAACGTAGTGTTTGAACCTACCGTGATAACTGTTTTATCATTGAAGATTAATTGGGCTGTGGAGTTTGTGGTTGATTTGATAACATCTTTTTCTTCAAGTTGAAAGCTTGATATGGCTTTCTCTGTTTTGGCACCTCTTTGTATGGATACTTCGCCGTTTACGGCACTTATACGTCCTACGGACGCAAGTGCGAATGCAGATAGCAGTATTAGGGCTATTAGGGCTCTAAATAGACTCTTTGCTGGCATTTTCTCCTCCTTTTAGAAGTTGTAGATATAGTTTAGGTTTACGCTTTTTTTGTTATAAACCTTATTATCTATATTTGATTTATTGTCCGTGTAAGAGCCGTTTAGCGTAACCATTGAGCTTTTGGTGATGCTCTTCATTATGCCAAGCCCATAGATCAAGGCTGAGTCTTTTGACTCTTTTAGAAAGTTTACATCCATATTGTCATATTCTGTTCGGCTATAAGAGACGCTGGCGGTCATATCAAGACCTTTGATAATAGGTTTATAAAGAGACAGGGAGTATCTTTGGGCGCTGTTTGATACGTCTGTTCTGTTGTTATTTTTTGCTTTCTCTCTTGAACCGGCTACCCCAAGCGTCACTATAGAGCCGTTAGATGGAAACAGTTTTTTTAGACTCAAATACGCCTCTTGATAGTTTGAGTCCCTATCTTTATTCTCTCTTGTGTATTTTTTTTCTTTATAGGTGTATATACCCTCGGCTATTAGCGTATCTGTTATTTTGTATGAGAGTTTTGGGCTTGCGTAGTAGCTTCTCATATAAGGAGAGTTGGAGTTGTAGACAAGATAGTCGCTAGCAAGAGAGAGCGATATTTCATAGCTTTTTGTTCTATATCCCGGTCCTACATTTAGGCTAAAATACCTTGCGCTGCTAGACGCATTTTTTGGGTAAGATTGAGCGTAAGCGGTAAAACCGTCTTGCCAAAAAAGACTGTCCATCAAGCTTGATAAATTCCAAATATGATTAAGACCCAAAATTTGAGTGTGATAGTAGTCGCTTTTTTCTTTCTCTCCGGGTAGCGTCAAATCCCCAAGCGGACTAGCTATTGTATACTCTTTTGAGCCTATGGCGTTGTTGATATTTGAATCCCAACCAAGACCAAGCATTACATAGCCGCTTAAAAAGTGTTTTTGCTTAGCAGCCGCTATAGCCTTTTTGTATGAAAGTATCTGCTCTCTTACATTTTTTGGCATTTCCGTCTCAAGAGCTTTGTCAAATTCAGCCTCAGCCGCATCAAACTCTTTTAGCTCAAAGTACGCCCTAGCCATCTCAAGACGGCTTCTAATGTGAGCCGGTTCCATAATAAGCACCCTCTCAAAAGCGGAGAGAGCCTCTTCGTAGCGTTTTGTTTCAAGAGCGGAGCGACCTAGGTAGAAGTTTGTCTTCGTATCGTCTGGTTTTATTTCAAAAAGCTCTGAAAAGAGGTTATATGACTTTTCAAAGTCTGAAGCGTTAAATGCCTCTACGGCACTTTTTAGATTTTGTTCATATACAGGCGAAGCTCCTGCCGTTTGCGCACCTGAAGCCGCTTTTACATCTACTGCACACAACGATACGGCGGCTATAAGTGCAAGGCTTAGTAGCGGTTTTGTTTGGTTATACATCTTTAAAACTCTCCCTTACGTGTAAGATTTTGTCCAAATTATTAAAAAAAGCATTTACAACTTTCGGGTCAAAATGCCTTCCACTCTCTTCGTGAAACAAAGCATATATTCTATCCAAAACCCACGCCCTCTTATGGCACCTATCAGAACCCAACGCATCAAAAACATCGGCTAAAGCCGTAATTCTTCCAATTATAATGCCATAATATTTAATTTAACTTAATTAAACGTTAACATATTTCCGCAACTTTTACATTTTCAGTATTGCCAAAATAATATTCATACTACCATCACAAAAAAGATGGTTAAATTTCCCCAAAAGGAGTCCTCAAAATGAAAATCGTCGTTTTTTTATTTTTACTAATCAGTGCGCTTTTTGGTTTTACAAAAATAGCCGACTATGATGTGGAATACGGCTGGTTTAAAGAACTTGGCGACGCAAAAGCCGCACTTGCCGTAAACGGGCAAAACTACCATATAAAAATAGAGGCAAAGACAAACGGTCTAGCAAAACTACTCAGCAGAAATAGGCAAGAGACGTATGAAAGCTTTGGCGTAATCACAAAAAACGGGTATCTACCTACAAAATTTACGCAACTCAAACAATACTCAGACAAGATTGAGCGCACAATATATAGTTTTGACCATGCCGCAAAAAAAATAACAAAAATAAAAGAGAGTTACGAAGATGGCGAATTAGTAGATAAAAGCGTAGAGCCAAATAAATATTACGCCGATAACGATATTCTAACGCTGTATTTTAATATCTCAGACGAGTTTAGAGGTATGAAACTGGGAAGCCAAAAAATATACCACGCCGTGGGCGCCAATCCAAAAGACGGCAGAGTAGATCTTATTGTGCCAAACGGCGAGAGGTTGCAAGAGATAAAAGAGACTTTTAAAGGGGTAAGCGCCGTTAGCTATGTCGTCGTATACATAAACCAAAAAATCTTCTCTTCTGATAGAGGAGAGCTATGGATAGCCTTTAACGACAAAAACGAGTGTGAAACGGCGGCGCTTAAGGATGTGATATTGTTTGGGGATATAAAGGGGATTTTGAAAAAGTAAAGAGGAGTAATCCTCGTTGTCGTCAAGTGTGTAGCCGACTGTTGTAAATACGCCATCGGAGCCTTCGCTTGCATTTTCGACTATTTTGTAGTCTGCGGAATTGACCGCATATCTATCATTTCCGGCTCCGCCGCTAAAACCGTCACCAATACCGGAGTGTCCCATTTTTTTTCATTCTAATTACCTCTTATATTTTAGTTGCAAAGAGATAATAACAAAACTTCAAAGTCCGGTCAATAGCTGTTTACCCAGGGTTTACTGGTGACTGTAATTTTTTTATTTCGCTTTTTTGTTGGTAGATTTTGAGAGAATCTTTAGGGTCGCCCCGATAGTCTGCGTAGTTGATATTGCATTACACCCCGCAAAAGCCAAAATCGGCTAAAATCACAGCAAATAAGCACACCAAAAGGCGATAAAATGGGACAAACAATAACCGAAAAAATATTTAGCGCACACGCAGGCAAAGCCGTAAAAGCGGGCGAAATAGTCAGAGTAAAAGTCGATATGACGATAGGCAACGACATAACTACGCCTCTATCTATCAGAGCTTTTGAAGAGTCGGGTGCGACAAAACTAGCAAACCCTGAGGGTTTTTGTATAGTTATGGATCACTTCATTCCCGCAAAAGACATAGCAAGCGCCAATCAAGCAAGAATCAGCCGTGACTTTGCCGCAAAACACAATATGAACAACTTCTTTGATGAAAAAGATATGGGTATCGAACACGCTCTTTTACCTGAAAAAGGGATGGTTGTCCCCGGAGACATCATCATAGGCGCCGACTCTCACACCTGTACACACGGCGCGCTTGGGGCGTTCTCTACGGGTATGGGAAGCACAGACTTAGCGTTTACGATGATAACAGGTGAAAATTGGTTCAAAGTACCTGAAACTATCAAAGTCATTTTCAAAGGCAAACCGAGAGAGTATGTAACCGGAAAAGACCTAATCCTTGAAATAATCCGCAAGATAGGCGTGGACGGAGCGCTGTACAAAGCTTTGGAGTTCACCGGAGATACGATAGGGTATTTGACGATGGACGATAGATTTAGCCTTTGTAATATGGCTATTGAGGCGGGAGCAAAAAACGGTATCGTTGCGGCAGATGAGATAACAAAAGAGTTTTTGGCAGACAAAAAGCTAAGAAAAGAGCCGCAATATTTTTACTCAGACGAAGATGCAGAGTATTGCCAAACGCTCGAAATAGACGTGGCGACACTAGAGCCTGTGATAGCGTATCCATTTTTGCCATCAAACGGCAAGCCGTTAAGCCAAGCGGTAGCGGACAAAATCAAGATAGACCAAGCCTTTATCGGTTCATGCACCAACGGAAGGTTGTCTGATCTTGAAATGGCGGCAAAAATCTTAAAGGGCAAAAAAGTAGCCAAACATGTAAGGCTAATCATCACGCCCGCAACGCAAAAAATAGCGCTTCAAGCGTATAAGCTAGGGTTTGTGGATATATTCGTAGAAGCTGGGGCGGTATTCTCAAACCCTACTTGCGGCGCATGTCTTGGCGGGTATATGGGAATTTTGGGCGATAATGAAAAGGCGATAGCTACTACAAATAGAAACTTTGTGGGCAGAATGGGGGCTAGAACTTCTGAGGTATATTTGGCAAATTCAGCGATTGCGGCGGCTAGCGCTATTGAGGGGTATATTGTGGGGCCGCAAGGGTTGTCCAATCCCCCGCTATAACACCCAAACAAACACCCCTTCAAACCAAGCATACACAAAAGGGGTAAGCCTTTAGATTTTAGCCTATTATGGCGACTTACTAATAGGAGGAGGGGAGGCTAACCGATGATATTGCTTCATCCTATCGGCGCAAACAACTCATAAAAGACGCCTAGCTCTTTTACAGCCGCTTCTATCTTAGCTTTTTCTTCCGCACTTACGCTCTCTCCGGCTTCTAGTAGCATTTTGTTGATTTCGTCTTCGTTTAGACCTGATGAGCCTGTGATTTTGATGTTTGACTCTTTGCCGCTTGCTTTGTCTTTTGCCGATACCGTTTGCGTCGATGTCAAAAGTTATTTCGATTTGAGGCGCACCTCTTGGAGCCGCCTACCATTTTCTTAAACGCTTCTATCGCAAACAAAATGTTTATGTATTTTTTATTCTGTACCGATATAATTTTGCGCATTAACAAAGGCTGTAGCTATGGCAATATAGTTAGCTGTTTAGCTTCAGGTTATAGCAAGGGTTGCATACACTATAATCGTAACATCAGTAAATAAGTTTTTGATATACTACAATACAAACAGAAAACACGGTGGACTGAAAAAAGAACTTAAAGTCAGAACGCCGTGCGAAGCGGTTAAAAGTTGGTTTGAAATAGAGCCTGAAATATTTAAGATTTCACCAGATGAGTTTTATGCTATTGCTTTGAATGGAATGGTATAATGTGGTGAAACTTGACAATGACTGGGCTTATACGCATCCGGCACAGATGCCATAAAATTGTCGGCTACCTACGGGTAACTTCAATCCAATTTAATATGTAAATCAGTAATTTTGAAATCAAAAAAGATAAACACAAAAAAAGGAAAACCGATGCGTAAAGATATGAGCATCAAATCAAAATTCAGCGCTTTAGGTACGACTATTGTTATACTTATTATGGTTATGACGACCACTACACATACGAAACTAGCTTCATTAGACAGCGGATACGATGAAACGAAAGCGTTGCTTAATTTATCAGGCGCAATTAAGCAATCTTTGGCAGATGGCTTCCAATGTGGCACAGCGCTCAGAAACATACATATTGACTCAAGCGATCAACTGACAAAAACCAACTTTTCAAACGCAATTAACGCTCTTTCTAAAGATATTGACTCTTTGAAAGACGAGAACTATAAGTTAGTATCAGATGGCTTTGAAAAGTTTGCGATACAGACGGCGTATGAAGCTATTGTAGCCGACCTAAGAAGGATGGAGAGCAAGATAAAAAACAATGAAGCTCTAACAAAAGAAGAGATAGTAAATAACACAAAAATATGGCGTGTAATAGAAGGCGGACTAAAAGAGTGGAACAAAGTTAATGCTAAAAAAGCCGTCTTAGCGGAAAACGAGTTTAACTCATCAATAGACGCAACCATCAATATTGCTATCGGCATAGCTTTAGCTATAATTATTCTTATAGTTATCGGCTTTATTTTTTTCACAAAAAATATTACGGCGTCGATTTATACCATCCAATCCGGTATGCAAAACTTCTTTAAATTCCTAAACCGCGAGACAAGCGAAGCCCAGTTAATCGAAATTAAAAGTAACGATGAATTTGGGGCTATGGCTAAAGTTATTAATGAAAATATAACAAAGGTGGAAAAAGAAATCGCCCTTGATAGAGTCGTGATAAATAACGCTCAGGCGGTTATTGCTAGAGCAAACAACGGTTGGTATTCGGAGTTGATAGAGGCCAAAACAACAAACACCGCTTTAGAGGATTTTAAAAACAGCGTAAACAATATGATTAAAAGTACTCGTGCTAGATTTGTTGAAGTTGACAAAGTATTGGAAGCTTACACAAAACAAGACTATACAAAAAGCCTAGCCTTAAAACCAAGCGACGAACACGGCGGCGTATTTGAACGACTAGTAAATGGGGTTAATAACTTACAAAAATCAATTAGCGCCATGCTAAAAGACTCTCAAAACAACGGGATAACATTGCAAAGTGAGGCTTCAAAGCTAACAACTCAAATACAAACACTATCTGCGGTGTCGCTTCAGCAAGCAACAAGCTTAGAGCAAACATCTGCTACGATAGAAGAGATGGCTCACTCTATGAGTGACACAGCAAAAAAGACAGAAGATGTAATTACTCAATCAGAGAGTATTAAATCTATTGTAGGCATTATCACAGACATTGCAGACCAGACAAACCTACTAGCGCTAAACGCTGCTATTGAAGCCGCAAGAGCTGGTGAACACGGTCGCGGTTTTGCCGTGGTATCAGATGAAGTTAGAAAGCTAGCTGAGAGAACCCAAAAGTCTTTGGCGGAGATTAATACAAGCATTAGTGTGCTTTCACAATCTATTAACGATATAGGCGAATCTTCAACAGAACAAGTTAATGCTATTAATCAGATTAACCAAGCAGTTGCACAAATAGATAGCGCTATGCAACAAAACAGCTCTCTTGCAAATGAGGTTAATGAAGTAGCAAAACTAGTATCCAATATGTCAAATAAAATGTTGGTAGAGGTTAATTCTAAGAAGTTTTGATTGGGGGGGGTAAACCCCTTTGAGACTTAAGCCGCAAACCACTATAAATCTTTATAGGGCACTTCTAAAAACTCTCATTTTCCACTTTTTAAAATTATACAAAGCCTATAATCATTGGCTTTGCTATTAAACGCATTATGAAAAAACATAGTTTTTAGAGGTGCCCACTAGATATTAGTTCACCTAGAAAGTCGATCTCTTTTTGTATCGTTTCAAATCTTTTCTGCACTACTCCCTTTGGGACTATTTTGTAGCTTCTCTATGCTCTGCCTTAGCTCAAGCGAGAGTACATTTATGGTTTTTTGTGTTTTATGTATTTCAATGATTGCACTTGTTTGCGGTAGTGTGTCAAAGTTTTGATTGGTAATTCTTGAAAGCCGCTCTTCTATGTCCGCAAAAATCCTTGAGATATAGTGACTTGAGTAGCGACTCAAAAAGTAGATAATAGGAACAACGGAGAGCGCCGCCATAAATATTTGAAGTGTCATCTTCTGTCCAATTGGAACGCCTATAATTAGGTATGTAGCCAGAGCGCTTACAGTTTGTCTATCGCTTGTATTTATGAAACTAGACAGCTGGAGATATACATCGCTTGCAACAAGACTCGCCTGCTCTCGCCGATAGAAATAGTTGGCTTGCTAGAAAAGAGTAGATTCGCAGACAAGAGCTTGAGAAGAAAGTTGTGACGCTTGAGGAGAGGGAATAAGTCAAGTCATACTCAATTCGTTGCACAAAAGATGAAAATGATAGTTAGGTACTCAATCCCATTTTGAGCTTTAATTTTATACCATTTAAAGTTGTTTACACCAAACCCGGCCACTAGGCAAGGTTTGGTGAACATAAGATTACTCTACTTCCGCATCAATGACATCATCATCTTTCTTAGCTTTCGCCCCTTGCTCAGCTCCGGCTTGTTCGCCGCCCTCTTTTTTATACATAGCCTCAGCTAGCTTATGGCTTGCGCTTGCAAGATTTCTAGTCGCTACTTCGATTTCATCTTTTGTGGCGCTATCTTTTGCTATTACTTCTTTTAGCTCTTTTACAGCCGCTTCTATCTTAGCTTTTTCCTCTGCGCTTACGCTCTCTCCGGCTTCTAGTGGCATTTTGTTGATTTCGTCTTCGTTTAGACCTGATGAGCCTGTGATTTTGATGTTTGACTCTTTGCCGCTTGCTTTGTCTTTTGCCGATACCGTTTGCGTCGATGTCAAAAGTTATTTCGATTTGAGACGCGCCTCTTGGAGCCGCCTACCATTTTCTTAAACGCTTCTAGCACAAACAAAATGTTTATGCGTCTAGTTTCACTTTCGTTTAGTTGCCTAGTTTCATAAATACAAGCGATAGACAA
>DZAX01000050.1 GCA_022729705.1 Helicobacter cetorum | reverse complement strand
GTTTTATGCTATTGCTTTGAATGGAATGGTACAACGTGGTGAAACTTGACAATTAATTATTTGACTATCCCCACACGCTTTATTGGTGTATACAAACTCTCATTTCTCCCGCATTTATGCGGGTAGCTTTAGGGGGTGCAGGGACATTTATGTCCCTGCCATAAATACGGGCTTTGCCCGTATTTATGTATAACATATGCGATTCTTATAATCCGTTATCTTTGAAGTAAGTTTGGATAAGTTTTACAGTTTCGCTTGGTAGTGGGATATAGCCTAGTTTTTCAGCCGCCGCATCATTTTCAAACGCATAGTTAAAGAACTGAACAATTTTTTTATTTTGCTCAACTTTTTCTTTTGGAAGAAGGATAAAAGTACCGGCTGTTATAGGATAAGAGTTTTTACCCGGCTCAAGTACAAGAATTTCGTGGAAGTGATCTTGTTTTGTCCATTTTGCATTTTTAGCGGCCTCTTTTGAAGTCGCTACAGACGCAGACACCCAAGTTTTCTCAGACGTTTGAAGTTGTGCAGACGTCATTTTGTTTTGTTTTGCATAAGCAAACTCTACATAACCGATTGAGTTTGGAGTTTGTTTTACGACATTTGCAACGCCTTCGTTACCTTTGCCGCCTATACCTACAGGCCAGTTAACGCTTGTGCCTACGCCTACTTTTGATTTCCAAGTAGCGTTGATTTTATCTAGCCAGTATACGAAGTTAAAAGTCGTGCCTGAGCCGTCTGATCTGTGTACAACAGTAATTCTGTTTGCGGGTAGTTTTACACCCGGATTCTCTTTTGCTATAAGAGGGTCGTTCCAATCGCTGATAGTTCCAAGAAAGATTCCCGCTACAGCGTCATTTGAAAGCTTAATAGCGCCGTCGGCTATTCCCGGAAGGTTATAAACAACATTGATAGTTCCTACAACCGCAGGAAACTGAAGAAGGTTGTCTTTTGCAAGCTCTGCAACAGTTAGAGGCTTGTCTGTGCCGCCGAAATCAACAGTTCTTTTTTGAACTTGTTTGATACCGCCGCCTGAACCTATTGACTGATAGTTTACTTGATGACCTGTTTTTGCGGCGTAAGCATGCGCCCAGTCATAATACAAAGGCGCTGGGAATGTCGCGCCCGCTCCGCTTATTTTGTCTGCGGCAATCGCGCCTGTCGCTAGCGCAGCGACAGCCAAAATAGATAATAGACCTTTTCTCATTTGTTCTCCTGAAATTTAATTTGTGCCCTGCATTTTAAACGGAGTGTGTTACAATAAAATGACATGATAAACGAAAATCACGTCGCTTTTGATGTAACAATGTCGTAACCTACGGCGGATAGTATTATGACGAATTACTTACAAATTTAACAAAAAAAGGGTGTATCAATGTTGCCGAATTTTAATGAGAAAGTAAACGAAATCAGAAAAGATATAATCACCATGGGGACATTTGTGCTATCCTCTTTTGAGGAGTCAATGGAAGGCATCAAAAACGACGATGTAAACTGCTTTAGAGTTGCGAGAGAGGGTAATATCAAGCATCTTTCATATATGGCAGATAGCGTAGACAACAACATCATCGTAGCTTTGGCTCTATACTCTCCGGAGGCTAGCGACTTAAGGGAGCTTATAGCTCTTCTTAAGATCACAAACGAACTTGTAAGAATAGCGGAAGCGTCAAAAAAATTCTCAAAAGGAATGGAAGACACTCTGGTGCAAGGCGGCGATATTAGCCATCTAAAGTCGTACATAATAGAGTTGCACTCAGTTTCTATGAAATCTATTAGGCTTGTGCTTGAGTCGTTTAGAGAGTTTTCTCTTGATACTTACAGAGCGATACACATAGAAGAGGAGAAAAGCGACGAAATCTTTAGCATTATCCAAAAAGAAGCGCTAAAAGCGGTAAATACAGAAGCCTCCGCAACAACATATCTCAACCTAATAAAAACTCTCAAAAAACATGAGAGAGTCGCCGACCACTGCGAAAATATAGCAAAACTACTGCATTACGCCAAAGAGGGCGGAAGAATGAGCATTAATGTCTGATACGCAATTAACGCGATGAAAGAGTTTATTGTTGTAGTCGAAGACGAACTTGATATTTTGGAGCTTATAGAGTACTCCCTCAAAAAAGAGGGGTACGATGTAGAGGGTTTTTTGGATGTATCAAGAGTCGAAGAGCTACTATCTACCGAGCATGTAGACTTAATAATCATGGATAGAAATCTCCCGCAAACAGAAGGCGTCGATTTTGTCAAAAGTCTTAGAAAAAAGGGGTTTCAAATTCCTGTTGTTTTTCTAACGGCAAAAACAGAAGACTCTCATAAAATAGAGGGGCTAGAGGCGGGAGCAGACGACTACATCGTAAAGCCGTTTAATATCAAAGAGCTCACTCTTAGAATAAAAGCGGTTTTAAGACGAACTTCTATAAAAAAAGAGACGCTTCAATATAAAGACGTAGTGATGCTTATAGACTCTCAGCAGGTTTTTGTAGCGGATAAAGAGATTTTTCTTACAAAACTAGAGTTTAACCTGCTCTCAGAGCTTATAAAAAACAAAAATATTGTCCTAAGCAGGGAGGCGTTGCTTTCGTCCGTGTGGCGAGATGACGAGACCTATCAAGATAGAACCGTTGACGTGGCGGTAAAGAGACTAAAAGAAAAAATAGACCCAGATAAAACCAAAAACTACATAAACTCAGTAAGAGGCGTTGGATACAAGCTTTGCTAAAACTACACCATATTTTTTTACTCAACTTTATTGCTCTTCTTTTTGTCACGTTTACTCTCATACTGGGTGTAAGCTACTACTATATCAAAACTATTGATGTGGAGTCCCTCAAAAACTCCATGCCTCGCGAACTAGCCTTGGTCGAGACCATAATCCAAAATCAAAAAACACACCAACAACTAGACAAAATAGCGCACAAAATAAAAGAAGATACCAATATCAGAATAACGATAATGGACGATAATGGAACCGTTATCACGGAAACCGAAAAAAGTTCGACAGAGATGGAGAACCATGCAAATCGCCCCGAAATAATGCAGGCGATGACTGAGAGCGTCGGCGTTAGCGTCAGGCGCTCCAAAACCACAGGCAAACACTATATATATTACGCCAAAAAAATAGAGATAGCCGGACAGCCTCGTTTTTTACGCATCGCATACCCGACAAGTATTACGGAGATTTACCTCTACTCTATATGGTTTAAAATAGCTATTGTGTTTTTATTTTCCGTCGTTATGACAGCGATATACTCATATAAAGTAAATAAAAAAATAGAGTCTCAAATATCACAGATTACGGAGTATCTAACCGCAATAGAAGCAAAAGAGTTTAAAGCGGAGATTAAACCATCGTTTGCGGCGGAGTTTTTTTCTATAGCTAGAATGCTAAAAATATTAGCCGTTAAACTTGAAAAAAAAGAGCGTCAAAAGAGAAAATATACGGCAAAATTAAAATTAAAAAATAGGCAGACTACAGAGATTATTGAGGCGATAAGTCATGAATTTAAA
Source organism: Helicobacter cetorum (assembly GCA_022729705.1). Lineage (GTDB taxonomy): Bacteria > Campylobacterota > Campylobacteria > Campylobacterales > UBA6016 > UBA6016. Next base: position 3,184 of record DZAX01000050.1, on the reverse strand, counting down.
AACCCGGTATCTGCGATTATGGGATATACCGAAACCCTCATAAGCGACCCAAATTTGGATAGAAAAATAAGCGAAAAATTCCTTGAAAAAGTATACAAAAACTCGCAAACAATTTCAGCTATGATAGATAGACTATCCCTTTCCTTGAAACTTGAAAACGACACGCTTAGTCCGACTTTTGAGGAGTTTTGGCTTTTGGGTGTAGCGGAAGACGCCAAAAACCAATTGGCGCACAAATACATAAAAAGAAAAATAAATATACACGGTCAAAATATAAAAGTCTACGCCGACAAAACAATGATAAAATTAACAATAGTAAACCTCATGGAAAATGCGCTCAAATACTCCGAAGAGGAGATAATAGTCACGATAGCGGACATAGGAGAGCACGCAAAAGTAGAAGTAAAAGATTTTGGAATAGGGATACCGGAGAGAGAGCTTGAAAATATCACTCAAAAATTCTATAGACTCTCAAAAAACAGTTGGGACAACTCTCTTGGGCTTGGACTCTCTCTTGTATGCTATGTGCTAAAACTGCACGGAAGCACTCTTGAGATACAAAGCGCACTAGCAGTTGGCTCAACTTTTAGCTTTAAAATTAAAAAATCCGCAGAGGGTAAAAAGGAGTCCGCACAGGAGACTCCATCGCAAAGCGAACCTCTCTCGTAGTTTTACTGCATCTATTGACGACGCGAAAAATTGGCGATAGGCTCTTGACTTTGTAGTTCAATTACAAATTTTGCGCCTCTATTTGTATTGTGGACGTTAATAGTTCCGCCAAAATACTCTTCTAGTATTTTTTTTGTGATATTCAGTCCAAGCCCTGTACCGCTTTCGCCCTTGGTGGTGACATATGGCTCAAAAATACGATTTAAGACGTCTTCGCGTACGCCGCCGGCATTATCCTCAACGCTTAGAAATAACTTAGAACCCACAATGCGAGACTCTATCAAAACCTCTTTTTGTCCGCTTTTAGTGCAAAATGCGTCTACCGCATTTGAAATAATATTTAACATAGCTTGATTAAACTCTTTTTGATGCCCAAACAGACAAACAGCCTCATCTATATTTTGCAAAACGGTAATATTTTTGACGTTAAGAATAGCCGACATAATTGTCAAAACATCATCTATGGAGCCTTTTAGAGAGAACTTTCTAGATATTTTGGAAGGCTTAAGAAAATTTGCAAAAGAGTCTATTGTTGAAGACATAAAAGAGACTTGTTGCATTATTGATTTTGCATTTTTATTTATGTTTTCATCTGATGGTTCGGAGAATTTTTTTATATTTAACGCAAGTAGATTTATTGCGTTTAACGGCTGTTTTAACTGATGAGCTATAACACCCAACATCTCTCCCATCGAAGCCGCCCTACTCTGCTTTATTAGTGTTCTTTCAAGCTCTCCAACCATCTCTTTTGCTAATGAGCCGTTGATAATTTGCGATATTTTTAACAATCTATCAAAAAACATAGCGCTATTAACAGGCTTCAAAAGAAAACTATCAACGCCAATATTAATAGCGCTTATAAGTTTAGCTGTATCGCTATTTGCAAAAAGAGCTAGAATATATTGAGAAGCACTCTGCGCTTTTATATCAGCGCATAGAGCTAGAGTGTTCATTTTTTGCATTGTAAGGTCGATTATGACTATATCAAAGCGACCGCTTTCTCTGTATTTAAAAAGCCCGTCTTCGCTATTTGAGACAATCTCAACTTTAGCAAAAAAACTTTCTAAAAGCTCTTTTTGGGCACTCAAAAAACCATAATCATCCTCTACAAACAGAATGCTAAGGTTTTTTGCCTCTTGTTTTAGCTCTTTTATCATAACCGCCGCCTTTATTTAACATTTTATAAAGACTTAGGCAAAAACTATTCCTTTATGCTCTCCACTATCTCTATTTGTTTTGGCAAACAGACTTTTTTTAGGTCGTACCTCTTCACAATAGTATCTCTAGCGTTTTTTCTTATGTGTGACAAAGACTCCCTATTTGCAAGTGTATCCGCAATTTTATTTGCAAGGGCGGGAGCGTCAAAAAAATCAACCAAAAAGCCGTTTTTGCCATCCTCAATCACCTCCTTTAAAGGCGGCGTATCAGAGCCTATCACAACCGCCCCAGCACTCATCGCCTCCATAAGCGACCATGAGAGCACAAAAGGGTAGGTAAGGTAGACGTGCGCCGTTGATATTTGTAGTACTGCAATAAAGTGTTGATAATCGATATGCCCCAAAAAGTATATACGACTCGCATCAACACGGTCTGCAATCTCACCCCAAAACTTCTCTTTCCAGTTTGCGGCGTCTGTTGGCTTTGCGCCATAACTTATGCCATCAGCCCCGACAATCAAAATTTTTGCGTTGGGTCTAGCGGCTTGTATAAGCGGTATAGCCCTTGCAAAAATATGCCACCCTCTATACGGCTCCAAATTTCTATTGACAAAGGTTATTATCTCATCTTGCTTTGTAAGCGTGACGCTCCCATTTAAAGTGATTACAGCGGCGTCGTTTGGCGTGACCAAATCCGTATCTACACCGTCAAAAACCACCTCTGTTTTTTGCTGAACCCAAGCTGGTGCGACTTGTTTTTGCCACTCTGTGGGCGCAATTATCTTATCGGCGTCTTCATAACTTAATAGCAGATGTGTATTTTTGAGTTTTACCCTAGCTCGCATCTCAAAAGAATCGTCTAAAAACTCAGAGTCAAAGCCCACATCCACGCCTCTGCCATGGTAATAAAACTCATGAAAAGCGATTATCTTTGTGTTGCTATATACATCTTTTACAAACAAAGACTCACCCCATCCGGGGTGCACACATACGACGTCCGGCGTAAAGCCTTTGTCTCTAAGCTCTATCAGAGCCAAAGCCGATGCTTCGGCGCGAATTACTTTTGTCTCAAAGTCTGTTATCCAAGGGTGGATATTTTTTGACGTTGAACGCGCCGGTTTATACTTGAGCACAGTTACGCCCTCAGCCGCGCTAGATGTGATTCCAAGAGCGACAACCTCGTGACCTCTCTCTGCCAATGCGGGAGCCAGATGCTTATATTGACCTGGAAAATTTTGGTGGATAAATAGTATCTTCATAGTGTGGCATTATACCAAACGACATATTTCAGGCTCGCCATCTTTGGAACCATCTTTGCATAACTAAAAACAAAAAACCAAATAAGAGCAAAACAATGA
>DZAX01000049.1 GCA_022729705.1 Helicobacter cetorum | reverse complement strand
AATGTAGTCTTTATTTGGATGTTTTTTTGAGAAAATTAGGTGCGAAAGATGAGTTTCTAAGTTTATTGATACTTTTAACAAGAAAAAACGTTGCAAACGCCACGATGATAAAATTGATAAACGAATTGATAAAAATACCGTAGTTTAGCGTTACAGCTCCGGCTTTTTTGGCTTCGGCAAGAGCGCTATAAACTCCGCTTCCATTTTTATCTTTTAGTAAAATAAATTGATTTGAAAAATCTACGCCGCCCGTCAAGAGGGCGACGGGGGGCATAATAATATCCGCAACTAGCGAACTCACAACGCCGCCAAAAGCCGCACCGATTATGATACCTACCGCCATATCAATAGCGTTGCCTTTTACGGCAAACTCTTTAAACTCTTTAAACATCTTTAGCCATATCCTAATTTTTGGAAATATGCACATCTTCTCCCGCCTTCGGCGGGTAGCTTCAGGGGGTCGTAGGGGCATTCATGTCCCTACCGCTAAGACGAGCTTTTGCTCGTCTTAGCGTTTTTATTTGGCATATGCCTTAATAGCGTCGTCAAGGATTTTTGTAGCAGAGGATAAGTCTTCAAAACCTTTTACTTTTACCCATTTGTTTGGCTCTAGCATTTTGTAAGTTTCAAAGAAGTTTTTGATTCTATCTACTGTGATTTGTGGCAAATCGTCGATTGATTTGATGTTTTCATATCTTGGGTCTAGTTTTTTTACAGGTACCGCAAGAAGCTTCTCGTCCATTCCGCTCTCGTCTTCCATGACAAGCACGCCGATTAGTCTGCATTTGATTACGCAACCCGCTTGAAGAGGGTATTCGTTTAGTACTAGCACATCCGCAGGGTCGCCGTCGTTACTTAGCGTATTTGCCACAAAACCGTAGTTTGCAGGATAAAACATCGCCGAATACATTACTCTATCCACAACAACGGCGCCGCTCTCTTTATCTATTTCGTATTTGATATTTGTTCCATAAGGTATTTCGATTACTACGTTAATACCGTCTGGGTTACTGCCGATCTCTATTTTTGATAAATCCATATTTTAGCTCTCCCGTTAAAATTTAAGCCGTTATTTTAGCCAAAGCACCCTTTTTTATAATTAATCCTCACATTTTGGGCAAAGCCCAAAATGAGGTCCTCAGCGGACGGCTCTCGCGGCTTGCCGCTCTTGTGGAATCTTATGTTTAATCTATTATCTCCTGCAAACCCTCTACATTGACGTCCGCCTCAGCCGGAAAACAGATCATATTCATGGATACCATCTCCCCAAAAATATTTTCGCTATCGTTTCTATAGTTGTTTGGATTATACATATAGGGCAGATGCCAAAATAGTCTATAGTTTAGCGTCTTGATATATTCTATTAACGCCTCTTTTTTATCTTCCCTGTCGTTTTCGACGTACAAAACAGGTCGAAACTTCGCAATCGTCTCTTCGGCCCCCTTGATAGCATCCATCTCCATTCCTTGCACATCTATTTTTATCAGCGCACAGATTGGAAGACTCAAAGAATCAAGCGTTTGAAGCTCTACCTTTTCTCCGTTTTGCCACTCTCCAAGGGATAGGGCGCCAAAGTTATTAGGAACGCTATAGTTGATATTTGGCACAACAATTGCCCCCTCAAATGCGCCAAGAGCCCTGCAAAGAGGCATAATATTAAAAAGCTGATTTAAAGCGGTGTTTGCACATATCAGCTCAAAAAGCCTTCTTTGCGGTTCAAAAGCCAAAACAAGACCATTTTCACCAACAATTTTTGATAACGCCACGGTGTGCGCTCCCATATTTGCGCCAACCTCAACGACTAGGGCGCCTTTTGGAATTAGTTGAGCTAAAAGCTCAATCTCAAAATCAGAATACTCACCATACTTCTCAATACTTTTTCCAACATAAGTATCGTTTTTGTTGTATAAAAACAGACCGTATTTTGTATCCGTCAAAGCGTTTGGACCTTCCGGTAAAGCGAAGTTTTTCATAGTTGTATCATCCCATTCATTGGCGAGCTTGCAGAGGCATATGGTTTTTTTGGTATTCTGCCTGCAAGAAAGCTCATTCGTCCAGCCAAAACGGCGTATCGCATAGCCTCCGCCATTTTGACCGGATCTTTTGCTTGCGCTATAGCGGTGTTTGTAAGCACCGCATCCGCTCCAAGCTCCATCGCGATAGCCGCATCCGAGGCGCAACCGACGCCGGCGTCTACGATAACAGGAACCTTAATAGCCTCTTTGATAAACACTATATTATAGCGGTTTTGTATTCCAAGTCCGCTACCAATCGGCGCAGCCAGCGGCATAACGGCGGCGGCTCCCGCATTTTCAAGCCTTTTTGCCATTATCGGGTCGTCGTTTGTGTATGCAAATACGCTAAACCCCTCTTTGGCGAGCGCTTCCGTAGCCGCAAGAGTTTCGATAACGTCCGGATAAAGCGTCTTATCATAATCGCCGATACACTCAAGCTTTATCGTGGTGATGCCTGTAGCCTCTCTTACTAGGCGAAACAGTGTGATAGCCTCTTCGGCACTCTTGCAACCCGCTGAGTTTGGCAATAGTTTGACGTTTGTGTCTTTGAAGTAATCCATCAAATTATCTTCGTCTTTATTCATAATGTTTACGCGTCTAACCGCAACCGTTATCATCTCTGAGCCGCTGATAAGCGTCGCCTCTCTAGTGGTCTTAAAATCAGGGTATTTACCGCTACCCACAATCAACCTGCTCTTTAGTTCCAAAGAACCAATCTTTAAAATATCCGTCATTTTTACTCCTTTTGTCGGTTTCCCGCAGCATTTTAATACAAAGAGGTTTATAAAAAGAGAATGCTATCATTAATACGAAAAGTAAAATAAAGGAGGGCATTGTCATGAAAAGTTTAGCGATAATCGCTTTTGCGGCTTGTACGATTCTTTTTGCAACGGAGCCTGCGGGGATGTTTAAGAACGTAAGCGGAGGAGTTGAGCTTATACGCGCAGACAAAACAACCGTAACTCCAAAGGCCGGCGATAGGTTTTTTGAAAGCGATATGATAAAAACAGGCCCAAAAGCAAGTACAGGGGTAATATTTAACGACAATACACTTGTCTCAATAGGGCAAAACTCAGAGTTTGCCGTAAAAGAGTATATTTTTAAGCCAAGCGACAAGCAAGGTTCTTTTACCGGAAGACTTGACAAGGGTACGATGGCGTGCATGACCGGTCTTATCGCAAAGATGAATCCAAACTCGATGAAAATAGAGAGCAAGACCGCTACTATTGGAATTAGAGGCACATATTTTGTAGTGGAGGCTGAATAAATGCGGAAAATATTTATATTAGCGGTTTTCCTTCTTAGTATATTTTTTACGGGTTGCGCCGAAAAAAGCGACGTCAAAGTAGCGATATTGCCTGAAGAGGACGGAAAAGTCGGTATAGTGGAGTTTGTGGACAAAAGTGGGAAAATATATACTTTGTCAAAAGCGTGGGAGACGCTAGATATAAAAAAAGACGGAAAAGCTGAGGTAAAACCATCAGATGAAAAAACAATTATGCAAAAATATGGAGAGACAATATCGGCAATACCGCCAAAACCGACAAGTTTTATGATATTTTTTGACTCCGACTCGGCGGATATAGACGCTAACGCAAAAAAAAGAGCTTGAAAATGCTATAGAAGATATAAAAAATAAAAAAGCGAGCCTTGTAATATGCGCCGGACACACCGATAGTGCCGGAAAAAAAGAGTACAACAGGGCGCTTTCTCTTAAAAGAGCAAACAGCGTAGTTAAGTATCTAGTAGGTCGCGGCGTCGATAAAGGTGTGATAGAGGCGCATCACTACGGAGATGCGGATCCACTGGTGAAAACGGAAAGCGGCGAGGGTCACCCAAAAAACAGACGTGTTGAGATAATCGTAAAATAAAGTATTTTGATTAATTCTCAAATTTCCGGCAAAGCCGTAAATTAGGTCTTCAGCAGACAGCTCTCGCGGCTTCCCGCTCTTGGAATTCTATCTATATACCCAGAACTTCTAAAATAGCTTTTGGATAGAGTTCGTACTCTACAAGATGCACTCTTGCCTCAAAGCTCTCTAGCGTGTCCTCATCCAAAATGGCGACACGCTCTTGAGCGATAATCTCCCCGCCGTCCATCTCGTCTGTAACAAAATGCACACTTACGCCGCCAACTCTCTCTTTGCCCTCAAAACTTCTTTTTATCGCGTCTTTGCCTTTAAAAAGCGGAAGCATGGACGGGTGGATATTGATGGCTTTGATATTTTGCGTAAAAATCGGCGTTAGAATGCGCATAAATCCGGCTAGCACGGTAAGATCCGGCGAATAGCTATTGATTTTTTCGACAAGAGCTGCGTCAAACTCCTCCCTTGAAGTAAAAGACGTATGTGGTAAAATATCAACCTTAACGCCCAAAGCGGCGGCTTTTGCTACTCCCCCGGCATTTTCATTGTTTGTAATTACGGCTACTACGTCTGCGCTTTTGCCGTGAAGTTGTTTTATGATGTTTTCCATATTTGAGCCGGATAAACTAAAGAGTATAACTATTTTTTTTAGAGCCATTTTAACCCCTCCAAGAGTTCGTCTATTGTAAGCGAGTAGTTTGCGCCCTTATAGTTTGCCGCCGCAAAGGATATTGCCGCAACCCCGTTTGTGGCGGCGTCAAGCAAACTATATCCTTGTGCGCATAGAGCGCTGACGACGCCCGCTAGTGCATCTCCGCTTCCCGCTTTTGCAAGGGCTTGCGAACCGTAGGGCATGATAATAATCTTTTCGTTTATAGCTACTAGCGTATTTGCGCCTTTAAGTATAAAACATTTGTTTGGAAAACGACCGCAAATAAGTCTCGCAAAATCAAATTTGTGCCGCTGTATCTCGTCAACCCCTACGTCGATATTTAGCGCAATTTTCAACATACGGCTTAGTTCTTTTGGGTGCGGCGTAAAAATAATTCTCTGTCTTTTTCACCCATACCGTCTCTTACGCCGCTTGGCATATCTACGGCTATTTTGACCCCGCTTGCGGTATTTAGTTTTTCAATCAAAAACTCTCTCACGCCTCTTGCAGCGTTTTCCATCAAAATCTCTTCGCTAACGCCATACGCTACAATCGCCGCTTCGTCATGAGGCTTTAAGGTTTTATATACCGCAATCATCTATTTGCCGCCTAAAATTTTTCTGAAAACTCCATAAAACTTTTTAAGAGCCTACTTTTATACTTCTCTTTATGAAGAAGTCTTGGAAGCTTTCTTTTGAATGTGTAGTTTTTGATTTTTAACTCAAAAAGTCTACCATCATTAAGCTCTCTTTGTACCGCTAGGTGCGAGACGCATGTTATGGCTTCTGATTGCTCTACTAGTTTTTTGATAGCTTCGGTGTGACCTAGCGTCAAAAATAGATTGAGCTTTGAAAAAGAGTCGCCGAGAGCCTCTTCAAAAATAGCCCTTGTTCCCGAACCTTTTTCTCTTAAAATCCACTTTTTTTGACAAAGCTCGTCTATTTTGTATTCGTCTTTAGCAAACTCTTTTCTATTTGAAGCCACTACTACAAGCTCGTCCTCTTTCCATGGCTTTGTCTCTATCTTGCTATCGTTTACATGACCTTCGATAAAGCCTATGTCAAGTTCGCTGCTGTCTATTTGAGAGATAATCTCTTTTGTATTTGCCACAACAAGTTCGCACTTTGCGTCCGGATATTTTTGCATAAATGCGTAAATCAAAGCGGGCATAATATAATCGCCCACAGTTTGACTAGCTCCAATTCGGAGTTTTCCGCTTACGCTGTCTTCCAAAAAGCTGTTTTCTAGCTCTTCAAACTCTTTTAAAAGCGACGAGGCTTTATCCAAAAGCAGTCTGCCGTTTTCATTTAGAATAAGCTTTTTATTTCTTCTTTCAAAAAACTTTGTATTAAGGTTTGCCTCAAGCTCTTGAAGAGCCATCGAAATAGCCGACTGGGAGATGCCAAGCGCCTCTGAGCTGTTTGTAACATGCCCTGTTGTCGCCACTTCTTTAAATATTTCCAATTGTCTTAACGTAAAATTCACACTACTGCCTTTTCGATGTATTTTTTTTATGATTATACCGCAAATAATTTTATTTTACTTATCTTAAAAATTTAGATATACTTTTTTTAATGATTTTTTAAGGAGCTAAAAAGGGTGTTTACACAGCAAAATAGAGCCAGTACGCTAAGTGGTATATGGTTTGTATCCCTTTTTGCGTTTGCTTCGATGTATATAGCCGACTTGCCGTTTATAAGAGGTATGGGCATTAGCCCTCTTGTTGTGGCTATTGTTTTTGGAATGATATACGGCAATAGCTTAAGACACAAATTGCCAAGCGAATGGGCATCCGGCGTAGTATTTTCGTCAAAAAATATTTTGCGTTTTGCGATAGTATTTTACGGTTTTCGCGTGACGTATCAGCAGGTTTTTGCGGTTGGTGTGGACGCTTTAATTATCGATGCAATAATCGTAATGGGTACTTTCATTGTTGGTTGGCAGCTTGGAACAAGGGTGTTTGGGCTAGATAGAGACTCTTCGATGCTTATCGCCTCAGGAGCGTCGATATGCGGTGCGGCGGCGGTTATCGCAACTGAGGGCACACTAAAGAGCGAGGCACACAAAGTGTCTATGGCGGTTGCAACCGTCGTGATTTTTGGCACTATAGCGATGTTTTTGTATCCAATGCTCTACAACTCCGGTATTTTGGGGTTTGACGCAAAAACTTACGGTATATATGTAGGCTCCACAGTACATGAAGTGGCGCAAGTCGTGGTCGCAGGAAATGCGGTAGGCGTGGAAGCCGGAAATACAGCCGTAATCGTCAAAATGACAAGAGTTATGATGCTTGCCCCGTTTTTGCTAGCCCTTGCATTTTTCCTCACAAGAGGTGCGCAAAAAACAGGCGAAAAGACAAAAATCATGATACCGTGGTTTGCCGTCTATTTCTTAGGGGCTGTAGGTTTCAACTCTCTAAATCTACTTCCAACAAGTGCGGTGGAGACAATAAACACGATAGACACTTTCCTTTTGGCGATGGCAATGGCGGCTCTCGGTATTGAGACAAATCTAAATAAGATAAAAAATGTTGGTATGAAGCCGGTGTATCTAGCTCTTACTCTGTTTGTATGGTTGGCGTTTGGCGGGTATGCGCTTGTTAGGTTTGTATAATCCCCCAAGAAAAACAAACAATTTCCTAGAAAGTCTTATTCCTTGTGAG
>DZAX01000010.1 GCA_022729705.1 Helicobacter cetorum | reverse complement strand
TTTATTAAGCAACTTTGGTTCCTTTGTTGTTTTGGGGTGGTGAATGGTTACAAAATAAGTATCAATTAATTGATTGAATCTTTCTAGCTTATCATTTTTTGAAAAATCAAAGATTTGTTTTTGAATATTTCCACCTACGTCAAGCGATGGATAAAGACCTTTTAATTGTTCCGCAAATATTGTGATGTCTTTCGCCAAAATAGGATTTATATCTGATAATTCTATGTTCTTATGTAGTTTTTCTTGATATGCCTTTTTACTATCCCATGTATAATTGTCAATTAAATTATTAATTATATCTTCGAAATAAACTTTTACTATTGGATTAAGTGTGATATTGTCATTTTCAAATACAATTGAATCTGTCAAAACCAAAAATCTTTTATTATTGTCGGCGTACTCTTTTTCTAGATTTGTATACCACTTAATCAGATGAACAAGATAAAAAAAGTTTTCGTCAAAACTGCTGTTTCTATATAGAAAACTAGCCTCGAAAGCTGTTATTAAATCTTGTGAAAAATCACTCTTTTTAGGCTTGCTATCTAAGTTAAATAACAATTTATAATACTTATTTTTAAATAAATTAGGTGAAAGTTTACTTGAAATGTAGTCGGCTAAATCTTTTAATATTTTAAGTTTGTTTTCTGATGTTTCACTTGGTAAGTATGCCTTAAAAAGCTCATATAGACCCTTGTATGGCAAATCATATCCACCGCCCTTCATATTTAAAAATACTGTTTCAAAAGTTTGTTTATTTTTTTCATTTTCTAAAAAATAATTTTTTGCGTGCTGATAATTTTCCATGGAAGAAATTTTACCAAGCAATATTTGGTGAATATCTATACTGTCGCCATTTTTAAAACTAGCCACAAGAGTTTTTAGCTCAGTAAAATTTTTTTGTATTGGCAATAAAATATTAAAAAAATCATTAGAAATAGAACCAAGCTTAACAACGGAATAGATTAATGCCAAAAATGGATTGATAGAAAATAAGTTGTAACTAGAGTCACTATTCCCAGAAAATTCAATTTTTAAAAACTGCTTGAAATACAAGTAATTATCTTCTCGAAGAGAAAATATATTATCAAACTTTATATTGTCCCTACCTAGTGTAGTTTGAAGAATTAGTTTGCCAATCTGGGTAATTTTTCTATCTTCCGTAATTAGCCCTAAATCTTTTAGCGAAGATGTTTTTTGTCTGGCATCTTTTTCTATCTCTATTGCAGAGTCTTTCGATAATTCCGCCCCAACCAACAGGTTAAAGTAGGTACCCTGCAAATCTTTCCAGTCTGACTCTGGATACAGATCTCTAAGGTCTTCGATTAAGAACAGTTGTTTTTCAATCTTGTATTTAAGCTCAGACACCCGAAAGCTTGTTGTGCCATACATCCACGAGTATGTTTGAAATTCAATTTGTTTTTGATAATTTTTGTTAGACATTTTATTTTTCCGTATTTCTTTGTATATTTTTTCTATTTCTTCGCGTGTTGTGTTATATTTTTCACGCAATTCATTATAATTAAGTGTCTCGCCAGATATAATTGAACGAACAATTAAATTCTCTAAATCTTGTTTCATATTATCACTCATTTAATTTTTACAAAAAACACCCTCTCGCTATTGTCGCCCCTATCGCTTTTGCCCGTAGTAAACTCCTTATATTCTTGCTCAAATACCTTTACCTTGCCTCTTTTATTCAAAATATCCATTATATCTTCATCTTTAATGCATGCATTTGAACGGCTATTTCCTTTATCCGCCATGTTGTTGTATGAAAACAATATATATTTACACTTGGCGTTTTCTATCAAATCGGCAAAAGCCCTTGTTGCGCTTTTTAGGCTATATTCACTTTTGATATGCGTCCTGTCAAATTTTCTAGCTTCACCGTGTAGCTCCGGTTTCTCCCATCGCATTATATTTTCAAGCAAATGATAAGAATCGCAATATTGCCTAGAGTTGTATGGAGGGTCTATATATAGGACATCACACTCTATTTGCCTTATTAGCGTATTTGCATCTTGATTGTATATTTGGTTGCCTTGATTAGCTTTGTAGTTTATATTAGGGAGTTTCAAAACAAAATTATCCCTTGTCGGCTCTTTTTTGATATATGCGTCATAGTGCCCAACGGTATTTGCTACTCTATCCATTGCGTATAGTAATGATGTCAGAAGTATTGATTTTTCTTGAAAATTGATTGTATTTGCGATAAAGAGCTGATTTATTTTTTCTCGTATGTCGCCTATACGCAGTGCCGTTTCGCTTGTAAAATATTTGCCGCCAAAAAAAATAGATACATAATTTAGTTCCGTCATTTTTAGATTGTTTAACTCATCGATTATCTGTAGCATTTTTAGCTCGTCAATATTCGTAGAGCCCAAAAAAGCGCTAGTCGTTATGTAGTTACTAAATAGCAGGTCGTTTGATATTATCCGTCTATTTTCCGTGTTGTATCGATGCCCAACCACGCCTGTTCCCGCAAAAATATCGCATAGACTTTCAAACTCACCTATTTCACTTTTTACCACTTCATCTATTAAGTTCAAAACGCCATATTTATTACCCAAATAACGTCTTTGCTGAATAGCGACTTTATTAGGAGTCGCCACAAATGGGGTCGCTTTTGTGGCTTTGGCAACTTTTGTAACAGAAATCTCAACACAATCAAGCTCAAACAAAGACCTTTGAACTGCGCCCTGCCTTAGATACAACATCGGCTCGGCAACACCCAAACGCAATTGACTTTCACCAAAAAAACTATAGTTTTCCGCCTGAGAAACTATAATATGGTCGATCAATTTAATACCCAATACCTCTCCGGCTTCGACTATTTTTTTTGTTATCTCAATATCTTCTTTGGATGGCTTACTATCTCCAAAAGGGTGATTATGCGCAATAATAACAGCGGTGGCTCGATACTCAAAAGCAGGCGCAAAGACCTCTCTTGGGTGGATAAGATTTGCCTCGACCGTACCTATACTAATCGTTTCTTGCGCCAAAAGATGATTTGTAGCGCTAAGATAAAAGGCTATTAAATGCTCTTTTTTCTCTATTTTAAAAGGTCTTAAAAGCGGCTCCAAATCGGCTACGCTCTGGATAAGCGGCTTAGTATCGTCTGTTTTTAACAATCTTTTTGATAATTCAAAAGCGCAATGGAGTTGGATAGCCTTGACTTCGCCAATGCCTCTTTCGCCCATTAGCTCTTTATAATTCGTGTCAACAAGCCCGCTTTCATATTTTTTTAAAATTGATTTTGAAACCTCGGAGACATTTTTCCCTGCTACGCCAGAGCCGAGCAGTATTGCCAAAAGCTCGCTATTGTCCAAAAACGAAGAGCCGTATTTTTTGAACTTTTCGCGTGGTCGCAAGGCAAATGGTGTCTCTTTTATCGGTACATTTTTGCTCAAATCAAAACCTAATATTCATTTTTTATAACGTATTATGCAAGAATAAAGTTTCAATCTAACCAAAGCTACTTGCAAGACTCAAATACAACAATAGCAAAAAGCAAAACAAACTCCACAACCTCAATAACAAACCCGTACATATCCCCGCTAAGACCGCCAAAGCGCTTTACTAGATATTTTGAAACCCAAATGGACGCCGCAATAGCAACCGCCAAAAACACAAAAAACAGCGGATTGACAAGGGCGATAACAGCGCATACAAGAGCGGCGGAGTATATAAAAAGAGGCGTTGTCAGCTCTTTTTTTGCCATATACCCCATACCGCTTGGACGCACATATGAAAAGCCGTATATCGCAAGCGTCCCGCCAAAACGAGACAACATAGGAACAAGCAAAAAAAGCGCAAAGTCCGCAAGAGCCAAAAAAGCGGCGAGTTTGAGCGATAAAAATAAAAACCCATATATCGCCCCCATCGCCCCGATAGTAGGCTCTTTCATCACATCAAGAGCGCGATGAGGCGGCGCAAAAAGTCCGTCTATCGTATCCACAAAACCGTCCAAATGAAGCGCACCGTAAAGAGAGACAAAAAGCGCAAAAAGCCCTACTCTAAGGAAATTTTCGGGCAAAAATCCGTGGAATACAGCATAAATGGTATAGATAAGAACGCCCAAAAACAGCCCAATCATGGGATAATAAGCCGCTGCATATCCGTTGCACCCCGTCTTAAACTCATGGAGCCTGAAAAACGGCAATACCGTCATCATCGAAAACGCTATGCGAAAGCCCGCTATGTGGTGTTTTATCATAAACCTATAATTCTATGCTCAGGCTATAGAAGTTGTTTCGCCCTATTTTTTTTACTCTAGCTAGCTCAAACTGTATAAGATAGTTTAAATCCTTAACAGCTGTTTGCTTTGATACTTTGATTTGTTTTGCTATTTCATCAGATGTTTGCATAAAAGAACGCTTAGAGTTGGATAGTATTTTTATGATTAGCTTTTGCCTAGGCGTTAAGTCAAGCGAACTTTTCTTTACTTTATCAATGGTAAAATCCTCTCGCATATAGTTTTTAACCCTATCTTTTAATATCCCTATCCCCTCTTGCATAACATGGGTCATGTAGTAAAAAAAATATGTCATATCAAGTACGCCGTTTGTCTCACTGCGCTCGACTTGCACAAATGCCTCGTAGTAGTTTTTGATATTTTTTGGTTTGTATATTACCTCTGAAAGCGATATAAAATAAAACATATCGAAGCCGTATTTTTTGAGCATATATGTAAATAGTACCCGCACGGTTCTACCGTTTCCGTCCATAAAAGGGTGGATATAGCTAAAGATAAAGTGAAACGCTATCGCTTTGTATATATTTTCAATAGGTGTTTGAAAGTCGTCATCTGATAAAAACTCATAAAGTTTATTTATCATGTTTCGCATTTCAACTATGCTTGCCGTAGGAGAAAAGATTACTTTGCCTTTGTCATTCATTATCTCTACAGATTCTGTTCTGTATACTCCCTCATCTTTATTCTCGTCTAGCGTACCTGCTGAAACTATTTTGTGGATTTCGCATACAAACTCGCTACTTAAGTCGTCGTTTTTTTTACGCAAAAAATCAAGGGCTTCGTAGTTATTTAAAATCATTTTTTCGCTTTTGTCTTTTGGCTCTTCTTTTTTGACAACAAGCTCGTTGGTTCTTTTGATTGTACTATGCGCCCCTTCTATGGAGGAAGAAGAAAACGCCTCAAGTATTAAAGAATCAACAATAAGCTTATTGTTAAACCTGTCCTTAAAATGATATTCGATGCTTTTATAAAACTCTTTCATTGTCGCCACAGAGTCTTTTAGTTTTTTTGTTTCGCAAAGCATAAATTTTTTGTTTTTGTACTCAAAAATAACTTTTTTTTGTTCTGCTCTATACTTTTTAACTTCTTCAATAATGTTCTCAAAATTACAACTATTTTCATCTACTCTTTTACGACGATATTCCATCTCATTTTCTGTAAAGTAGTTCGATATTGTGAAATATCTAACCCACTCTTTATCGCTTGTTGGGTAATCGGCAAACTCTTTTAATATATTTATGTATGCCATTAGTGACTCCGAATTTTTATTAAAATCAATTTTATCATCTCAGCATCCATCGCTTCGCTAGTCGCGACATAATAAGGTTTTTGGCTTTTGACTAGCGATAGTGCTTTAGCTTCAGCAAGACGGCTTTTGCCGCTTTTTTGTCCGCCTGTATACAATATTTTCAACCACGCCCCCCAAAACAATCTTTTCTAATCCTCTTTTTTTGGATTATACAAAATATACAATGATTACGACCATTAAGTAACCAAAACTGGACAACCAATGTTTTGGTTCCTTGCCATGTAATTCCAATATTTTGCTTTGCGAAATAAAATCAATATCTTCTTTATCCAAAATGTTAATCTCATAGCTCTTTGAGGCGCTCATTTCATAGAGAGTTTTGCGAGAAGTCTAATCGCTCATTGTCTAACAAAAAAAATTGCAACAGTTGTGAAGTATAAAGAATATATCATTATATGCTGAATGTTCCGCACCAAAATAGAGGATTTTTACCAAATATGCTTAAGACGCTTATCAACTCACTTTTCAGAGTCTGCGTACACGGCGCAACGAACCTAACTCCAAATACGCTGATAATCTCAAACCACAACACTTTTTTAAACGCTTTAATATTAGCACTCAACTTTCCGTCTATCGTTTTTATAGTAGACAATAAGACGCTCTCCAATCCATTCTTTAGATTTGTGCTAAGTTTTGTAGAGTATCTGACGATTGACGATAAAAACCCATTGACAATACGAAGAGTCTTGCAAACTATAAGCCAAAAACCGACCGCTATTTTTTTGAAAGGCAAGCTCACAGATGGCGACGCTTTGATGAAAATATATGGTGCGGCGGCTTTTATAGTCGCAAAGACAAACGCTAAAATAGTTCCGATAAGACTTGAGGGGCCTGGTTTTTCATACTTTGCCAAACTCTCTTTGCCAAAGATATTTTTTCCAAAAATCCATTTGCGAGTTCTGAAAGACGCCTTCATAGACGCACCAAGCGGCGTAGGCTCTCGCGAGGCTAGGATGGTATGCGCGACTAAGCTAAAAGAGATTATGCAAGACGCGCTTCTTGAGGCTCACAAGATGGATTATCTATTTAATCTATTTTTGGAGTCTACGGCTCTTTACGGCGACAAAAACTTTATAGAAGATCACAATCAGATAGAGGCTTCATACTCAAAACTCCTAAAAATAGCCAACGCCGTAGGTATAGCGCTAAATAGACACACAAAAGAGGGCGAAGCACTGGGGCTGATGTTGCCAAACGTGATAGCGACGCTTGGCGTGATACTCGGTGCGACAAAAGAGGGGCGTATTCCCGCCATGCTCAACTACACGTCGGGCATGAAAAGCATACGCGCTTGCGCTGAGAGCGTAAATATGAAAAGCGTAATCACCTCCAGAGCTTTTTTGGAAAAAGCGGGTCTAAGCCTTGATGATTTGGGGTTAAATATCATCTACGCTGAGGATTTAAAAGAAAGCCTAACTCTATTTGACAAGATAAAAGTATTTTTGCAGACAAAATTTCCGCAAAAAGTTCGCGACAAGCCAGAAGAGCTTGTGATGCTCTTCACCTCCGGCTCCGAGGGTGCGCCAAAAGCGGTGGTTCACACGCACCGCTCCATCATCTCAAACGCTGCACAACTACGTGCCGTATCAGACTTTGGCGAGGACGATAAGTTTTTTCTCGCACTGCCTATTTTTCACTCGTTTGGTTTTACTTGCGGTTGTGTTTTGCCTATTTTGTCAGGGTCAAAGATATTTTTGTATCCAAACCCTTTGCATTACAAAATCATTCCGAGCATTATTAGAGAAAAAAGTTGCACCATACTTTTTGGAACCTCTACATTTTTGCAAAACTACGCCAAAAGCGCAGACGAAAAAGACTTCGCAACCATTCGCTACGTCGTCGCAGGAGCTGAAAAGCTATCATCACAAACAAGAGAGTTATGGTCAGAGAAATTTGATATTGACATCATGGAGGGGTATGGAGCCACCGAAACCGCACCTGTAATCTCCGTCAATACACCGTTATCATCGGCGGTTGGCTCTGTTGGCAAGCTTTTGCCGGGTATGTCTTATATGCTTGAAGACGTGGACGGCATGGAGGGCAAAATCCTACATGTGCAAGGTCCAAACGTCATGAAGGGCTATATCAAAGCGGACAATCCGGGCGTTATCGCACATTGCGAATCGATATTTGGCAAGGGGTGGTACTCGACTGGGGATATAGTGGAGATAGAGGATGGCTATATATTTATCAAAGGACGCTTAAGAAGATTTGTAAAAATCGCGGGCGAAATGATCTCTTTGGAAGCTGTGGAAAACTTTGTAAAAAGTGTGTCAGACCTGTCTCACGCCGTTATATCTGTACCTAGTGAGAACAGGGGCGAGTCTCTGCTTTTATTTACCACGGATGGGAGCTTGACAACCGAAGCGCTGCTATCAAAAGCTAAAGAGATAGGGTATCCCGAGATGGCTATACCAAAAAAACGGATAGTGGTAGACGCTATTCCGTCGCTTGGTACGGGCAAAGTGGATTATGTAACGCTAAAAGAGTCGTACACGGCTTAAAGGAAAACAAAAAAGGGTTCAATATCGAGCGGCGCATTAAGCTTTAGATAAAACCGTCGCTTACTCCCTCCTTAACACCCTATCCACAACACCCTCAAAAAACGGTACAGCCTTAAACTCTCTCTCTATTTTTTCCCGATCAAGCGTCACAGCAAACTCTATAATATCGCTTGGTGCATCTTTGTCTCTTGCGGCGTATAGCTCCACAAAGAGGTCGATAAGCCCTGTGCGGGCGTGTTTGATGTGTCCGTAAGGCCAAAATTTTAGCTGGTTTGTCGCCTCAAGCGGCGTTTTGCGCTTAAAATGCAGATATAGCATACTTCCAAGCCCCGCTCTATCGGCTCCTGATTTGCAGTGAATTAGTACCGGATACTCTATATTTGCGTATACCTCTTTGAATTTTTCAAGAGTTTTTACCTCTGGGATTTTGCGCGAATACGCCTCGATGTAGACGAGTTTTGCGCCGTTTTCTTCGCATACTCTCTCTTCAAGGGCTCTTAGAGGTGAGTTTTTTTCGTATCCTCTTAGGTTTAGCACCGTCTTTACGCCTTGCTTTTTGATGATGCGTCTAAGCTGATAGGTTGTCGGCTGGCTAGAGCGAAACGCCGACTCGTCTATGCGGTGAAAGTTTGCGCGAAACACGTTTGTAAAGTTGTGCTCCACAATCATCGCGTACGTCTGAGCATAGAGGTAGCCCCAAAAGCTGTTTATGTCTATTTGTTTTTTCAACTTATTCCTTTGCGGCGTAGAGGCTCGCGTACTCTTCACAGCTTCTTAAAAGCTCCGCCTCGCTTCCCTGGCACACTATGCGTCCGTCTTTGAAAAGAGCTATTTTTGAGGCGGCTTTTAGTGTGGAGAGCCTATGCGCTATGAGGATTACTATGCGCTCCTTAGCTATTTCGGCGGCGGCTTTCATCACCTCCGCTTCGCTCTCGTTGTCAAGTGCGCTTGTCGCCTCATCCATGATAAGAATAGCGGGATTTTTATAAAGAGCTCTTGCTATTGCGATACGTTGCCTCTGCCCGCCGGATAGATTGGCGCCAAACTCTTCAAGCATGGTTTCGGCTCCCTTTGGCAAAGCCTCAACGAATATATCGGCGTGAGCGGCCCTAAGAGCCTCTTTGACTCTTTTTTCGTCAATCTCCTCGCCATACGCCACATTTGCGGCAACGCTATCGTTCATTATGTAGACCCTTTGACTTACCACTGATATTTTTGAGCGTAGCGACGAAAGCGTAAACTCTTTTATGTTTTTGCCGTCAAACAGTATCTCGCCGCTGTTTGCGTCATAAAAACGTAGTATTAGCCCCACAAGAGAGCTTTTACCTCCTCCACTTTGACCGACTAGCGCTGTTGTCACCCCTTTTTCAAAAGTGATAGAGACCCCTTTTAGCGCCTGCGCGTCTTGATAAGACAAGCTTACCTCTTTTATCTCAATGCGACCTGGGGCGCCCTCTATTTCTTTTTCGCCGTCGACTATCTGCGCTTTTATGTCAAATAGCTCTCTTATTCTGGCGTTTGCCGCTATCGCGTCTTGGAATTTATTAAACACGCTGGAAAGCTGACGGATAGGAGTGTATAGCAAAAATAGAGCGGTCAAAAAGGAAAAAAACTCGCCCACGCTAAGACGACCCTCCATCACCTCCAAACCACCGATATAGATGACAACCGCTGCCGCCACGGCTCCCAAAATCTCCATCAAAGGATTGACTGATTCGGCTGTTTTGACGCTTTTCATATCTATTTGCAAAGAGGCGGCGGTATGTTTTTCAAATCTCGCGCCCTCATAGCGCTCCGTGCGGCTAGCCTTTATCATCTCGATATTATTAAACACCTCGCTAAGATGAGCCGTAATGTCTGAGTTTATCTCCTGCGATTTTTTGGAGAGTTTTCGCATTCTGTTTGCCAAAAGCGTAAGCGGATAAAATGCTATCGGAAGCACAACAAGCCCGATAAAAGCGAGCTTTGGGCTTTGATATATGACCATCCCCACGAGGCTTACGGCGGTTAAGCTCTCCTTGATAATTGAAGCGAGGTAGCTTGAAACAGCCGATTGTATGCGGTTGATGTCGCTTGTTAGGCGGCTTATTAGCTCTCCGCCCCTGGCTTTGACAAAAAACGATATATCGGCATCCATCAAGTGCGACAATAGATTGTCTCTTACCCGCCTTACAATATCTTTTCCGATATATGAGATGTAGTAAGTCTCAAGAAATGCCCCCAAACTCTTAGCGGTATAGACCGCCACAAGAGCTAGCGGAAGAATGGTCAGCATAGCCGTGTCTTTTTTGATAAATATCTCATCAAGCACCGGCTTTATGAGATACGCTATAGCCGCCGTAGCCGCCGAGGCCATGAGCACGCCTATCAACACAATCACAAACTCTTTTTTATACTCTTTATAAAAATGCGAATAGGAGTTTAAAAACTTAAACATTTACGCCTTTTCCCACAGCGTCCCGCTAGGTGTGTCCAAAAGCTCTATTTGTATATTTTTAAGTTCATTTCTTATAGCGTCCGCCGTTATAAAATCTTTTACTTTTTTTGCGTCGGCTCTTGCGGCTATCAGCTCCTCTATTTTTGTTTTTTCATCATCCGCGACCCCAAGCTGAAAATACTCTGTAGCCTCTTTGGCGCCCACGCCCAAAGTGTCCGCCGCAAGCGAAAGCGCAAAAGCGGCTTTTTGTTTTACGCTAGCATCTTTTGGATTTTTATCCAACGCTTCATTGATTTTTGCGATATACATATCCAAAGTCGCAAGCGCTTTTGAGATATTGAGGTCATCTTCAAGAGAGCTCAAAAATTCCGCCTTAAACTCCGCATCTTCAAGCGCCTCCGCCTCGCCGACTCTTTTTTTGAGGCGATAGAGTTTGTCAAGTCTTTTTTTGGAAGCCTCCAAATCCTCTAAGCTAAAATTGAAGTTTGCCGAATATTGCGCCGAGAGAAGATAAAAACGGATAACCTCTCCATCGTAAAGCCCAAGAGCGTCTTTGAGAAAAAAGCTATTTCCAAGGCTTTTGCTCATCTTTTCGCCGCCTATCGTCACAAAGCCGTTGTGCATCCATATATGCGAAAGCTCAACGCCAAAAGCGCATCTACTCTGCGCCGCCTCGTTTTCGTGATGAGGAAACAGCAAATCGCTTCCGCCGCCGTGAATATCTATCTGATACTCACCCTCTCTCGCCAAATATTTTTTTATCATCGCCGAGCACTCTATATGCCACCCCGGTCTTCCAAGCCCAAAAGGAGAGTGAAAACTTACCGCTTCACCCTCTTTTGCGCTCTTCCAAAGGACAAAATCTTTTATATTTTTCTTTTCGCTCTTCTCCAGGCGGCTTTGCGCCTCGTCTAGTTTGTGTCCTGAGAGGCTCAGATACTTATCGTCTTTTTCAGCGTCAAAATACACATCGCGGCTAGGCGTGATATATGCGTAGTCTTTGCCAATTAACGTCTGTATTAGTTCTATCATATCGCCGACGCACTCCGTGGCTTTTGGCTCAATATCAGGCGCCAAGCAGTTTAGTTTTGCAAGCTCGTCAGAATAGCTTTTGAGGTATTTTGTCGTTATCTCTTCAAGACTTTCGCCCGTATCTCTCATTTTTTTTAAGATTTTGTCGTCTATGTCGGTGATATTGCGCGCAAAAATGACTTTTTTACCCAAAGCCTTTAATACACGAACCAAAAGGTCAAACGATACGGCGCTTCTGGCGTGTCCTAGATGTGCATCGTCATATACGGTTGGACCGCATACATAGAGCCTTATCTCATCGTTTTTGATTTCTATTGGTTGTTTTGTTTTAGAGTCGTAAATACGCATCAATAATCCCTTTTGCAAATAAAAGCGTCACTACCAAAACCGTCAAAGAAATAGCGAGGGCTATAGCGTAGCGCGCGTCAAAAAATGTTTTTAATCTCTCAAAGCCAAACGCTTTTAGCGTCAAGAAAAATAGTATAAATCCAGTAAGAGAGCCGGATAAAGCTAAGCCAGCGGCACCCATCAACCGCATAAGAATCAAGCTAAAAACTACGTTAAACAAAAGCGATATAGCGGATATTTTAGCTGCTTTTAACTGCTGATGTTTTGAGTAAAGCCAAAGCGAAAAAAGGCGCGAAAGCCCAAACGGCACAAGACCTATCATATACATAGCCATAACAATCGACGTATTATCAGTATCGCTTCTAGTAAAACGCCCATGCTCATAAACCAACCAAATAACCTCTTTTGAGAGAATAATACCGCCTATCGTAAAGCCAAGAAGCAAAAACGATAAAAACCAAAACGCCTTTTTGAGCTGCAAAAGCGCCGCCGCTTCTTCGCCTCTATTGAGAGCTCTTGCGATAGAGGGGAAAAGAGCCATGGAGACTGCTATCGCAAATACGGCTAGCGGAAGCTGAAAAATACGGTTTGCATAGTAAAGATAACTAATAGCTCCCGTCGCCAAAAACGTAGCTAGCCACACATCCACAAACGCCGATATTTGCGACGTTGAACTTCCGGCGATAGAGGGTAAAAAGTTTCTGTTAAACTTTTTTACGTCTCCATTCGCTCTTTTGTCGCCCCTAAACGCCCGCAACACGCCGACACTCAAAAGCTTAAGTACACCCCGTTTTTTTGCGGCAAATATATGCACGGCGACTTGCAAGACTCCGCCGACAAGTGCGCCCCAACTAAGAGCGTAGACGACCTCTAGCTTTTCCATATCTTTTGCGATAAAAAGCGATGTTATCATAGCGACATTGAGAAGTGCGGTAGAAAAAGCCGTAGTAGCAAAATGCTTTCGATATTGGAGCAAGGCGCCCAAAAATGTTACGATAAAGATAAGGTCTAAATAAAAAAAGTTAATAGCCACGATTGGAGCCGCCATCTTTTTTATCTCATCCGAATACCCAAACGCCGTAAACGCCGTAAACGCTTCTTTAAAAATCGTAACAAAAATGGACATAAGCATAATAACAGCCATTAATCTAACAAACACGACAACGCTAAAAAGCGGCTTATTTGGCGAAGCGGCAAAAGATGGAATAAAAGATTGGCTAAAAGCGCCCTCCGCAAAAATGTTACGAAATAGGTTTGGCAACTTAAAAGCTATAAAAAAAATATCGCTAAAAACACCCGCCCCAAGCGCACTTGCGGTTAGCATATCCCGCACAAAACCTAACACTCTGGACGTAAGAATGCCCGCCGAATTTGTAAAGATGGATTTAAACATTTTGCCATTTTACCTAAATGGTGGTTAACTAAGCCTGTCGTACGCATAACATCTAACTTTGCGATAAATGATAAGCTTTTTGATGATAAACTACTATCTAAGAGCAAAAATTTTAAAAACGTCGGTAATTCGGACTTATCAAAAGCAAAAGGGCAAGTTTTATGCAGCAAGAGACTCAAAAGAAAAAAGGCGTCAAAGTTGTGACGACTTCAGTCACTAGGACAATTGAAAAATTTTGTAAAGAGAAAAATATACCTCCAGCCCAAATCGATTTTGATTTATTGGGATACAGAACAGAGATAGTCTATATTGACGATCTTGAGCCAAAACTGCTTACCGCTCCGATGGACGTATCAATATGGCTTGATGAGAGAGTTGCTATACGTCAAACATACGAAATATTTATATGCTTCGCCCATCCGAACGAAAATATGACGCTAAATATTAAGATTGCAGGCAATGAAAACTTAACCTCTCTAACCGCCTCCGTTCAACCTACGTCCGTTTTTAACTCTCTTGAATCGCTTGAGAGCATCCTTGAATATGAGCTCAATAAGCGAAAGTTGCGCTTGGGGTTTTTGATAGGACTATATGACAGTGTTACGAAGAGAGATATTGCGGCTTTTTGTGAATATTTAAGAGAAAACAAAACGCTAGATAAACAAATCAGAATAGACCTTTTCCGTGCACCGAGCTTTGTTCAATCAAGAAACGATAGTTTGGAGTTTTTGTTTAAAAAATATGCGGACGCAGCCTCAAAAGGAGAGATTTACTCCGTAAAAACAGGCGCAAACCTTATAGTATATAAAAAAGCTAGAGCCGGTAGAGCCTCAAGGGACGCTAGAGGTGCTATGATAAAGCCCGCTGAATACAAAAAAATGAAAAAATGCGACTATATAGCCGGAAAAGGCGTTGAGATAGTCGAAAACGATAAAGAGAAAGTATATAGAGCGCAAAAAAACGGCTTTGTAATCCTTGATAAGACAGAGATATACATAAGCGAAGAGGTGCAACTAAAAGAAGTAAATATCAAAACCGGCTCAATAGACGTCGGAATGGACTCAGACTCAAAAGTCGGCATATCAGAGACAAATCCCGACTCTGAAGCGATAGGCGACAACATGTCTGTTCGAGCCTCTATGGTAAATGTGCTTGGCAACGTCGGAATCAACGCCTCGGTTGTCGCAAAAGATGTAAAAATCGGCGGACACACCCACAAAACATCAAAAATAACCGCCACAAAAGCGTATATCAAAAACCATAAAGGCTACATTGAAGCGGATGAAGTAGAGATAGATGTACTAGACGGTGGCGAAGTAGTAGCCAAAAAAGCAACAATCGGCAGAGCGACGGGTGCCAAAATAAAAGCGGATGAATGCTATATAAAAATATTAGGATCAAACAACGCTATACAAGCGACAAAACTCATTGAGATAAGAACTCCACAGGGAAGCGACAACAAACTCTCCATAGAGGCGGCGGCAAATGCGGAAGCCTTGATAGCACTTGGCGAGATGGAGACAAAAATCTTTGAACTACAAAAAAGCGTCTCTGAAAAAGAGGAGTTTGTATCAAAAGAGATGAAAGCCATCGAAGCGCAATCAAAAAATGCGACAGATCTAAAGGTAAAAATAGAAGAGGAGCGCAAAAAAAATTCGCCTCTTGCAAATGTGCTTGTCGCAAAACTAAAACATTTTGCGCAAAATATAGAAAAGGTTAAGCACATAAAAGCGGAGCTTGAGGAGGAGCAAGAAGCCCTTAACGAGCAACTAAGAGAAGCGGACATCGTTCAATCCAGAGTTCTAAACGCAAAAATAACCGCCCTCTCAATGTGGCAAGGCTTTAACAACGTCTCATTTTCACTTTTATACCCGCCTAGAGAGTATAGCCTAAAAGTTCCGGAGGGCTCATACATCAAAGAAGTTGTTTTGAGAAAAGTCTCAGAGGGTGATTACGAGGTGTTCACTATTTAAAACCCTCTTTTGGTAAAATTCGCAAAAAAATGGAAATAAATCTATGATAGCGATGCTTGAGGGTAAAATAGTCCGCAAAGAGCCGACATCGGTATGGCTCAAAGTCGGCGGCGTGACGTATGAAGTAAATATCTCCGTAAACTGTTACAACGAAATCAAAAATGAAATAGTCGAACTTTTTATAACACAAATTATCAGGGAAGACGCAAATCTACTCTACGGCTTTTTGGATAGAAGCGAAAAAAAGATGTTTGACAACATAATCAAAATCAGCGGCATAGGCGCTAAAGCGGCTTTGGCGATATGCTCCACCTTTAGCCCCGCCACATTCTCCGATATTATCTCAAGAGGCGATATAGCCAATCTAAAAAGAGTCGTAGGGATAGGTCCAAAAAGCGCGGGTAGGATACTTGTGGAGCTGGGCGGTTTTAGCGTTGAAGACCAAAATCCAAAAAATACCGCCATAAACGACGCCACGCTAGCTCTTGAAACTTTGGGCTTCAAAAAAGAAGAGATAACAAAAGCGATGCAAGGAGTAAGCGGCGAAGACGTCGGCATACTCGTCAAAGAAGCGTTAAAAAAACTACAGAGGATTTAAAAATTGAGATTAGCTTGTGTGTTTGGCGGCAATAGTTATGAGCATGAAATTAGTATAGTAAGCGCTATCGCTTTAAAAAAGGTGATTACTAGAGAGCCTTTATTTGTGTTTTTGGACGAGGGCGGAGAGTTTTGGCTAATAGAGTCCGCAAATATGAAATCAACATACTTTGCCAAAAAAGAGTATAAAAAAGCAAAACAGCTATTTTTGCAAAAAGGCGGTTTTTTTAAAAAAACATTTTTTGGACTCTCAGAGATTGAAAAAGTGTGCGTAGTAAATCTAGCGCACGGCGGGGACGGCGAAGACGGACGACTCGCCTCTATGTTTGACTTTTACGGCGTGGAGTATATAGGCCCAAGACTAGAGGCGTGCGTCATGAGCTTTAACAAGCTATACACAAAATTCTTAGGAGATATATGCGGCGTAAAAACGATAGAGCATATTTTGATTACAAAAAAAGATAAAGACAAAAAAATATCTCTTGCTTATCCGCTTATCGTAAAACCGCTTCGCCTTGGAAGCTCCATCGGCGTTAGTATCTTAAAAACTCAAAAAGAGACGGATTATGCGCTTGACGTGGCGTTTGAGTTTGACGATGCCGTTATAGTCGAGCCTTTTATCGAAAACGTCAGAGAGTTTAACGTGGCGGGCGCAAAAGTAAAAGGTGAGATAGTCTACTCAAATATCGAAGAGCCGCAAAAAGACGGGTATTTGGACTTTGAGAAAAAATATATGGACTTTTCCAGAACAAGCGAAGTTGACGCCGCCCCGATAGACGAGGAGTTGGCGACAAAACTCAAAGAGGCGTTTGCAAAAATATATGAGTTTGGATTTGACGGAGCTATCATCAGATGTGACTTTTTCTTGGTTGAGGGCGAGATATATCTAAACGAGGTAAACCCGATTCCCGGAAGTCTTGCAAACTATTTATTCACGGATTTTAATGCGCTACTTACCAATATGGAGCGCTCTCTTCCGCATAGTAGACGCGTCAAAGTAGACTACAAATATATCAACGACATCAAAAGCGCAAAGGGCAAACTATAAGTGGCTTTAAAACACGTTGAGATTGACGGCAAAAGCTTTGACATAGCGTACGATATTGTAAATCAGGGGCGCAAACGTCAAATTCTCTTTTTGCACGGTTGGGGTAGCAATAAAGAGGTTATGAAGAGCGCATTGGCAAATAGATTTGCTGATTTTTCGCTGATTTTTGTCGATATGCCCGGGTTTGGCAAGAGCCACAACCAGTATACGCTTACAACCGCCGACTACGCAAAGATTATGAAAAAGTTTTTGACGGAGTCTGGATTGGAGCCTTTTTGCATCTTTGGACACTCTTTTGGCGGCAAAGTGGCGACCCTACTCTCCCCATCTCTCCTTTGCCTGCTTAGCTCATCGGGTATAGTTGAGCCGAAACCGTTAAAAGTACGCCTTAAAATCAGAGTTTTTAAGATGTTAAAAAAGATATTCGGCGACTCTCTTTATAAACTCTTTGCGACAAAAGACGCTGATGGTATGCCAAAAAATATGTACGAAACGCTCAAAAATGTCGTAGATGAAGAGTTTGAGCCAAATTTTAAAGAGTTTCAAAACAAAGCTTTAATATTTTGGGGGAGACAAGATGAAGCCACACGATTAGAAAGCGGTGAAAAAATAGCCTCGCTAATCACAAACTCAAAATTTTATGATTTCGATGGAGACCACTACTTTTTTTTAAAAAACGCTACAAAAATTGAAGAGATATTTCTATCAAACTTAGCCATTTAACGTCAATATCAAGTTTTACCACATTGCACCATCCCATTTAAAAGAGTAGCATAAAACTCATCAGGTATATAATATCTCTTACATACTGGTAAGTTCAAAATATTAGAGTGATAGATTTGACACAACGAAAGTAAAACTGAGCAAGCAAATATTATGGATAAAAAAATAAAAACCGACTTCAAAAACATCTTAGCCATCAATGCAAGTGCGGGAAGCGGTAAGACTTATCAGCTTACTTTGCGCTATCTTAGCCTACTTTTTTTGGGTGCGCACCCGTCTAAGATTTTGGCGGTTACATTTACAAAAAAAGCGGCAAAAGAGATGAGGGAGAGAATTGCCCAGACGCTTATAGGGCTGTCTGATGGCAAAATAGGTGCGGGCTCTTCGCTTTACGAACAGATAGATTCGCTTTATGATGGAGATGTGCAAAAAAAGGCAAAACTCCTGCTTGAAAAGTTTTTATCCTCAAACAACAAAATCTCTACAATAGATAGTTTTGTGCATCAGATTTTGCGCAAGTTTTGTTTTTATGCAAATGTGCGGCATGACTTTGAGCTTTTTATGCTTGACGAGGGGGAGTTAAAGCAGAGATTTTTGGAGATGTTGCCGGATAAGAAGAGGTTTATTGGTTATCTGCTTAGTAAAAACGAGAGCGTTTTGAAGATAATGTCGCTATTTGAAGCGCTTTATGAAGAAGAGAGCGACCTTGTCGTTATTAAACAGGGGTTTGCAGGGTATGATAGAGCGGAGTTTTTCGCCTCTTCAAAGCTTTTTTTGGATGAGGCAAACGGTTTTTATCAGTTTTTGAACCGTAAAAAGCCAGCTAAATATCCGCTTAGATTTTTTACCTCGCCGCATGAATTTTTAAAATCAAACAGCTTTGAAAAATTGCTAACAGAGCGCGAGACGCTTAGCGCACATAGAGATTATAAGGCGCTTTCAGATGATGAGAGCGAGCGGATGTTTGCCTCTCTTAAGGCTTTGTTTGCCGAATATCTAAGGAGCGGTGCTAGGGATACGATAGCGTTTTTGCTTGATAGTTTTGACTCGTATAGAAGCGCCAGAATGAGTATCAACAAAGAAAAAAACGCACTTGGTTTTGACGACGTCGCCAAACTCGTAAGAGAGCTTTTGGAAGATGGCAAAATAGATAGCGACTTTTTGTATTTTAGGCTTGACGGCGAAATCGACCATATTTTGATAGACGAGTTTCAGGATACGAGTATTTTGCAGTTTCGTATTATCCGCCCGCTACTAGATGAGATAGTCTCGGGTGTGGGTACGGGCGAGTTTAAGAGCTTTTTTCTAGTAGGCGATCCAAAGCAGTCGATATATCGCTTTCGCGGAGCGGCGGCGGGGATGTTTGAAAACGCTACGGGATATGTGAAATCAAAAGCTCTTGGCAGATATGAAGAGATGTATTTGGATACAAACTTTAGAAGCTCTAAAGCTCCTGTGACTTTTGTAAACGAGAGCTTTGCGGCGCAATACAAAGATGTGTTCAAAACACAAAAAAGCGCAAGCTCTGACGATGGTTTTGCGGAGGTTGAGACGGTAAACGGCGACGATATTTTGAGCGCTACGCTAAACAAAGTAAACTCATTTTTGGAGGGCGGCGCAAAGG
Source organism: Helicobacter cetorum (assembly GCA_022729705.1). Classification (GTDB taxonomy): domain Bacteria; phylum Campylobacterota; class Campylobacteria; order Campylobacterales; family UBA6016; genus UBA6016. Next base: position 51,556 of record DZAX01000010.1, on the reverse strand, counting down.
CTGATGATATTACGATACTTGCCTACACAAACGACGACGTGGAGGAGATAGCTTCATTTTTGGAAACAAACGGCGTAAAAACGCAAAAGGAAAGCTCAAAAACACTTCACAGCGACGAGGGCGTAGCCGCTGTAATGAGCTTTTTGGAGTATGCGGCTCTTAAGAGATTGGGGCGAGATTGCAGGCTTGCTAAGCTTGAATTTTTGGCTCTTACAAAAAGCGGAGAAGATGAGTTTGACGAGCTTTTTGCGCAACTCTCATCTGTATATTCGCCTTCCAAAATAGCGTTTTGTGTGGTAGATTTTTTTGCGTTAGCATCCCCAAATACCGTAAAACTTATCGAAATAGCCGCAACACACGATGATTTGTTTGGTTTTTTGACCTCCAAAGCCGTGCAGAGTCAGCAAAAAATATCTATTCGCTCCGGCGGCGTAAACCTAATGACGGTGCATAAATCAAAGGGTTTGGAGTTTGCGTATTGTATCGTCTGCGATACGCTAAAAAAAAGAGACGGCAAGGGAACTCCGCCAATACTAGAACGCCACAAAAACTTCAAACTAACAGAGCTAGTAGTAACCTCCAAAAGCGCAAAAATCATGCTTTCAAATGTGAGAGAAGCGATGGAAGAAGAGGAGAGAATGAGCAAAATCGACCTCCTAAACGCAAACTATGTGGCGATGACAAGAGCCAAATACGGTCTTTGCGTGATTCAAAAAGGGGAGGGGTATTCAAAGCTAGAGGCTTTGGGGCTTGACGCAAAAAGCGCAAACAAAAAAGAGTTTAAAAAGAGTGGTGAAAATAAGCCGGACAAAAAAAGCTATCACGGTGTAAAGCTCAGCGCAAAGCTAGAAGCGCAAGATGAGTATATAAAAGAGGGGACGTTTGCCCCAAGCGACTACGGCGCTATAAATTTCGGACTTGCGATGCACGGCTATTTTGAGAGTATCAACGGCTTGCAAGATGGCGAAAAAGCAAAAATATATGTGCAAAACAAGTATGGCATGGCGCTTGGCGACTCTCTTTTGTCGGCTCTTGATTTGGCGCGTAGTTTTGACGCGACAAAGCTACTGTCTGGTTCTAAGACCCCTCAGATACACAAAGAGATAAGCGTCTGCAAAGAAGAGGATGGAGAGCTAAAGCTATATAGAATAGACCTCCTGCTTGTATTTGAAGATAGGGCTGTTATTGTTGATTTTAAGAGTTCGTTTGAGGCAAAAGAGGGGTACAAAAAACAGCTAAATACATATCGCAATATTGTCGAAGAGATTTTGGGGCTTAAGAGTCTCGCATATTTGGCGCTCAATAGGGGCGGGAGGCTTTTGCTTGTCGGCATGGATTAAATCCACCTCTCCTAAAACATATGTCAATTTCATTGACATTAATATTTTTTGCTACAATCAACAAAACAAAAATACGAGGTAATGCATGCTAACACTAAATATTGATAACCCCGTCATAGAAAACTATTTTCACTCCAGCACGGACGAAATGCTTCATGCACTGGAGGCTATTGCACTAAACAAAGCTCATCTTGTAGCTACAAATAACCCAATGCCACAATCAGCAATAGAGATCCAGCGAGACATTGAAGCATATTGCAGAGGTGAGCTGAAAACTACACCACTAGACGAAGCATTTTGGGATGAGATGGATAACTTTATAGATAGTATTCCTCAAAAATGACCATCCGAAAATCAGAGCGATCTGAAAAAGAATTAAAGTTGCAAGTTCCGTGTTATTAATAATTGGTGTATAGTACAAACTACTTCTTGCAATATCCAATAGTTCACATTGTCTTGTGATACTTATCTTTTTTAGCCCAGACTCCACAAGCTCTTTTTTATTTAATGAGTCCAAGCTGTTTAGCTTTTTTTCAAGCCAGTCTCTCTCTACCGTGACTTTACCTAGAGCTTTTGCATACTCATCTAGTTGTATTTGTAGTTTGATGTTTTCATCCTTGTACTCTTTTACTGCACGAGATGGTTCCATTGCCATCTCTGCATTTGCCATACACTCATTTTTGGAACACTTTATGCTACTAGTCTGCAAATACAAATTCAAAGGTGGATAAAATGGGCTTTAGAATAAATACAAACGTAGCGGCAATGGGCGCACACAATTATGGTATAATGAACAATAGAGAACTTGATAGCTCGCTAAGTAGACTTTCAAGCGGTCTTAGAATCAACTCAGCGGCGGATGACTCGGCTGGTATGGCTATCGCTGATAGCTTGAAGTCTCAAGCAAACAGCCTTGGTCAATCTATCAAAAATGCAAACGATGCGATTGGTATCTTGCAAACAGCTGATAAAGCGATGGATGAGCAAATCAAGATTCTTGACACTATAAAAACAAAAGCGACTCAAGCTGCGGCGGATGGTCAAAGCTCATTGTCAAGACAAGCTATTCAAAACGACATCGTAAGACTAATGGAAGAGCTTGATAATATCGCGACTACTACATCGTTTAATGGTATGAGTTTACTAGCCGGAAGCTTTACAAACAAAGAGTTCGAAATAGGTGCTTATTCAAATCAAACAGTTAAAGCTTCTATCGGTGCCACTAGCTCTGATAAGATAGGTTCTACAAGATTTGAGACGACTACTCAAATCACATCAGCAGGTGCTGCAGCTCTGAAATTCACAAATCCTGACGGCACTTATACGCAAATTCAAGGGGTTGTCATATCGCATTCAGCCTCAACAGGTCTTGGAGCTTTGGCTGAAGCTATCAATAGATCTTCAGACGCTACAGGCGTAAGAGCGAGCTATAGGGTTGTGACAACAAGCTCGCAAGCTGTTGCGGCGGGAAATATTAAAAATCTTAGAATCAATGATATTACGATAGGCGACGTACTAGATGTAAAAGCAAGCGACGCAAATGGAAACCTTGTAAATGCAATTAATGCCGTTACACACCAAACCGGTGCTTATGCGAGTCTAGACGTAAGGGGTAGACTTGTGCTTACATCTGTAGACGGAAGGGGTATGAAAATAGAGGCGAGTTCTTCTGCTGGAGCAGTTTATGGGGTTGCGGGCGCAATTATGGGTATGCAAACAACAAGCGGTGGAGCCGCAGGCGGTGACCTCAAAAATATGAATTTTGGTAGACTAACACTCATAGGGCATGGCTCAAGGGATATAGTCGTGAGTGGCGCAAGCGGTACATATATGAATAGCAACCTAAATGCAACAAGTCACGCAGCAATAGCAAACCTAAGAGATGTAAGAGGTAACTTCTTATCAAAAACAGGTAGAGCGGCGGGGGCTTATGCAAATGCAGCCGAATCCGGCGCGGCGGTAACGGTAATGGGTTCAGGCGTTACGACTAGAACGGGAGCTATGATGGTTATGGATATAGCCGAATCAGCGATGAAAATGCTAGATAGAATCAGAGCGGATATTGGTTCGGTACAAAATCAGATAGTATCTACTATCAACAACATATCAGTCACAAGGGTAAACGTAACGCAAGCAGAATCAAATATCAGAGATGTAGACTTCGCAGAAGAGTCAGCCAACTTCTCAAAAAGAAATCTTCTAGCACAATCAGGGTCGTTTGCAATGGCGCAAGCAAATACAATTCAACAAAATGTTATGAAGTTACTGCAATAACTTTAATAACTATTCTAAAACTTCTACAGTCCAATAACTTTTGAATTACAAAGCAAAAAGGCGCCACACCTTTTTGCTCCCACAATTTCAAACCCTTACTACAAAAGATTGCCTGACACCTATTTTTACAAAACCACTTTAACGATAGTTTCACAATTTGCCCCCCCTTATCTGAATGGTGGTGTGTGCTTATTTTTATTGTAGCAAGTATTGCGTATAATCAAAACCAAGATAGTTTACAGCTTAATAGGATTTGATTTGGAAGAGATAGAGATAATACCGGAATACAAAAAGGCTTTAGAGCTTGCCGTGAGCGGTGCGGCTGTATTCGTGACCGGCAAAGCGGGAACCGGAAAGTCTACACTTATTCGCTATCTATCAAGCTCTTTACAAAACTGCGTCGTTTTGGCTCCAACAGCCGCCGCCGCTATCAACGCCGGAGGCGATACGATACACTCTTTTTTCTCGCTTCCAGCACGCCACATAGACCCAGGCGAAAAACTCAGGCTTACTCCAAAATCAAAAGAGATTGCCGCGAAAATGAGCGCTCTTATTATCGATGAAGCGTCGATGGTGACCCCAAATATTGTAGACGTGATAGATATACTGCTTCGTCGCACAAGAAAAAGCGTAGAGCCTTTTGGCGGAGTCGCCGTTGTATTTGTGGGGGATTTATTGCAACTTCCGCCCGTTGTGTCTACGCATGAAGAGAGGGTGTATTTTAAAGATAGATATAAGACGCAGTTTTTTTATTCCGCCGATGCATTTGGCGACATAGCCATAACCCCCGTGCATCTGACGCGCGTAAGACGACAAGAGGACGCAAAGTTTATTGAGGCGCTTGGCTGGATACGGGATGGCTCAAACCAAAAAGCGGCTCTTTCATACTTCAACCAAAACTGCCTCAAATCTCACACGGATTTAAACACCCCATTGTGGCTAGTCGCAACAAACGCCGCTGCGCACTCGATTAACTCCAAAAGATTAGCCGGTCTAGCCGGAGAGACAACGACGTATGACGCAAAAATAAGCGGCGAAACACCCGCATCAAAATGGAGACTCGCCGCACCCGAGAGATTGGAGCTTAAAGCGGGTGCCAAAGTCGTATTTTTGAGAAACAACAAACCAAAGGGGTGGATAAACGGCGATACGGGCGTAGTGATTTTCTTAGGCTCCGATACGGTGGTGGTAAAAAGCGATATTAGCGGAGAGGCTTTGGAGGTTGGGCGTATGAGTTGGGAGCGTTATGCGTATATTTATGATGAAAAGACGCAGACGATAGACAAGGAGGAGATAGGCGCTTTTGAGCAATTTCCGCTTACTTTGGGATGGGCTCTCACTATTCATAAATCACAAGGAATGACGCTAGAAAACGCCGTAATTGACCTTGGAGGCGGCGCATTTTCAGATGGGCAGACGTATGTCGCCCTTTCGCGTTGCCGTCGTGTCAGCGGTATGAGGCTAGCTAGAAATTTGAGCGAACGCGACGTCAAAGTCAATGCGGACGCTTTGGAGTTTTACAAAAGTATATCTATCTGATTAATCCTCTCATTTTGAAGCATTGCCCCAAAATGAGGTCTTCAGCAGACGGCTCTTGCGGCTAGCCGCTCTTAGAATTTCAGTAACCCCCAAGTAAACCCCATCCAAAAAAAACTGTTTAATCCCCTAAACTTCAAATACGGATTATCTTTAAAAAGTTCAGGGCTGGAGTCAAACTTTTCTAGCAATATAGTATAAGGGGTCTTAAACTTTAAAGCTTTTAATTTCTTCTGGTGGTTATAATACAGAAGATAACTCATCAGGTGTTGTTTAAGCTCGTCTACCGTCTCGTAATGATATGTTTTAGTGGTGGCATTCTTGATGGTTTTGTTAAATATCTCCACTTGTCCATTGGATTAAGATTATATTTGATTGCTAACTTTGCGATACTCTCACAAGAGTCTTGAATTTCTTTTCTGATTCTTGGCGTGGTTTTGGCGTTAGCGTGCAATAAATTTCCCATAAATTAGCTTCCATATGGTGTTTGTGTATTATGCCTGAAGAATGGGGGTCAAACACCTCTATTTGATAGAATTCTTAGGGTAAATGATGGAGTGGTGTCTGAGGTTATTTCATATCCAAAAGCTCAATAAGCTTTTTTGAAATTTGATTAAATTTTATAATTTTTTTACCGCCGTTTTTAGTGCTAAACTCTTTTGCGTCTTTCTCTTTTGCAAATACTATCAAATCATCGCCGCCCAAGCTCATAATATGACTTCCAAATACAAAATACGCACTTTGGGGGGCTATAAATTTTGAACTATTATAGTCTGACACTACAATGGACGATATATTACTTTCTTGTCCGAAATAGTATCTAAACATATATTTTGTAGACGAATAAAACTCTTTTTTACCATTTTTATATACTATACCAGCCGCATATTGCGGATACTGTTTTGTATCTTTAAACCTAACTATGCAAGTAGTATTTTCATCTTTTAGCTGAGTAATGCTCTTACCTACAAAATTATCGCTAGAGCCAAACAGCATAGCTCCAAAAAGTAGGCTTAAAACTATTTTTTTCATTATATTATTCCTTATATCAAATCTTTTTTTCTAAAAATCACATATCCGGCAATTAGAAACAGCATACCCAAAGCAATAGGATATACAAGAGAATATGCCATAAATATATTTTTACCAAATATATCTAGTATAAAATAAGATGCGGGACCAATTACGGAGAGCTCTGAATCAAAAAGAGATATAGCCCCTACTCTAAAAACTTGCATTGGATTTAAAAGGGCTATTGCAAATATAACATTTTCATTTACCCCGTCTTGCATCATTACGCCTATAAGTATAATGTCGATAAAAGCCAGCAGTTTTAGCCAAACAAAAAATGCGACGCCAAGAGCGATCTCTTGAGACTTAACAAGACTAGAAATAAAAAAGCTAATACCCAAAAAGTTTACGCTGATGGCAAAAAGCAGAGCGATATAAAAAATGAATACAAAATAATCGACCTCAGCCCCTCTTGCAAGTGCGTAAAGAAGTGAAAATAGCAAGGCACCAAAAACCGGCGCTATAACCACAAAAAGTCGCCCAAAAAACTTACCCATATAGTATTGCTTAAGAGAAATAGGAAAAGAAAGCATATACTCCAAAACAGAGTTATCTCTGTCTCCGGCGATACTTCTAACCGTCGTAATCAAAATAAAAATCGGCAAAATAACGATACAAATTTGGATAAATGATAAAAGTAGTCGACTAAGACCGCTAAATCCAAGCACTCTTGACTCTGTAACTCCGGCTATCAAAAATAGAGCCACCGTACCGCCAAAAACTATCGTATATATTAAAAACCATTTTGTCTTAAATGACTCTAAAATATCAAGCTTCATAATTAAAATTAGATTTTTCATTTTCCTACCTTTAACACTCTAGCTCGCACCTCTGCAAAATTAACGACTTCTTTGTCTTTTGTGATTTTACTTTTTTCGCTATATGCGGCAAACCCGTATGCCATCGGCGTTATATTTGGGGAGCTATAAAATGCGCTTTTGGCATCTATCCATTTTTGGGTATCAAAATCTACAACCTGAATTTTTGCGCTATCGCTCCATTTGATATTTTTCTCTTTAAACCAAAGTATTACGCACCCTATATCATCAAAATAATATATCTTTCCGTCTTGCTCGTTTGTCACCGAAGCCGCAAAATTTTTATCGCTGATAATCATTTTGCATCTCTCGCACGCATCTCTGTCATAATGAATCTGCTTGGAGTCGCACGAGACAAAAAATAGAGTTATCAGCAATAAAACAAGAGCTTTAAATTCGTTCATTTCTTACCACCCTTGCTAAATCCATTGTAATAGCCCTATTTGCAATATGTCCAACTTCTTCAATTCTGTGGCTTATAAAAATAAATACTTTTGCTTTTATGTCGTTAAGCAATAAATAAAATGCTTCTCTGCCGCCTAAATCAAGATTTGCTGTAGGTTCGTCAAATATAAAAATATCGCTCTCTTTGGCTATTGCTATAGAGATTAGAAGCTTTTGCTTCATACCGCCGGAGAGCTTTATAAATGATTTATTTAGATTAAATTCAAGATCAAACTGTAGTTTTTCGGCGCATCTTTTTATCTTCTCTCTATCTATGTTTGCGACAGTGCAGGTATATTCAAGCAGTTCGTTTACGGTAATTTTGAGAGGAGGCGGAAGTTGCGGCACAAAAGATATTTTTCTTAGACTCTCAATACGATTTTTTGCAACATCTACACCATCTATTGTGATGTGTCCGCTATCTAGTATATATTCGCCGAGTATAGAGCGAATAAGGGATGTTTTGCCGGCTCCGTTTTGTCCCATCAAAATAATACTCTCACCCTCTTTGATAGACAAACTGACATTATCCAAAATAGTCTTATCGCCAAATCTCTTTGTTGCGTTAAAAATTTCAATCATCATACAATCTTTTTTAGTTTATTTTTAAAATTTAACGCATCATGATGGCACACATCCACGCATCTACCGCACAAAGTGCAATCACCGCTTTCTATATATACATGGCTTTTGCCTTGTGTATCGGTGTTTTTTTTGGATATTTGAAGAACGTGAGGCACAAGGCAGACATCTGAGCATACGCCACAATGATCACAAGAATCATCCCACTCTATTTTTTGAGCGCTCGGCCATCCAATAAAACCGTAAGTTGTACCAACCGGACACACATATCTACACCATGCTCTTTGAGAGTAAAAAACCTCTATCAAAAAGGTGGCGACCACAAAAGACAAAGCTACGCTCCAACCGTATATTATAGCTCTACTAAGTATTCCTACAATATTTATACTCTCAAACACTAAATAACCGCTGCTAAAAGCTAAAAATAAAAATAAAATCCAAAAAAGATACTTCACTCTATGGTCAAATACTCTTGCTTTTATTATCTTTTTTGCCACAAGATCTCTATTAATTTTTTCGCCTATCTCGCTTATCAGACCATATGGACATACCCAAGAACAGTATGCTCTACCGCCGATAAGTAGATATACCAATATCATAGTGACAACGCCTATAATGAGATTTGTCGGTATATGGTGATAGGCTAAAAATACCTGCAACGTCACAAATGGATCTATCAGATGAAACCCCAGAAGCCTTGACCCGCTGAGCGTCCCTTCTAATATTTGAATATCAGCCCAATAAGATAGCACAAAAAGCAGATGAAACCCTATAATACTAAGCCACCTATAGAGCCTAAGACTAGGTATTTTTTTGCCGTTTTTATTTACAACAAAAAATGTATCCCAAAAAGAGATATTTTTTATTGTGCATCTTTGGGTGTATTTATCCATCTTTTATTTGCCAAACTTTGAAATTTCACTCGCCAAAGATTTTAACTCTTCATCTGTTGAGTTTACAAGTAGTCCCGCCATAAGAGAGTTTTTGACTTTTCCTTCCTTGTAATCATTTAATTTTTTTAGCAACTCTTGCTCTGTTTTACCCACAAGACTTGGTCCGACCGCACCTTTCCCGCTTACGCTGTGACAAGCTTTGCATTTAACCATATACAGATCGCTCACAGTATAATCTTTAGACTGAGTACTCTCCTTAAGGGCTTGTATCTTTTTTTCATCCTCGCTTAAAGCAGGTGCCTGATTTGCATCGTCTTGAGCTTGAATCGTGGTGTTAGTTTGATTTTTCTCTACTATTTTTGACGAAGAGTTTTCGCTAAGCGCCATATATCCTATCGCTCCAACTATGACGAAAGACGCCGCTACGCCTATTAGTTTTCCTATGTTCATTTTTTACTCCTAATTTCCTTATTAAATTCGGCGATCTCTTTTGCCAGAGCTCTTATCTCTTTATCATCCATCTGTTTTACGAGTTGCACCATTAATACATTTTTTTTTGTATCATTTTTATATGAAGCTATCATTTTAAATATATCGTCTTCAGTCTTTGTCAAAAGAGACGGGCCGATAATACCGTTTGCATAATGGTCATGACAAGCTGAGCACTTACGGATAAAGTTTTGACTAAGTTTATTTTTAAGAATGTCGGCATTCAGCATTTCATACTGATTTTTGATGGTTATTACCGCTCCTAATTGTCTTGTCGTAGCATTTTCTTCACCGTTAGGAGCAATACTTACAACTCTCTCACCTTCAATATTGTAAGTCATAAACTGATTTATCGTAGAGTTGGCGTCTCCTATTTTACCGCCGGACACGGATATTTTTGAACCGTCTTTTATCTCTTCTATCCCAGACATTGTAGCATTCTCATCGCTATTTTTTTTATCACACCCCGCAAAAATAAAAATAGATAGTAGTAGCGGTAATAAATTTTTTTTCATATTTGTCCTTTATAAATCGAAGCATACGACACCCTAGGAAGTATCACCAAAGACGCTTCTGTGGCGGGACACAACTCTTCGCACACTCCGCAACCGACACATTCATCTCTTATCTGCGGATACCACCTGCCTTTTTTGTCTTGCATCATAGCTATCGCTTTATCTTTTTGCGGGTATGGGCACATATCCGCACAGATAGTGCAAGGTTTATTCTCATATTTCTTATAATTTTGTAATACTTTTATCTCTCGCTCGTTTGCAGACGAGTGAGAGAGGACTCTTTCAAGGTCTTTTGCCTTTACCATTTCACCACGCATAGCAAGACAGGTATCTGGTCGTTTTAAAAAAGCGACACCCATTTTTACGTCTTTTGCCACGCTTACATGATGATCCAAAGCTCCGCTAGGGCAAGCCAAGACACATGGTAATAAGTCGCACAAATAACATCCGCGCGCTCTTGCGTCAACATATGGCGTACCCACCAAATGTCCCTTTCCAATATCCAAAAAAGAGAGAGTGTGGTATGGGCAAACTTGTATACATTGACCGCATTTAATACAAGTAGCCAAAAAATCTTCTTCTTCAACAGCGCCGGGTGGGCGCAAAAAAATCTCGCTAGCTTTTAATCTTGGTGCGACAAAAGCACTTATTCCGCCCAGTGCGACAAAAGCGCCGACCGTGGCGGCTTTTATTACAAAATCTCTTCTATTGTTTGTCTCAATAGTTTCCATCGTATTGCGCCTTCAGCCTTGGTTTATCATCTCTTATAAGCAGATTTGGTTCTGAAAAAGGTATAAGTTTTGCCAAAAAATTTAACAAGCTCATCGCTGGAGAGCCGTAAAAAAACTTAATACTGCTATTATAAAGCCATAGTTTATCTGCATACGCTTTGTTGATATATGGTATATCTCCTATGCCGTCTTTGTTTCTATCAAGCCCTTCATAGTCGTCAAAATAATTTCCAGCCCACTCGTTAAGGGAGGCCATTTTTGATTGAGGAGTATCGTTTACGACGGTCTCCATATTTCCTTTTAAATTGTTATCATAAAATAAACTTCTATGCAGTGTGGCGTGAAATTGTATTCCGACCGTATTATAAAGAATATTATTTTTTTCATAGCTATTTACCGAACCAGGTTGATATGGTGACTGGTCAATATATAGTCCTCTTGCGTTATAGACAAGCGTATTGTTGTAAAGTTTAAAATTTGAAGCGTCTTTCATTCCTATTCCCACCCCAAAAGAGCCTATAGAATTTTTGATTGTATTATTAATTGCCGTCGTGCCACTAGAGTACATAAAAAATATACCAACCGAGTTATGCTCAAAATAGTTATTTTGTACTAGATTTTTGCCGGCATACATAAAATGAAGCGAATACCTACAATAACTTCCCACATTGTCTTCTATTCTATTTCCGCTAGAGTACCAAATAACTAAATCTCTTGATTTATATATTTTATTTCTAGCAATAGAGTTTTCATTGCTATACCACATTCTAATAGCGTCGCCCCTAATACCTAAACTTACCGGCTTTGAGGTGATATAGTTGTCTTCTATTTTTGATTGATTGACTTTGTCTAGGTTAATACCAAAAAGACAATCTTCTATGCGATTATTTAAAATATTTACAAAAAAAGCGTTTTTTATCGATACAGCACTATCTATACCATCGTGTCCGCTACCGCTTCCTCTTATGGTCAGGTTTTTGATTGTTACATTTGGGGAGTTGATTTCAATTACGCTACCAACCCCGTTACCGTGAATAATAGCACCTTTATCAATTCCGTCGATTGTAAGCGGTTTATTGATAACTATCTTACCCCTATACAACCCCTTTGGAAGCTTGATAACCGCCCCATTTTCCGCATCGTCTATAACTTTTTGCAAAACGTTTGCCTCTGTGGAGCGACTACTGTTTATCGTTGCTTTTGTATTATTTTTGTCATTAATTTCACTATCACAAGAGTCTCCTCTTATATACGCACACGCCGTATTTAGTTGAAAATAAGCCAAAAAAATCAAAAGTACATATTTCATTGAGTTTTTAACTCTTTGTTTTTTGACATAATAGCTAAAAGTGAAAAAATAGCGATAATCACTAATACAAAAAATCCAATACTTGGATAGGAGTGCGTAGTAAATTGTGCCACCTTACCATCTCCAAAAACGGTAGGCATAAACGGTTTTATAGTGAAGGCTCCAAAATTTTGCATATTGTGTCCAAACCAATAAAGCCATCCGGAATAATCAATCATAAAACCTATTGGCATAACCACGGTAGGAATCATAAGTAGCGACGCCCATTTGCTTTTAATAAAATTAAACCATATAATCATAAGAGTAATTACCAGTAAAAGATATGGAACTATTTTTCGCTCCAATTGTCCGCCATGCTCCATCGGAAACATACCAATATAATGGTTTATCGTATTCATTTCATGCACGTCGCCGCTATATCCGTCAAGATGAAAATACACAGGAATTCCATCTGGAAACGCTTCTTTTGGATAGTTTGGAGCTTCAAGCGAAACATACCATATAGGCATAGAAGCCACGCCTATTTCTCCGTTTGCCTCTATCATTTTTTTCAAATCTCCTACAGCGCCTTTTGGCGTTGTAGAGCTTACATATCTACCCGTTTGATATAGATTCCACATGGGATATACAAAACTTGAGATTTTATCGCTTTGTCCACTCTTTATTTTATCTAAGACACCATGAAAACCCAGCGTTGGCAAAGTAAAACATATGGTGAATAGCGCCAGCGCAACACTGGCGAACAAAATAGATTTCTTCATAACCCATCCTTATTGTATATTTATCTGTGCTTATAATAAGACACACAGAAATATACAACTTTACCATCTTTTTTTTATTGACGCAGATCAAATAATAAAAATAAAAAAGGCAAGCAAAAGCATAAAGCCTCTGCTTGCCAGAAGAAAACTATCTACTAAAATAGTCCTGCGTTTTTATCCGCCCATTTTAGATACTCAATAATATCTTTTATCTCGCTATCTTTCATATTCTGATTTGGCATTCTTAGGTTAAAGAAGTTAATCATCGCTTTTACATAATCCTCGTTAAATTTAGACTGAGGATTTTTAATAAATTCGGCAACCCATTTTTCGCCATTCTCGTGTCTCGCTAGAGAACCCGTCAAGTCTGGACCCGAGCTTACTTTTCCAATAACATGGCATCCAGAGCAACCGCCTCTTAGGAAAGCTTCTTCTCCTCTTGCCGCAGCCGGAGACATTTTAGTTGCAAGCTCTTTTGCTAGTTGACCTTTGGCTCTTAGACCAACGTCTGCCGTCTTAACCATATACTGCCAAATTTGACCTTCCCACAACAAGGCTTGTTCAATATTGCCTTTTTTGTATTCAGCATCAGCTTTTTTCTTCTCAGCTGGAATTTTACCGTATTGGTCAAGCGCATCTTCAACAAGCTTTTTAACTACCGGATATTTCTCAAAGTGTTTTTCTTTTAGAAATTTAACAACGCTTTGGATTACATCGTCCGTAGCTTTGTTAGTAGCGATAGTTTTTCTGTATTCTGCTTCAAGTTGCTCTTTTGACATCGTTTTAAACATCATCTTTTTAGCCGGCTCATACTTCTTGCTTGGATCTTTAACCATCAAATAGCCCATCATCTCTAAGTGAAGAGCTGAACAAAATTCAGTACAATAGTATGGATAAACACCTTCTTGCTCTGCTTTAAACTTAACAGAAACTGTTTTACCAGGCTCAACAGAGGCGTGAACATCTAGTCCGTCGATTCCAAAACCGTGAGTCTCGTCTTGAGCTCTCTCTAGATTTGTTAGATATATAGTGACATTGTCGCCTTTGTTTACGGTAATATGCTCAGGGTTAATATGGCTTCTAACCAAAGTTGCATATACTTTTACATCTTTGCCGTTTCTAACGATTTTTTCTTGCCCCGCAAGCGTCATACCCTCATGCTTTATTCCGGTTCTGCTGTTGGTACCCATTTCGTAAGTTGTAGCGGCTTTTATTTTGCTAGCCGCAATCGAGATTACATCATGCGGTTCACCCAAAGGAATCGGCATATCGTATAGTAACTCCATTTTTGGTCCGCTAATATCGATAAGTTGGTGATTTTGCGGATGAAGCGGTCCAACTGGGTTAAATCTATCGATAGACAATTTGTCAAGAGCTATCGCAAATTGACCTTTTGGTTTTGTAGACTTGCCTTCCATAGAGTCCAAGTGTCCGATATTATAATGGACATTTATTCTATCAATAATCTTGAGAGTTTTATAATCCCATTTTACGATTTGGCTATCAACATACAAAGACGTATAAATAACACCGTCTTTTGCATCGTATGTATGATGCAGAGGCCCAAGACCAAGCTCAAGCTGCCCGTGAAGAGCTTTTTTCATATCAATAATTGGAATACCGTATGGGTCTTTACCGATAAAGTCTTTTTTATCGATCGCTGCTTTGATTTTTCTAAAGTCATAAACTGAAGCGTGCGTGTCTAGTTTACCGCCAACAACAATAAATCTACCGTCTGGATTTACATCCACGCCGTGCGGTGATTTTGACTCCGGAATCAAAAATAGCGCTCCGGCTTTTACCGCAGCTTCTATAGTAACAACTCTATGTCCATTAATTACTTTAACATTTTTTGGGTCTTTTGCAAGTTTTTCTAACATTTGCCAGTTATATACATGCATATAGTCCGTATCGTTTCTACTCATACCCGCTTCAAATGGAGGCAATCCTTTTTGAATACCGCCGGTATACATTTCGCTATTAAACGAGTTTGTAAATGCCCAGCCCATAGATTCGCCTTTTCCGGCGTCGCTAAGGTCTTGCATATACGGTGGAAGTTCAAGCGAAAAAGAGGCTTTTTCGTCTATACGACCTTTTTTGTAGTCAAATTTCCAAAGCGTAGCAGCGCCTCTATAGGTTTCTGCATAATCCTCTATAGGGTGGTAGTCGTTATCAAGCGGAGCCGCATATTGGCTAGTTTCAATAACATACTCGGTGTTTGGAGTTACAAACGCTCCGCCGTGTTCACTTTTTAAAATAGGGTTTGTAGCAATTTGTACCGTTTCAAAATCGTGAAGGTTTATAACGGCAATTCTAGGATTTGCTTTGTCGTTGATAAACAGGTAATCGCCTGCATATTCACCATTTTTCTCTGTAAGCGCAGGGTGGTGAGTATCGCCCCAATTTATCTCTTTGCCTCTAATATTACCTTGTCTAAGAACCTTTTTTGACTCTTCGTCAAAGCCGTATCCTTGCCAAGGCTCCGGTGTGAAAACACCGATATATTTGTAGATTCTCATGGAAGGCACACCGTAAACAAGAACCTGACCAGATTGTCCGCCAGAACTAAACACTACAAATTCATCTTTTCTACCTGATGGTTGGTATGTTTTGGCGGCTGCCAAAACATCTTTTTCTGAAAGTTTTCTTGCTTTCATCACATCCTGAAGAGTATTTGCAGCAAAACCTATCTCGGAACCGACTAGCATAGCACAAGCTATAATAGCACTTTTCGTGAGAGATATTCGCATATATGGACTCCTATTTTTTTTACTTTAGTGCAAAAATACATTAACAAGCGATACAATTCTATTATTAACAATAAATTAAAACCTTGATGTAAGTCAATAAATTAACAAATAATTAACAAATTATATTTTACACCCAAATAAACTTTGTTTGTATATTGAACTCTATATGATAAAATAAGCGTAAAAACAAGGCAAGCTATATGAGAAGCTCCCTTATGATAAATCCCACAAATCCAAAACACTTGGAAAAACTCTCTGTCGTCGAAGCCGATGTAGCGATCATAAATCTCGAAGACGGGGTGGCGGACGCAAAAAAAGAAGAGGCGTTGACGGCTACCGTAAACGTCCTATCGCATCTTAAAAACGCTAAAGCGATGATGTGCGTGAGAACAAATCCCATAGACTCTCCATTTTTTGTAAAAGAGATAGAGGCGTTAAACAAAACGGCGTTAAACGCTATTAGAATTCCAAAATTGCGAAGCGTTGATGAACTTTTGAGGATAGAGGAGGCGATTAACCCATCTATCGACATACACCTAACGATAGAAACAAAAGAGGCTTTTCACAAAATTGAGAAGTTAAAAGTGAGTAAAAGGGTAACAACGCTTTTTTTGGGAGCTATAGATTTATTGGAAGATTTGGGGCTTGGGTCGTGGATGATAGAGACAAAAAGTGACACGCTTAGATACATAATGAGTAAATTTGTTGTTGATTCGCGAAGTTTTGGCTTTACTCCCGTCTCTTTTGTATGGCAAAACTACACAGATATGGACGGTTTTGAGGAGTGGCTATCAATAGAAAAAAATATAGGTTTTGAGGCAAAAGCGTGTATCTCTCCCGCTCAGGTAAAAAGAGTAAACGAGTTTTTTGCGCCTTCGCCTAATATGTTAAAAGACGCGCTTTATATCAAAGAGATTTACGAAAAAAATGAAGCCCTTGGTATAGGCGGTTTTAAAGATGAGAGGTTTGGTTTTATAGACGCTCCGATATATAAAAACGCCCTTTTGACGCTTAAAAAAGGCGGATTAAACAGAGATTAAAAAAAGCATCTAGAGGCTACGAAGTTTGGAATCTGCTATGAAAGCTTTAGCGACAATGAGCATAACGACTGTGAAGTCACAATGAAAAAATGGGGTATACCCAGCTAAGAGGATAGCTTTGAACAAGAAACAACGTTGTGAATTTATAAAAGCTTCGTTATCATAAACTCATAGTGTATTGCGAGTTCGCAAGAGGTTCAACAAGGAGAAAGTATGAATAAATTTTTTATATTGGTCGTCTTATCGGGCATAAGCATTTGCGCTTTTGCGGATGTGGACGATAACGTAAAAAGACTTCTGGAGACAAAAGAGTGCGCAAAATGCGACCTAAAAGGCGTCAATCTGCAAAACTCATTTTTGGAGTTTGCAAATATTAGCGGTGCGGATTTGCAAGGCGCTAATTTTGAGGGGGCAAACCTACTTGGCGCCAGCATAGACGACGCAAACGTAAAAAAGGTGAATTTTAAGGGAGCAAATTTAAAGGGAGCTAGTTTTAGAAGCTCAAACATATCTGGTTCTGATTTTGAGGGTGCGGATGCTAGCGGAGCTATATTCAAGCGCGCCAACCTATCAAATACAAACTTCAAAAACTCAAAAATGCAGGGTGCTTACCTCAAAGAGGCAAACCTAGAAAACTCAGAAATGGTCGGGGCTAATCTCAAAAATGCAAATATGGTGGGAGCCAAAACTTCAAACACAAACTTAATTGGAGCGGATACAAGCGATGTGTTTAAGGCAAGCACCAGCAAGAAATTATCAAAGAAATCATCAAAGAAGTCCAAAAAACTGAAAAAATCATCAAAGAAAAAACAACCCGCCAAAAAAGTTACTAAAAGTAAAACCAAACAAAGGTAACCATTTACCACCCTGCAACTTCAGGAACCAAAGTTGCATAATAAATGTCAAAAAATTAATACCTCATAATTATAAACACTGCAATTGTTTAGTCCCCTAAACTTAATCACGCCCAATTTTCTAATTTCAAATCGTCCACTCTCTCAAACTCTTTTGTATTGTTCGTGACAAGCGTAACACCCATAGAGACGGCGTGAGCGGCGATGAAGAGGTCGTTTGCGCCGATAGGGCTACCTGATTTTTCTAGCGTTGCTCTTATGCTTCCGTATTCTATGGCGACTTTATCATCAAACGGCACTGTCTCAAGGGGCGAGAGGAATTTTATGAGGGCGAGTTTGTTTTGCTCTTTTTTTGGCGATGAGCTTTTTGCCAGTCCATAGAACAACTCTGCCACGCTGATAGCCGATATATAGACTCTTTCACTTTCGCCAAGAGCCAAAAATCTATCTAGTACCGCTTTTGGTTTGTTGTTGATGATGTAGATGCAGATATTGGTGTCTAACATATAGCTCACGAGAACAGCTCCGCTCTATGTTGCGACGGCAAATCTTCTCTCGCAAGAGCAAAATCATCGCTAAACTCGCCCACCGCTTCGACGAGATTCTGCCATCTGTTGCTTTTGTGCGGGCTAAGGATGACAAAATCCCCCAGCCTACTTATATCCACCTCGCTCTCACCGTTAAACCGAAACTCCTTTGGAAGTCTTACAGCTTGACTTTGACCGTTTTGAAAGAGTTTTGCTGTTGCCGTCATAATAAACTCCTTGTTTTTAATATATATTTTAGAGTATATACTTATTGAGGCTAAATGTCAACGTGAGGGATTTGGCAACAGCAATTCTAACCGATATTTTTAACAAAAGCACAACTTTGCCAAATATAGCTTTTCTTTGGGGCACTCGTCTGTAAACTCTTTATTGAGTCTTTTAGATAAGAGCGGCAATAAAAATATTATAAAAATTATGTGAAAAAAATATCTAATTTTGCTTATACGACAACCGCAGAACCCCTTATTTATAGGGCATAAAAAAATCAGTTAGAATTGCTGATTTGACAGGGCTGGACCATGCGGAGTATAAAGGAATAATAGGAGAGGGTGTTTGTGCGGAGTCATTAATAAAGAAGCTTTTATTGAAATAGCAAAGAAGCCGTAAATGTTAAAAAAAACTTTGACCGCCCAAACTCTTCAGCGTATTCCTCTATTGTCTTTTCAATGGATATTGCCCCAAAATTTGTGTGAACAAGTTCGTTTCTCTTTCGACCAAGCGTTAAAAAACTAGCAACACCATCTTTTAGTTCTTGGTTATCTTTTAATTCTTTATTAAATTGTTTAGTTTTTATATCTCCAAGAAGAGTCAAAAAAGTATTGACATTATTCCCATCCCAATTAAAGTATGTATGAAATTGTCTTTTGATGGCTTTATTTTTAATTAAACTAATAATAGTTTCATTGTTATTGGTTGCATTGCATACATAGTCCACAAGCAATTCTGTAATTGTATGCTCAAAAAAACTACCTATAGCCAATACATAATTTTTTGTAAGTTCGTTTGTAGTTAAATTTTTTCTAGTAATTTCCTCGACTGGAATAGAAGAAATTACTTCTAGAAAATTTACATACAGTTCATCTACAATACTAAAGTTTATTTTATGCATTGTATAACTCATAAGCCGCACTTAGCCTATTTGTTACATTCTCTTTGCTTGCCGTAGCATCCTTGCTGGCATTACTAAATTTTTCACTAGATTTGATTTTTGATATTAAATCTAATACAACATTAGCGTTTATTACTGGATGTTTTTTATTGGCAACATTATCCTTGCATATTGCGCAAAAGAAAGCTTCAAACAATAAGAAACTAAATTTACCTTTTGCTATCTGAAAAGCAGTTACATCTAAGCTTTCACATGCGGTCATCACATATATAAATAAACCCTCCAGATACTCTATCTCTGTGGTCGGAAGACTCTTGCATTGTTTTGAAAACGAATTTAAAAACCTTGTCATTGAGGGCTTATAGTCGGTACCCTTTAGCAACAAACCGAAAACCCTAATCAAAACCTCAATATCTTTCATATATAAGTCTGGACTTTCCAAACCGATAAGTGTTCGCCAAGTGGGGTTTAGATTTATTTTATATAGCATATCGTAGAAATTTGAATGATATAGGCTGGTTCTAATTTCTTGCGGCTTAAGATTTACTCCCCCTGTATTAAGCCTGTTAAATAGCTCAAAAATACTTGAATCATCTCCGTCTGGATAATTTTGCTTAACTATAATATTACGTATAGTCCTAAAGTCCAATGTCGATACATGCTCTTCAAGTGTAAAATAATTTAAACCACTCAATGGGTTTGTTTTTCCAGGCAAACCTTGCGATAGTTTTAAGTTGAACTTAACAAAATACTCATCATTTTGAATAATAGTCTCTGGTATTTTTCCATTTTCATCAAAAATCTTTCTGAGTTCGTTTCTTTTTTGCTCTCTTGGAAATCTGCCTTTTAAAAAATAGTAAATAGTCATAAGCCTTTGTTGCCCATCAACAACTAGATACTTATTTTTACCCTCTTCATATAAAAATATTTGTGGTATTGGTATACCCAGTATTAAAGATTCTATAAGCCTAGACGCTCTTTTTATATCCCAAACATAGTTTCTTTGAAAGCCAGGAATCTTGAAAAAACCGCCTTCAATAAAAGAAAACAATGTCTTAATATTAAAGTCATTTGGCGATGCAGATATGTCATATTCCGCTATTTCTCCATATGAATCTTCCTCTTCATCTACTGAAATTAAATCCTCGAACCACTCAATTTTTTCTATTTTTTCTGCCATCTTAAAAATCCTCTTCTTATAGTTCGGTTTTCAGCACTGCTCCGCTACTCGCATTTGAGACCAGAAGTGCATATCTTTTTAACCATTTTGAGCTGATATGTTTTTTGTGCCCTTTGAAGCTCTCTCGTCTTGCCTCTATGACCTCTTCGCTTAGGTTGGCGTGAAGCATATGGCTATCCACATCTAGGCTTATCTCGTCACCGTCCTCAAGCAGTCCGATGAGTCCGCCCTCCGCCGCCTCAGGGCTGATGTGACCGATACACGCCCCTCGCGTTGCGCCGCTAAATCTGCCGTCCGTGATAAGAGCTACGGACTCGCCAAGACCCATACCCGCTATTAGGCTTGTGGGGGTAAGCATCTCTTGCATTCCGGGACCGCCTCTTGGGCCTTCGTATCTGATGACTACCACATGTCCCGCAACTACTTTGCCGCCCATGATGCCCGCTATCGCTTCGTCTTGGGAGTTGAAGCATATCGCTTTGCCAGTAAATTTTCTCATGCTTGGCTGTATTCCGGCAGTTTTTACGACACACCCTTGTTCTGCTAGGTTGCCAAACAGTATCGCCAGCCCACCCACCGCAGAGTATGCGTTTTCGTTGGTGTGGATAATGCTTGTGTCTTTGATATTTGCGTCTTTGATTCTCTCTCCGATAGTTTCGCCTGTCACGGTAAGCGCGTCTATTTGCAAGATGTCACCTCTTTTGCTTACCTCTTTCATGACCGCATTTACGCCGCCCGCCTTACCGATGTCTTCCATGTGCACCGTGCTAAGTGAGGGGCTTATTTTGGCTATGTGTGCTACTTTGCCCGCTATGTCGTTGATGTGTGCTACTGGGAAGTCTACCCCTGCTTCTTTTGCGATTGCAAGCATGTGAAGTACCGTGTTTGAGCTTCCACCCATTGCCATATCTACTACAAATGCGTTGTGTACCGCTTTTTCGTTTAGAATATTTCTGATTTTATATTTATCGTCCAAAGCTATTTGCACGACTCTTTTTGCCGCCGTCTTTATCATCCCTATTCGCTCAGGAGTCATCGCAAGTACGGTGCCGTTTCCAGGCAACGCTATACCCATCGCCTCGCAAAGCGTATTCATGGAGTTTGCCGTAAACATCCCGCTACATGAGCCGCCGCCAGGACACGCATTGCACTCTATTTCGTATAGCTCTTCATCTGTTATTGTGCCGTTGTTTTTTTTGCCAACCGCTTCAAAAGCCGTCGCAAGATCTATAGCGGTTCCGTCTTTTAGATACCCCGCCTTCATAGGACCGCCGCTTACAAATACAGTCGGGACATTGACGCGTAGAGCACCCATTATCATCCCAGGGACTATCTTGTCGCAGTTTGGTATACAGATTAGAGCGTCTAGCTTGTGAGCGTTCATCACCGTCTCTATACTATCGGCGATTAGTTCGCGGCTAGGCAGACTATAGAGCATTCCGTCATGCCCCATAGCGATACCGTCGTCCACGCCGATGGTGTTAAACTCAAACGGTACGCCGCCGGCTTCTCTTATCGCTTCTTTGACTATTTTGCCGTACTCTTGAAGAAAAAAATGTCCGGGAATAATATCTATATGGCTATTTGCTATGCCGATAAATGGCTTGTCAAAATCTTCATCTTTTAATCCAGTAGCTCGAAGTAGGCTTCTATGCGGGGTTTTCTCCCATCCTTTTTTTATTATATCGCTTCTCATATGTTCTCCTTAGGTTATTTCTTCTCGCCAACTAAAGCGTCTATTTGTATGCAGGTGGCTATTATTGAGCTATCCAAAAAGTGAATATCTTTTGTATTTCGATTTATAAATATAGAGTTTCTCCAATGCATCAAGTCGTTTAGCATACTCTCTAATGGCAGTTTTAGTTTTGGCGCTATCTCTGTTAGTTTCTGTTCGTCAACCCCTCGAAGAGATGCACCAAGAGAGCTAATGGCGTATCCTATTGATGAAAATTCGCAAATTTTGTTGATAAATCTTGCATATTCGTCTATTGCGCTATCAACAAGTAGATTGATATTTGCTTTGGTTATTTTGTGCGTCGATTCCAAAAGACACTCTCTCCATCTACCCTCTATCTCCGATAACTCCAGCATCTCCTCTATTATTGGGGAGTCGTGCAGATCAAGCATAAACTCCGGAGCTGATATTTTCTCATTTGCAATGCGACGCACTGTTTTATGAATCGTTTTATCGCAATCCACTCTGTCGTCTTTTTCGGCTTCGCTTTTTGACGCAGCGTCAGGCGTTTTTGAGCTTTTTGCGTCGGAGCTTATATTGATTGTGAGGTAAATGATGGTAGTTTCGCACAGTATGTTCGCTCTTACGCTATTCGTTATTTTTTCCACCGCATGGCTGCAATCTAGCGAGTTTGATGGTATAAAAGTAAGATACATTTTTTCAAAATCTTCTTCCACTACCACGGTAAGGGTCTCCGATTTTTTGTGAGCCGCTTCGCATATTTTGTAAGTGGCGGCGAGACTATCCTCAAACTCAAAAGTAATATCAGCATCAACCCTCGCTCTATACTCCGTTAACCAAAGCCCTAAATTCATTGCGTCTTCTTCGTTTTCTATCAAAAAGTATGTTTTAAAATTTCTACAATATGTGGCTTGTTTGGAGAGCGGTTTTTTGGTCGCCATTCCTACGTTTGCGCCTTTTTTGATAAGACAAGAGCTTTTTAAGCTCTCAAGTCTCGCCTTAAAGCTCTCTCTATCTATAGGTTTTCTGACATATCCGTCAATCCCTAGTTTTGTAAATTTATACTCAGTCTCTTTGTCTGTTACCGCCGTCACTATTAGGATATACGGGGAGCTTTTCATACTTTTGATGATTTTGGAAGCCTCAAAACCGTCCATAAACGGCATCATCACGTCCATCAAAACTATACCTATATCTTCAGACTCGACTATTTCTACAGCCTCAAGTCCGTTGCTAGCCTCAAATATCTTTACGTCTTTAAACTTTTTACAGATTGTCTTTAATACCAGTCTGTTGTCCTCAATGTCGTCGGTGATTAGGATATTTATCTCGTTTTTTTGCATTTATACTCTCCTTGCCAAAAGCGTAAAAGTGGTTCCAAAACCCTCTTTGCTTTCAATCTCTATTTTAATATTCATCGCCTCGCACATATCTTTTACTAGTTTGAGCCCAAGCCCTGTTCCCTCGTCACTCTCGGACGCTTGCTCAAAAGGTTCAAATATCTTATCTATTTTTTCTTTAGGTATGCCGCGACCGGTGTCTCTTATTTTTATCTCCACATCGTCGTCGGTTTTTTCACAGTATAGCTCCACATAGCCGCTGTTTGTAAATTTGATAGCGTTTGACAAAAGATTTAACAGCACTTGCAAAAGCATTCTCTCATGAGCCATCACAAGCGTCTCTGCGGAGTTATGACAAAAAATAAGCTCCAAGTTTTTCTTTTTTGCGGCGAGCATGCAAGCCTCGGAAGCATTTTTGATTACTTTATGCACGTCTACAGGGTTTAGCTCTTGTCTTCTTTTTTCAAATTTTGATATATCAAGCAAGTCGTTTATTAAAGAGAGTAGATGTTTTGAGTTTTTATCTATTCTATTCAAAAAGTCGATATGCTGCGCTCTCACATCGTCGCATTGGAACATCTCATCAAACTCTTCAATCATAATCTCCGTAAAATTGATAATCGCATTTAGAGGGGTTCTAAGCTCATGTGAAGCTCTTGCGAAAAATGCGCTTTTTGACTCCAACGCTTTTTGCGCCGCCTCCTTTGCTAGTATCTGCTCGGTTATATCGTGTCCTATGGAGATAAACTCTACTATTTCGCCTTTTGTATTTAGTATCGGTCTTATTGTGGTGTTGATAATCCGCGACGAGCCGTCTTTGCATATATTTTTTACTATACCTTTCCATACTTTTTTGGAGAGTATCGTCTTCCACATATCGTGAAAACTCTCTTTTGGCATATCTATATGTTTGTTGATATTGTGTTTTGCCCTCAAAAGCTCAAAGTGCATGTAGCCGGAGATATTGCAAAAAGCATCGTTTATATGGGTGATATCACCGTTTATATCCGTTTTGCTGACGATTGACGCTTCATCTATCGCATCTTTGTACTCCATGGAGAGCTTGAGTTCTTCATTTAGCACGTCTCTTAGGGTTTTTATCTCCTCTTTATAGGAGATGTTTCTAAACAAAAATAGATAGTATCTAATATGACTTCTTTCGTCAAATATTGGAGTCGCGATAAGGTTGCAAAAAAACGGTAGATTTGACTTTGTGTGGTACATCAAATCTATATCAACCTCTTTTAAATTTTTAATCTGTTCGTCTATATAGTTTGCGCTATCGGCGTTTGTTTGTTTGCCTCTTAAAAGTTTTGCGCTTTTGCCGATAAGCTCCTCTTTTGTATATCCAAAAATACTCACAAAAGCGTTATTGACGTAAAGAATAGGCATACTCTCTTTTGTGGCGTCCGCCAATATAACGCCGTATATAGTTGATTTTAAAAATCCATATAAAATCTCATACTTATTTGGTATCTTTTCCAAAAAATCTTTTGGCATTGTTTATTCCCCGTATAGTTGCATAGCTCTTTTGTAAAATATTACCGAAATTATATACGTTTTGTATCAAAAACTTCATTTTTTCTTCATTGTTACCGTCTATTATGGTAATATTCGGCAACAATCAACTTATCAAGTTTTACCATATTACACCATCCCATTACATCAGTATGTGAAATCTAGGTTTATACTCTTAAATTTCTTGGCTTTTTCTTTTTGCTCTTTGATATTCTAGCTAACGCAATCAATCAAATCATCTAAATCCATCCGAGTTAGAGTACGAACAACTCGGATAATCTCTTTATCTGAAGATTTCAAGCATCTTACGGGAGGCTATACTCCCGCCGGTAGCAAACTAGGCAAATCCGGTAAATCTTTATTGTCCCATCCCCCGCCTAAGGCTTTGTAGAGATTTATTGTCGCCGTAATTGCGTTTTGTTTTGAGATAATCTCTTGTTGTTTTGCGCTAAGCCAGCTCTGCTCCACGGTTAGCATGTCTGTATATGATATGGAGCCGAGCTTGTATCTTAGCTTTGCGTTTACAAACGCTTTTTCCATCGCTTCCGCTCTTTTTTTGTTGGCGCTCATCTGCTCTTTTGCTTGATAGTTTTGACCTATTGCGCTATCTGCGTCGTTAAACGCCGATACTATGGTTTTTTGATATTGCGCTAACGCCTGTGATTTTGTCGCCTCAGCCTCTTTTACCTGTCCGGCTATTAGTCCGGCACTAAAAATCGGTAGGTTGAGAGACGGGGTAAACTGCCAAATTCTAGTTGGAGAGGCAAAAAGCTTGCTAAGTTCGCCGCTTTGGTTTCCAAACATTCCCGTTAGGCTTATGCTTGGAAAGTAGGCTCCTTTTGCTACGCCTATTTTTGCGTTTGCGGCTATTAGGTTTTGTTCAGACGCTCCAATATCCGGTCTTTGAGTCAAAATATCGCTTGGAACTCCAGCCGGAACGACTGGTGCGTTGATTTTGTCAATTTGTGAGACGTTTGGCGTTTTTGGGTTTTCGGCTAGTAGCGTGTTAAATAGCGCCTCTTCGCTCATTTTTGTAGCTTGCAAGGCTGATAAAGCCGCTTTTGAGCTTTCAAGTTGCGCCACGGACTGAAGCCACTCCATCTCGCTAAACGAGCCTAAATTGTATTTGACTTTTGTTATCTTCTCTATCTCTGCCGCCGCTTTTATGCTCTCTTTGGCGACCTCTATTTGAGCGTTGATTGAGGAGAGCCTTGTGTATGAGGCGGCGACGCTGGCAGCGATTGATAGCCTCGCCGCTCTTGTGTTGTATTCTGAGGCTAAAAGCATTGCTCTTGCCGCTTCGGTGGCTCGTCTGACTTTGCCAAAAAGGTCTATCTCATAGCTTGCCATCGTAAGGGAGGCGGCAAATGTGTTTGTGACTCCGTTTTTTAGATTGGAGTTTGTAGAACCCGTTACGCCTTGTCTTTGAAGCGAGCCGCCGCCGTTGATATGCGGATAGAGATATGATTTCGCCTCGTCAAACTGCCCAAGCACCGCCTCAACTTGCGCCTCTGCTATGCGGATGTCGTAGTTTGCCGCAATGGCGCTCTCTACCGCCGCATTTAGCCCCTCATCGCCAAAGCTTGTCCACCATTTTTTATCTACTACGCTTTTGTTTGCGTCTGCGTTTCTATACTCTTTTGGAATTTGCAACGCCGGTTTTGCATAATCGGGACCTATCGCGCATCCGCCAAGAAGTATAGAGGCGGCAAAAGAGAGAGCAAAAATTTTACTCCGCTTCATGAAAAACCTCCTTTTCGGATATTAATTTGGCGCTTATTGTAGCTACCCAGTAGTAAAGAAAAGGTATAAAAAACCTCTCGATAAACGTAGCCGCCATCATACCGCCAAACATAGCCACACCGATAGAAAACCTACTAGCGGCTCCGGCGCCTGAGCTCATAATAAGCGGTATCATCCCCGCCAAAAACGCCACAGAGGTCATCATCATCGGTCTATACCTTAGTCTTGCCGCTTCCATTGTCGCATCATAGATGTTTTTACCCGCTTTTCTCTGCTCCTCGGCAAACTCTACAACCAAAATGGCGTTTTTTGCCGATAGTCCTATAAGAGTCAGCAAGCCTATTTGGAAAAAGACGTTGTTATTTAAAAACGGTATGAGCCAAACCACCGTGTATGCGCCCATAATCCCATATGGAACAGCCAGCATAATAGATATTGGAAGTATCCATTTTTCATACAGAGCCGCCAAAATCAGATACACCAAAGAGAGGGCAAACACCATAATAATAAGAGTTTTGGAACCTACAAATTTTTCTTGTAGATAGATGCCGTCCCAGTCGTATGTCGTTCCCGTCGGCAGTATCGTGTCGCCCAAATTTTCAACTATTTTTATAATATCTCCCGAGCTGTATCCTTGCGCTGGAGAACCCATGATAGTAGTCGCCAAAGCGCCGTTAAAGTGCTCTATGGTTGAGGGTGCGCTTGATTGTGATACGGTTACAAAATTTCTTAGCGGAAGCATTTTGCCGGATGACGAGCGAACCCACGCTTTGCCTATGTCTTCCGGTTTGCTTCTGTACTCTTTTTCGGATTGGACTTGAACCCAATATGTTTTGCCGTTTTTATCAAACTGGTTTATGTTCATATAGCCAATAGTTGATTGCAATGTCCCAAATATATCGGCGATAGAGACGCCAAACGATTTTGCTTTTTCCCTGTCTACATTTACAAGTAGGGTAGGGGTGTCCGCTCTCATCGTCGAAAACGACATTTTAAGACTCTTCTCGTCTTTGAGCGCTTTTAAAAAGTTGTTTGTAGAGTTTGCCATTTTTGTCATATTGGCGTCGCCCATTTGCAATAGATGGAAGTTAAACATATCAGATGGCCCCATGCCGCGTATAGGCGGCGGCGGCATTGCGATGACATTCGCCTCTTTTATCGCTCCATATTTTGATCCCACGCTTCTAAGCGTTCCAAAAAGACTTAGAGCTTTTGTCGGTCTCTCGCTCCACGGCTTTAGCCTTACAAACACAGCGGCTGAGTTTGGCTCTTGCGAAAACGTCATGATGTTGAGTCCGGTGATAGCCGTGTATGTGGATACCGCCTCTTCTTTTGCTAGTATCGCCTCAACCTCTTTTACGACCTCTTTTGTCCTATTGACCGAGGCGCCGTCCGGTAGATTTATACTGGTAATAAAATAGCCTTGATCTTCCATCGGCACAAACGCCGTCGGTAAGGTTTTGTTGAAGAAGTATATAAAACCGTATGTGGATAGATAGATTACAAACACAATAGCCGATTTTCTTATCATCCAACCGGAGCGTTTTACATAGTTGTCGGTCATCTTTGCAAATTTGGCGTTAAACCATCTAAAAAATCTAGCCGGCTCTTTGTGATGTTGTTTTAAAATCAAAGCTCCGATAGCGGGCGCAAACGAGATAGCCATAAAACCGGAAAAGATGACCGATATGGCGATTGTCGCCGCAAACTGCTTGTAGAGTTGTCCGGTCATACCGCCCATAAAAGTGGCGGGAATAAAGACGGCGCACATTACAAGAACTATCGCGATTACGGGACCTGAGACTTGCGTCATAGCCTTGATAGCGGCTTCTCTTGGGCGGAGCTTTTCGGTTTGAAGTATCCTCTCCATATTTTCAATAACAACAATAGCGTCGTCCACGACTATTCCGATTGCAAGCACCAGTCCAAAGAGTGTGAGCGTATTGATGGAATAACCAAGCAGATACATTCCGATAAAAGCCCCCGTGAGCGATACCGGAACGGATAGTATGGGGATAAGAGCCGCTCTCCAGCTTTGCAAAAACAGATAGATAATAAGGCTAACTAGAAGAATAGCCTCTAACAGCGTCTTAACAACCTCTTGAATAGATATTCGCACAAAATCCGTCGTATCGTAAGGGATTTTGTACTCTATTCCGGGAGGAAACTTTTTGGATAGCTCCTCCATCTTTTTGTGGACGGCGTCCGCCGTATCAAGTGCGTTTGCGTTTACGTCGGCGAATATTCCTATCATAGCCGCCGGTTTGCCTTTTACGCGCCCGAAGTACTCGTAGTTTTGACTTCCAAGCTCTACTCTTGCCACGTCCTTTAGACGAATTGCGGAGCCGTCTTGGTTTGATCTGATGATAACTTCTGAAAACTCCTCAGGCGTGGAGAATCTACCTTTGCTCGTTAGCTGCATCGTCCACATCTGGTCGTCTTTTGTCGGAGCTTGCCCAAGCCTACCTGGGGCTACTTGTATATTTTGGTCTTTTATCGAAAGGGATACATCCGAACTTGTAACGCCCAGTTTTGCCATTTTGTCGGGGTCTAGCCAGACTCTGATAGCGTAGTCTCGTTGCCCAAAAATCATTGACCTTCCGGCACCGGGAATTTTTTTGATTTCATCTAGCATATTTGTCAAGATGTAGTTGCTTATATCCGTATCAGAAAAGCTTCCATCGGGGGATGTAATAGCTGAGATAAGCAAAATATCAGAGGTTCTTTTTTGGACGCTAATCCCTAAATCTCTTGTAGTTTGAGGTAGCAAGGCAAGGGCGGGATTGATACGGTTTTGTATCTCCACCGCCGCCAAATCTTGATTTACGCCAATATTAAAAGTACACGTAATACTTGCCGTACCAGTCGCGGCGGAGGCTTTGCCGTTTACATACATAAGTCCGTCCGCTCCGGCGATTTGAGCCTCAAGCGGGGTTAGGATGTTGTTTGCGATAGTCTCTGCATCGGCGCCGGGATATGAAGCTGTTACGACCACGGTTGGCGGTGTTAGGTTTGGAAATTGTGATATAGGCAGACTCTTAATCGCCGTAATTCCCAAAATCATAATAATTATGGCTATAACAGCAGAGAGCACCGGCTTGTTTATAAAAAATTTACTATACATCTAATAACTCCGGCTTATTTGGCGGCGGGGGTTGGTTTAACCAGCGCATCCGGTTTTAGTTTGACCAGTCCGTCCACCGCTATTTTTTCACCAGTCTCTAAGCCTTTTGTGACTACTACGTTTTTGCCTACCCATTCGCCTACCTCTATAGGTCTAGCCGATACGGTGTCGTTTTTTTCGTACACATATACAAATTTGCCCTTGGCGTTTGTAAGCACAGCTTTTTGCGGCGCAAAAACAGACTCTTTCCACACAAGACCTTTTAGCGTTACTCTCACAAATTGCCCCGGAGAGAGCCTTGCGTCTTGATTGTCAAATGTGGCGCGATAACTCATAGTTCCCGTGCCTTGGTCAAAAAATGGGGAGGTAAAGCTAATACTCCCCATTCTATTAACCACGCTGCCGTCACCCAGCGTCAAGGCTACTTCATATTTTTCGTCTTTTGGGGTGATAAGTTTGCCTGAGGATAGAGCGTTTTGAATAAAAAGTCTCTGGTTTTCGCTAAAGCTAAAATTTACATACATCGGGTTTGTCTGATATACGGTCGTCAAAAGTCCGTTGGCTCCGGCTTGGATATATGTCCCTACGTCAACTTTTGATTTATCCGCATATCCGGTTATCGGAGATTTGATTTTTGTGTAGCCCAAATTTAGCTCCGCTTGCGCTAAGCTCGCTTTGGCGCTAAGCATCGCCGCCGTCGCACTTCTTTCGTTTGCCGTTGCGTTGTCAAGCTCTTGACGGCTTGCCGCATTTGCCTCTGCTAGCGGTTTTACTCTTGCGAGTACCGCTTGTGCGTTTATGAGATTCGCCTCTGCTTGCGCCAAGAGCGCTTTTGCAGACTCTTTTGCATTTTGCAAGTCGGATGGGTCTATTGTAAAGAGAGTCTCTCCGGCTGTTACTTTTGCGCCCTCTGTGTAGTTTCTTTTTTGAAGATAACCGTTTACTCTAGTATAAATAGAGACGGTGTTAAAAGCCGCTGTCTGTCCTGTGGCTTCCAAAAGAGCGGGTAGATTTGATTTGTTTACCTCTTCTAGCGTCACCGGAACGGGACCTGGGGGAGGTGGCTCCATGCCGGGAGCTTTTGGACGCTCACAACCACTTAAAAGCAGAGATGCGCAGACAACTGATACCGCCAAAATTGATTGTGAAATTTTACTCATTTTATTTACTCTTCTTAAAATTTAATATGTGGTGGAACTTTAACAGATAAAAGCCCGCCGAAATCTACGTTGACCGCTTAGGCGCCAAAGCTAGCCGCTACCAAGCGGCGAAGATCTTTGATTGTTTATTTTTAATTTTTATGCCCCTAACTGCGTCTCATATTATCGCTCAAAAAATCAGCTCACCTCGGTGCTCTTCTTCCTAAAAACTTTCATCACAAGATAAACAACCCCTCTAAGCGCCGCAACAATAGCGTACGCCCCAAAACTCCACGCAAACGCATGCAAAATCTGCATTAGGCTCTCAACCATACCTATGCGACTTGGGTGTATATACAAAGACAAAACAACCAAAATAGCAAGATAAATAAGAGCCTCTTTTTTTAAAACTTTTATCAAAAACTCCTCCTAAAAAAAAGTATAAAAATAAGAGCCGAAATAGGTAGCACGGCTATTCCGGTCAAAAATGCAAACACGTTTAGAAGATTGTTGTTTGCAAAATAGAAAAATACAAGCACAAAAAGCGCATAAGAGGCTAGACGAAATGGAAATAGCCACCCTTTGTAGGTTTTGAGCAGAAGCGACATTTTGGACTCTTTTGGTTCGTCCTCCTCTTCCTCTTTGCTTGCGGGCTCTTCTTTTGCGCCTGAGGCTAACACTACTCGCCTATATCCGGCAAACGAAGCGGCGGCGACAAGAGAGAAAGCGATAAAAGAAGCGGAGTAGTTGGCGACTCCAATGGCTCCCCAAAAAGTAAAACTAACCGCTAGCAAAAGAGCAAAAAGAGCGGCTACTATCTTACTTATTACTATCATTACTATATCTTGGGTCTTTGGCTAGTTCGTCAAGCTCTCTTTTTTGTTTTTTGTAGGCTCTATATATGTTGTTTACAGCGGCGCCCACACCCCAAAATACGCCGAGCCACAATAGCCAAGGCTGCCCAAATAGAGCTTTTAGCCCAAAGCCAAGCCCTACGCCTATAAGTATCGCAACCCCTATCGAAATCCCAAGGGAGAGCTGGTCTAGCCCCTCTATCGCTTTTTTGTACTTTGGCTCTTTGGTTTCGTTATTTTCTTGCATCTCTATCCTTTTAGCGTGGCAAAAGCGCCTTGTGCCGCTTGTAGCGTAAACTCTACCGTCTCATCGTTCATAACAGCACACATAAAGCCGGCTTCAAACTGACTAGGAGCCAAATAAACGCCGCGCGCCAACATCTCGCCGTGAAATTTGCCAAAAAACGCCGTATCGCTCGTAAGTGCGTCTGCAAAAGAGCTTACAGGTTTGTCATTAAAGAAAAAGCCAAACATACTGCCCGCATAGCCTGTTTGAAGCGGCGTATCGTAAGAAGCGGCAATCTGCTTTAGTCCATCTGTTAGTTTTTTGGACAAAGCACCCAGTCTAGCATAGAGCGTCGCATCGTTTTTTAGCTTTGTGAGTTGCGCTAGTCCTGCCGCCATCGCCACAGGATTTCCACTAAGCGTTCCCGCCTGATACACCGCCCCAACCGGACTAAGTATCTGCATAATCTCATATTTGCCGCCAAACGCCGCACACGGCATTCCAGCGCCTATCACCTTGCCAAACGTCGCCATATCAGGTCTAGCACTCGTAAACGCCAAAGAACCCGCAAGAGAAGCCCTAAAACCACTCATTACTTCATCAAAAATGAGAAGTGCACCGTGTTTGTCGCAAAGAGCCCTTAGCCCTTGCAAAAACTCATCAGTTGCGGGAACAAAGCCCATATTTCCGGCAATTGGCTCGACTATAATGCAAGCTATGTCGTCTGAAGCGTCAAAACATCTTTTTGCACTCTCAATGTCGTTGTATTCAGCCAAATGTGTATGCTTTGTAACGTCTGCGGGCACGCCTGGGCTTGATGGAGAGCCAAACGTCACGGCGCCGCTTCCCGCTTGCACCAAAAGAGAGTCTGAGTGTCCGTGATAACACCCTTTGAATTTTACTATCCCATTTTTGCCCGTATAGCCTCTGGCCACACGAATAGTGCTCATCACAGCCTCAGTACCGGAGCTTACAAACCTAAGCGCCTCTACCGGCTCATAAAGCTCTATAATGGCGTTTGCCAAAGCAGTCTCCGCCTCTGTCGGCGCACCGTAGCTGACACCCGTGCGAACGGCGGCTATAATCGCCTCTTCTATATCCTTGTCACAATGCCCAAATATAAGGGGTCCCCAGCTTTGGATATAGTCTAAATATCGGTTGCCGTCCATGTCAACCATATAAGCGCCCTCGCCTTTTGCGATAAACGGCGGTGTGCCGCCTACGCTTTTGAAGGCTCTAACAGGGGAGTTGACGCCTCCGGGAATAACTTTTTTTGCCTCTTCATACGCCGCGATACTTTTATCAAACCTCATTTTCAAAAAACCTTTGCTAATATATATATGGCAAGATTATACAATAGTAGGAATTAACGGGATGATAGTAGACGACACGCTTTTAAGCAAACTAGAGAAGCTCTCAGCGCTTTCAATAAAAGAAGAGCAGAGACACGAGATAAAAACTCAAATAGAAAATATTATTACATTTGTAGATAGTCTCTCAGAGCTTGACGATAGACTTGGCGGCATAGAGTTTCCAAGGGTTGATAAGAGCTTGCCTTTTAGAGCGGACGAGCCGTCTAAAAACGAGATTATAGACTCCATCATGGCACACGCCCCAAAGACGGAAGAGAACTTTTTTGTGGTACCAAAAATCATAGAATAAAGGGGGGAGTTATGTCGCCAACACTAAAAAGCTTACTTCAATCAGCGGCGGCAAGCAAAGCTTCAGACATCCACCTAATAGCCGGAGCAAAACCAAAAATACGCATAGCCGGCAAACTAACTTCTTTTGATGCAGAGGCGTTGCAACCACAAGCAATAGAGTCTCTTTGTTACCCCCTCATCAATGAGAGTCAAAAGAGGCGTTTTGAAGAGACAAAAGAGCTTGATTTTACTTTTGCTATAGCTGGCGCAGGTAGATTTAGGGCAAACTACTACTTTCAGAGAGGCTCTATAGCCGCAGCGTTTCGGACGATACCAGAGCAAATCCCAACCCTTGATGATTTAAACACCCCTATTATATTTGGCGAACTAACCAAAAAAGAAAAAGGGCTTATCTTGGTCACGGGTCCAACAGGAAGCGGCAAATCCACGACTCTAGCGGCTATGATAGACGAGATAAATCGCAATGAGCAAAAACACATTATCACCATAGAAGACCCGATAGAGTTTTATCACGAACACAAAAACTCAATCATATCACAACGAGGCGTAGGCGAAGACACGGACGACTTCTCAACAGCTCTCAAATACGCGCTAAGAGAGGACCCAGATGTAATAATGGTCGGCGAAATGAGAGATATTGAGACTATACGCGCGGCGCTAACGGCGGCGGAGACCGGACATCTAGTGTTTGCCACGCTACACACCAACTCAACAACGCAAACCATCAACAGAATCATCAACGTCTTCTCTGCAGAAGAACAATCCCTTATAAGAACGCAACTATCCATGAGCCTATCAGCTGTAATATCGCAAATACTAATACCAAAAATAGACGGCGGCAGAGTAGCGGCGCACGAGATACTAATCAACAACCCAGCAATAGCAAATCTAATCAGAGACGACAAAATCCATCAAATCTACCCCCAGCTTCAATTAGGACAAAGCAAAACAGGCATGCAAACGCTCTCACAAACACTAATCAATCTTGTAAGGTCAAAAACTATCACACAAGAGGATGCGTTGAGATTTGCGACAAACAAAGAAGAGGCGGAGAGAGCTTTTGGGGTGGGTGCTTCTTTTGGGGGATTGTAGCGGGATGGATGATATAGATAAGCAAGATGCGCAAATCCTAAAATCAATACTATCGGCAAGGCGAGACGTTCGCGGTAATCGATTTTTGGATAAAAAGATAGAAGACGATGTTTTGGAGGAGATATTGGGTGCCGCAATTATGGCGCCATCTGTCGGTTTTTCTCAGCCTTGGAAGTTTATTGTCATAGAAAATATGGAGATAAGAGAAAAGATTTACCAAGAGTTTTTAAAAGAGAACAACAAAGCAAAAGAGATTTTTAAAGACAATCAGCTCTACTCCTCGTTAAAACTTGAAGGCATCAAAGAGGCGCACTTAAACATCGCCGTCTTGTATGAAAAACCAACAAAGCATATCCTAGGGCAAACGACCCAAAAACAAACCGGAGAATACAGCGTCGTATGCGCCATACAAAACCTATGGCTTATGGCTAGAGCATACAATATCGGCGTAGGCTGGGTAAGTATCCTAAAACCAAAAAAAGTAAAACAAATTCTTGGAATTTCAAAAGAGCACAAACTAATCGGATACTTAACTATTGGGTATGTAAGCGAATTTTTAGACGAACCGGAGCTGTTAAAAATACGGTGGGAACGAAAGAAAAATTTGCAAGAGGTTGTGAGTAGGATTTGAGCGTAAAGCATAATACTCTATAAATGGGGCAAAAATGACAACAGCGACGCAAATGCTCTCCGCCATGCTTGACGCACTGCCTCCAGAGGACAGTTCTTTTTTTTGGGGTATTATATCTATTGTTACATCAGCTAGTGTTTACCATACGATAAATCAACAAGAAGCTGGAAAAAGAGGTAGGATCAAGCAAACCTTTGCCAAGAACCTTTTGGATAGACTGATAAAGTACAAAGATGAGACACTTAGATTCGCAACAGACTTTACTGTACCTTTTACCAACAATGCAGCAGAACGGGGTTTGCGGATGATGAAAGTAAAAGAGAAAATATCAGGATGTTTTATGTCTCAAAAAGGAGGTAGAATCTTTATGAATATCTACTCCTATATTCTCACTGCCAAGAAGAACGGGGTTAATATTATGCAAGCGCTTTTAGATGCTATGCAGGGAAAGCCTTTTATGCCACTTATTGGTAAAATTCCTGCTTTTTAGTGGGTAGGTGAGTGGTTACGTTTTTTATATTATCTCTATTTAAACTGGCAAATTTATGAGGCTCTATATTTTTGAGTTTTGCTATCACTTGTTGAACTATTTCATTCCTAATAATAGCAGTAGTTCTATACTCAAAATGCAAAAGATACCGGCCTAATGAAGTTGAGGGGACTAAACAGCGACCATAATGTGGTGAAACTGGACAATAATATTGCTTGGTTTACTCTGTTAACTCAAAGTCGCTTGGTTGGTAAATGACGATTTGAGGCTCACTGTAAAAGCTAAGATGAGCTGATTTTAGCGTGATTTTTGATAGATTTTTTGGGCGAAGCGCTTTGTCTTTGAAGTATATTTTTATCTCTTTGCCGTTGTTGTACAAAAACTTACCCTTGCTGACAAGCCCGCTTATGCCGCTAATTACTTCATTTTGCAGAGATTTGTCCGTTAGGTCTGTAGCGGATTTTAGCATAAGCTCTGACGGGTCTGCTTTGCCGCTCTTTTTGTGGTCGATTATCCGTTTTATCTCTCTTAGTCCGTGATAATCCTCGACTTTACCGACTCTTACGTCATATACGCCGCCAATCTCCATATCGGCGGGGGCGTTGTAGGCAAAAACCGCTCTGCCGTTTTTTTGTTTTAGTACCGCATCGTTAAAATGCTTGTGGATAACTACGGCGTTTTTGATAAGCGCGTCTACAGAGCCGTCCATGCCGTACAAATCAGATATGTTGACGGTTTTTATCGGCTCCGCCGCTTTTGGTTTTAGCTGTGTTTTTGGGCTCTCTTTGTGCGGAGCCAACACTCCCGGACTTTTTTGCTCAGGCGCTTTTGGGTCGTCTTTTGACTCAAAAGCGCCGATTCTAAATTTTGCCAACAAAGGAAGATGGTCGGAGTAGCCTTGCGGTACGCTAAGGGTTTTTGATTTTCCTTTACCCTCCCATCTAAAGGCTCTACCGTTTTTTAGTAGATATGAGGGCGCAAATATCTTAAAGCTTTCATCCTCATACGATATACCTTTTCTATCAAACATCGCTTTTGGGACAATGATGTTGTCCGGTGTGTTTCTCTCTTTTCCAAACCATTCGCTAACTCTCTCGTACTTTGGGATTTCAAGCCATAGATTGTAGAGATATTCGCTGTGTTGATTTGCCATAACATCTGCTTTGGTCGCTAGTTGCGGCTTCTCGTTTGGGGCTGATTTGGCGGTTTTGATGATGTGGTTTATGGCGGTTAGACCGTTTGTATTGTTTAGTTTTGTGTTATTTTGGAAAGTCTCCATCTCATTGTAATTTGAGTTTAAATCACCCATTACAACATAATCAGCGTCACCAGATAGACTCTTTATGTCTTGCGCCAAAACGCTTGCATACTCGATTCTTTTGCTCTCAGGTCCCGTTTTTGCCTTCCAGTGGTTTGCATATACTATAAGCTCAGCACCCCCAACGCTCAAAGTCGCTTTTAGTATCGGTCTATCTCTATACTGTCCGGCAATGTCAAGCTCTTTGTGGGATAGTATGTTGAATTTGGATATAAGCGCATTTTGAACCGCCGTCTTTTCGTTTTTTGTGATTATAAAGTTCGGATATACGACTCCTGATTTTTTTATCTCTGAGAGCAACTCTTTTAGGGCGTTTTCATTTTCTATCTCTTGAAGCACGACAATATCGGCGTTCATATCTTTTATTACTTGCGCCGCATTTGCAAGTTTTGCTTTGTGCGAATCTTCGTCCCACCCTTTGAAATTTGGTATATACTCAGGATACTCGCTACCGTTTGGAACCATATCAAAGAGATTTTCGACGTTGTATGTCGCAATATAAAAACTAGAGACATTCGCATCCGTCGCTTTGCTCGCTTTTGAATTAAAGCTAAAAACAAGAGCTACCGCAATTACAACGGCTCCAACGCCCGCCAAGAAATATTTTTTCATTTACGCCACCCAATTTTTGAGATTATTTTAGCAAAATTAAGTAGTAATTGAGCCTATAATGCCCCTAAATTTCCAAACAATCTTTCGCCAAAACTTATTTCCTAAAAAGCTACAATTTTTATGAAACGATGAACTTTATGAGAAAAACAATGAGTTGCAAAATCGGCAGACGGATGTTATGAAAAATTCTGATTTTGAAACTTTGAATTGTATCAAGGGTGACAAATCAATAACCTTATTTGTACCGTCTTCAAAGATTAAGCTAAACGTATAGCCGTCAATTATTTTATAATCTCTAAGTTTCATAATTTACTCTAATGGTTCTATTTTGTGAAAATTTTGCGTTTCCCACATCTCTTTTAACTCGTCTTGGTGTATGTCAGTTGCAAATCATCTTTTGTCATAAACAGATGCTTGCCTCCTGCATAAGGACCGCCGAAACCCAAAATGCGCAATTTTGCAACAAGCTCTTTTGGCGACATCGAGCGCAAAGAGGGGGACATTAGACTGCTTCTTCTGCTTGTGGCACACGAACTTCATAGCCGTTTATCGGCGGAATATGCAGTGAGCGGCGAACTGCCAAAAGTATCCAGTTATCAAGCGTTTCTTTTAGGTTTGCTCTGCACTCTTCTAATGTTTTCCGGCTACCCATACGCCCTTTATTTACGGTATTTCTCCGTAATACGGCTCTTCGTCTTCGATAATCTCATACAATGCGCACTTAAGGGCTTCGTCTATATACTCGCTTAGTATCGCATCTAGTACGGCTGCGGCTAATTTGAACACCTAGACCTGACTTTACTATGCGTTCTCACTCAGAGGGTGGGAACGATGGAAACACCGATAAAGTAAAAAAATAGTATGCTTTTTACATATTATGTAGTTTTGTAAAAATTATACAAAAGAGGCTTTACGCTTATGACCGCTCTTAGATATTTGCGTCTTGATTTTGCGCTTTTGGGCGGTGAGGCTCCTTTTTTTATTGGTTCGGCTCTTCGCGGCGCTTTTGGGCATAGTCTCAAAAAAGTGTGTTGTATTAATCCTAAGGAAGAGTGCGAGGGGTGTTTTGCTTCTTCTACTTGTCTTTATTGGGATTTTTTTGAGAAGCGCGAGGGGGCGCATGGGTACCGCTTTTGTATAGATATGCCGGCTTCTTCTTGGAGTTTTGGGATATATCTATACGAAGAGGCGTGCGACAAGGCGCCGTACGTCATATCGGCGCTAGACTCCGCCATAACGACAATCGGTTTAGGAGCAAAGAGGCAAACGCCAAAGATAGAGAGCGTAAAAGCAAACGGCGCCGACATATATAAAAACGGAAGATACGACCTCAAAGACTCAAAACCCGCGCTATTTGACCCCAAAACCGCCTCAAAAATCTCAAAAATCACACTAAAAACTCCTCTAAGACTAAAATCAGACGGCAAAATGGTAAAAAAAGAGGAGATAACCGCGCTTAGCATAGCCCTATCGGCGCAAAGACGCTACGACGAGCTAAAAGGCGAGGGCGCCAAAAGAAGACGCCATGAGTACGCTAGAGAAAACGAAAAAGCCAACTTAGAGTTTTTGGATCTAGAGAGGTACAGCAATCGCCAAAAAACAAAAATGGGACTTGGCGGATATGTGGGCGCTATAGAGTGCGCAGATATGAAAGAGGAGATGGCGACGGCTTTGAGGCTGGGTGAGATAGTTGGGGTTGGGAAGTCTTGTGTTTTTGGGCTTGGGGAGATAAAGCTGGAGGAGAAGGAATGAGTAAATATCTGTATGGGGCGTCGGTTCAGGGGATTCAGGATTTTATATTTAAGACCAATCAATTGCAAGAGATTGTCGGGGCTAGTGAGATAGTTAAGAGCTTGGAGCGGGAGTTTATTGATTTCGAAAATATCGCCGAAGATAAGATATTGCTCAATGCGGCGGGAAATATAAAGGCGATTTTTGAGGACAGAAGTAGCCTTGAGAGGGTCGTAATGGAATTTCCAAAGCTTATTATGCAAAAAGCTTGCGGGATCACTATTAGTCAAGCGGTTGTGAAAATGTCCGGCGAAAAGCAAACAACAGAGGAGATACTTGAGCTTGAAAAAAGGCTGAAAATCCAACGAAACAAACCCTCTATTCCGCTTGATTTGAGTATCGGCATTATGGAGTTAGCACCTAAGACGGCGAGAGCGCTTTTTGAGATAGATAAAAACGGTAACAGACTAGATAAGGCTTCGTCATTAAAAAGAAAAGTCAACGAAGAATTTTATAAAAAAAATCCCAGAAATCGGGAGTTTGTCGATATTTCAGATTTTTCAAATGGCAAAGGGAAAATAGCGGTTATACATGCCGACGGAAATGGCTTGGGTCAGCTTATTCCAAATCTTAAAATGCCCCTTAATGAGTTTTCTAAAAAA
The DNA here is from genome assembly GCA_022729705.1 of Helicobacter cetorum. GTDB lineage: Bacteria > Campylobacterota > Campylobacteria > Campylobacterales > UBA6016 > UBA6016. The sequence goes on along the minus strand of DZAX01000010.1, from coordinate 11,473 downwards.
CTTGATATTGCCACAAGAAAAGCATTTGATGAAGCCAGAGACGATACGATGGATATAAGAGAAGTTGTTTTGGGCGGAGATGATTTGACGGTCATTTGTAATGCTAATAATGCGTTAGCGTTTACGAAAAACTTTTTAGCCAACTTTGAAAATGAGACGAAAGAATTAGGTAATGGCGGTTTGACCGCTTGCGCCGGAATTGCCTACTGCAACGAAAAATACCCGTTTCACTATGCTGTGAGTCTAGCAGAAGCGCTATGCGTCGCCACAAAAAAACACGCCAAAAAACTCATCGAAAATACAAACAATCCGGCTCCGTCTAGTCTTATGTTTCACAATATTCAAAGTTCAAATTTTCAGAGTTGGGAAAAATTTATCGCCGATGAGCTTACTATCATAAATGATCAAGAGACAATCAGATGTGATTTTGGTCCGTACTATTTGAGTCAAGACGGAGAGCCAAAAATACAAGATTTTATCCATATCGTAGAGGCTTATAGATGCGAGGGTAGCCCGATAAGCAGGCTAAGAGAGTGGATAGGAGGGCTGCACAAAAGCCAAACGTACGCCGATAATTTGCTCAAAAGAATTAATGAAATGGCTTCTCAAAACAGTAAGTGGAGTAGTTGCATTATGGATAAAAATCTTAAAAACTTCAAAACCAAACTCTCAAATGAAGAACTCATTATTGACAAGGACGGTATGAGAAAAACCCCAATCTATGACGTGCTCCAAATCTTATCTGTTACGGAGGTAAAATAGTGATTCTAAAATACGAGCTCAAATTCTATGATTATTGGCACATCTCTAGCGGTCTTAGCGCAGGGGCAAAACTGGATAGCTCTGTGATAAAAGACGGCGACGAATTGCCGTATGTGGCTGGAAAAATTATCAAGGGGTTAGTTAGGGAGATGGCGGAGCTTTTGGAGGATTGTGAGTTTGTTAGGGAGTGTTTTGGTGAAGAAGGGGCGGCAACTGGGGAGTGCTATTTTTCAAACGCCGTTTTAGATGAAAGTGCCGCAAAACAGATTAAAAGCAATGACTTGCAAGACAATCTCTACGACATTATCGCCTCCACAAAAATCGGAGAAAACGGCATTGCGGAGGATAAAAGCCTTAGGGAGATAGAGGTTGTCATACCGCTTACTTTATACGGCGAGATACGAGATATACCAAATCAAAGGTATTTTGAGGCTATGCAAAAATCGCTAGAGATGATAAAACGGATGGGGCTAAATCGCAACCGTGGGCTTGGCAGGTGCGAATTTGTGATTGAGGGGGCAAAATGAGAGAGTTGTTGTTTGACATGGAGTTTTTGAGCGATATAGTCCTCCACGCCTCGTCAAATACGGAGGGAAAAATCGATCGATTAGACTTTGTGCCTGGATCTAGCTTTTTGGGGATGGTGGCAAAAAACTATGATGAATTTAGCGATGGTTTTGAGATATTTCACAGCGGTAAAGTCCGGTTTGGAGACGGGCATATCCTAAAGAATGGAAAAATGACCTACAAAATACCTTATTCGCATGTTTATAAAAAGCTCCAGTCGGAACCTATTTATAACCATCATAAGCTAGAAAAAGAAGATTTTGAAAAGCTAGGTCAACTAAAACAGCTCCGAAACGGCTACATCGCAAGCAATAAAGAACAGGTATTTGTAGATTATGTTTACTCCCAAAAATCGGCTTATGACAAGACAAAAAGGCGAAGTATGGATAGCCAAATGTACGGCTACAGCGCCATAAAAAAAGGGTCAAAATGGCGCTTTACAGTCAAAATGGACGACATAAAAAGCGATGATGAAGCGCTCCTTATCAAGACATTGGAGTCAAGCGGTAGACTGGGCAGATCAAAATCAGCAGAATACGGCTCGGTAAAAATCACATATCTAAAAAATCAAAAAAAAGAAAATCTCAACGAAAAAAACCCAAAACTTGACGAAGTCGTTTTGTATTGCAATAGCCGTTTGGCTTTGATTGATGAATGTGGAAATCCAACTTATGATTTAACACATCTTTGCGATGGTGCCGAAGTTGTCCATGAAAAAACACAAATCCGAACCAGTACATTTACCCCATACAATAACAAACGACAAACCAGAGATTGCGAGAGAATATGTGTTAACAAAGGGAGCGTAATAGTCCTAAAAAATATTACAAAAGAGCAGTTGGAGCAAATCAAAAACGGCGTTGGGGCGTATCTTTGCGAGGGGTTTGGGGAGATAATTGTCAATCCTAGTTTTTTGACGGAGAAAGAGTTTAAATTTGCGCCAAAACCAAGCGGAGAGGCGAAAAAAGATAAGCGAAAAAGGATAACCGAAAATTTTGAAAATACGGCTGTGCAGTTTTTGGCAAATCGTCACAATGCAAATATTGATATGCTAGCTATAGCAGATGAAATTGCCGTTTTTGTCGACACGCATAAAAAATCCACTTTGTCAAATATCAAACCCTCTCAATGGGGAAATATCCGCTCAATAGCCTCTAGCAATCAAGGCGACTATATAGAAAAAATCAATTCATATATCGGTAGCGGTTCAAAAAAATGGGAAGATAGTCAAGTCGTTACGCTGATGAGCGCCATCGAAAATCACAAAATAAATAAGCAAAATTTTACCAAACTACTGGCTATGAAAATGGGAGGCAAAAATGACTAAAAGACACATAGCCCATATCATCGTCGAAGCCGATACGCCTTTGAGGGTAGGTAGTAACGCAATGGTTTTTTTGCAAGACGCTCCCGCACAAAAAGATTGGAACGGTTTGCCTATGATACTGGGAACCTCTATAGCTGGAGTTTTGAGAAAAGATTTTGGCGATAAAAAACTTTTTGGTTTTCAGGATGGCGAAGACGGAGAAGGTTCAAAGGTTATCATCTCAAACGCCCTACTGCTCGACAACAAAGGCGATGTATGCGAGGAGCTACTATCGGAAAAATCAGATTTTTTAAAGATATTTGACAATCTTCCAGTGCGTGAGCATGTGAGGATAAATTCAAAAGGAACAGCCGAAAACGGCGCAAAATTTGACGAAGAGGTGATCTACAAAGGGAGCCGTTTTAAATTTAGCATAGAGTTTATCGAAGAGCAAAAAGAGGTTTTCACGGAGATATTGGATTTACTATCAAATCCTACGTTTAGGCTAGGCGGCGGGAGCACTAGAGGGTTTGGGAAGCTAAAAGTTATTGAGATAAAAACAGCCCTTGTCAATTTGGGGCAATACTCAAGCTCTCTCAATCAGACAATCGGCGAAACATATACTCCGCAAGGAAGCACTACAAAACATACAAAGTATACTCTCAAAATCAAACCGGACGATTTTTTTATGTTTGGCGGCGGTTTTGGCGATGATGAAGCCGATATGACACCTGTATTTGAACAAACGGTAGATTATAAAGCGCAAAAGCTAACGGGCAAACAAATACTCATACCCGCTAGCGGCATAAAGGGCGCTTTGGCTCATCGAACAACATATCATTATAATCTACTAAAGAAATTTTATATCGACAATCCGGAAGCTAGAAACTCAATACCTGAAATATTTGGAGAGGCTAAAAACTCAAAACAAAATATCGACGGTTCAAAAGGGAAAATCCTCATATCTGACTGTTTTAAAGCTTTTGATGAAACCAAACAAACCAAAACTTTTGACCATGTGAGCATAGATCGTTTCACGGGTGGGGCGATAGATGGGGCGTTGTTTCAAGAGAAGACAATCGCCGACGACGGAGGGTACGAGATAGAAATCTTGCTTGAAAAAATTGATGATGAAACCATAGCAAAAGCCTTTGAATGCGCTTTAAAAGATGTAGCCACAGGTATGCTTCCACTCGGCGGCGCTACTACAAAAGGGCACGGCGTATTTATCGGGGAGGCGCTAAAAAATGGGAAAAAATTATGAACTATAATCCTGATTTTTTAGTCTATTCGCCAATATTTAGCGATACTGAGCTTGAAATACTCGAAAAAATAAACTCAAACCTATCGCTAAGAAATTTTTTACAAAACAAAAATCTAGTAGAAAAATTCGGTTTTGATTTTGTCTACACAAGCGCAAAAATAGAAGGTAATACCTATTCAAAAGCCGATGCGCTCACACTACTAGAATATGGCAAAACAAGCGGCGGCAAAAGCTATGCCGACGCTAAAATGCTGATAAACCTAAACAAAGCGTTTAGATACATACTAAGCGACGATTGCCATATCAACCGCCACAAAATAAGAACCATCCATCAAATACTAGCCGACGACCTAGTAGACGACGAAGATTTGGGATGCGTGCGAAAAAAAGGGGTACTAATCAAAGGGAGCGACTATGTGCCGCCAAATGATAGTTTGACGCTGGATAGTGAACTAGATAGACTTTTGAGTATATTTGAGCTTATCAAAAACCCATTTGACAAGGCTTTGTACCTACACAACAACCTAGCGTATCTGCAATATTTCGTAGATGTCAACAAGCAAACGGCTAGAACTATGCTAAATCTATCGCTCAAATGCGACGATAAAATGCTTCTTATCCCCAAAGAGGAGCACATATCGCTTTATATCGACGGAATTTTGGAGTATTACGAAAGCGGAGTCTATACGAAATCAAAAGAGTTTTTTATCAGATGTTATGAAAAAATGGATAGCTTAATCAGGGAAGCAAATAATGGAAAATAAATACACGCAACAGGGTATTATCGATTTTATCAATACCCTCAAAAGTTATCAAGGTTATGTCCAAATGAGCGATAGGCGGATAACGGATATTTGGGCGGAGCATAGCGATATAAACCTAGTAGTCAAAAGCGGTTTTGTATATGAAGCTCATTTTTGCAACGGTACCGAGTCTATAGCTATCAAACAGATAAATAGCGATTGGCTGGTTTCAAAAACCGATATATCGAATGTCGTAGAGAGCGACAAGCAAACATACCATGTAATCAATGGATTAAAAGTCAAAATGGCTCAAATATGGGAGCCAGAAGTTGACCCGCTGTGCGAAAATATGAAAGTTTTAAAACTCAAAAAAGTAGTTTTTGCAGGGTTTGAGAAATGAGCGAGAAAAAACTAACAAGCCGAGATACGATAGCCTCAAAAGAGATACTAAAAATTAATTGGACATACAACTCAAATGCGATAGAGGGAAACACTATTTCGCTAGGCGATACGGCATACATCATTCAGTACGGATTGACTGTAAAGGGCAAATCAATAATCGAACACAACGAGGTTTTGGGGCATGCTAGAGCTATTGATCTAATTTATGGGCTGATAAAAAAAGAGGTTATAGGTGAAGAGGATCTGTTTTTGATGCACAAAGCGGTTCAAACCAATTTGGTCATAGATATAGATTGTCCAATCGGCGAATATAAGGCGATAGAAAACGGGAGATACGTCAAACTGCCAAGCGGCAAAGCCGAGTATTTTCCGTATCCAGACCCGCAAGATATACGGCATCTTATGGGCTTGTGGTTTAGAGAGTTTGGGGAGCTAAAAGAGTGTGAAAGTTTTGATACATGCGTAGATGTATATACGGATATGCATATAGCTTTTACGGCTATTCATCCTTTTTTTGACGGTAACGGCAGAGTCGGGAGGTTAATGTCAAATATCCCGCTTTTAAAGAGTAATTTTCTACCGATTATTATTGATTGCAACCACAGAGACGAGTATATCAAGCTTCTATCAGACTACAACCTATCGGCAAAACCGCTTGACCAAAACACAAAAACGTTACTGGAAAAAAACCAAGCATACTACGAGTTGAGAGAATTTTTTAAAGACCAATACAAAAACTCAAAAGAGCTACTAGACGCCACAAGGAGCAAAAGATGATAACGGCGCCGTATAATTTTATCCCGCTAAACAAAGAGGTTTTTTATCCATCGTGGGGCGAACAGGTAAGCCACGATATACCGTTTGAAGACGGCGAGAGCGGGGAGGTAGAGATAACCATCACTGCCAAAAGTCCGATTTTTATCCGTGACCACGCCAATCAGGAGCAGTTTTGCCAGCATAACGGAGAGTATTATATACCGTCTTCTAGCGTTAAGGGGATGGTAAGAAATGTTTTGGAGATTTTGAGTTTTTCAAAACTACGATTGCAAGATAAAACTCTTTCGTACAGAGATTTGAACCACCCGTCATATAAAGCAAAAGCAATGGATACAAATAAAATTTATATGGGTTGGTTATTAAGGGATGGTCAAAAATGGAGTATTCAGAATCTTGGAAAAGTCACGGAGGGCAACACAAGAATCAAATACACCGATATGGCAAAATATTTTGATAAACAACAGGTGGAGGCGATCAAAAAACAAAGAGCAACCGCATTTGACAAGTATAAGGCTATAGGTGGATATATTAGAGAGATTGATAATGGTTTTATTGTTTTTACCGGAAGCACTGGCAATAAAACTAGAGAGTTTCTATTTCCGAGGGCGGAACCAATAAAAATATATAGTTTTAGTGAAAACGATAAATTGATAAATACTTTTAAAGAGGCATATTATATCGGCACTCCAAATGAGAGCAAAGATTGGAAAAATATGTGGTCAAAGCATTTTAGGCAAGGTAAAAAAGTACCGATTTTTTTTCAGCTCGATGACGGCGGAGACATAAAGCACTTTGGCTTGTCTATGCTGTATAAGCTTCCTTATACCCACAGTATTAAAGATGGTATTCCAAAAAGTCATTTTGCAAGCGAAGATTTGGATTTGGCGCAAACTATTTTTGGCTATATTAGCAAAAATAATAAAGAAGCCCTAAAAGGCAGGGTGCAGTTTAGCCATTTTAAGGCACCTTCTAACATTAAAGCTCTAACCAAAAGGACAGAAATATTAGGAACCCCAAGAGCTTCTTATTACCCGACATATATTAAGCAAACCGACGGAAAACTGTTTGCTACTTTTATGGATAGTTATTTTGAAATAGCGGGTAGAAAAAGATACCCAATTCATAATTCAAATCAAGTGACAAAAACCGAGGATACTGAAAATGAGAACGTGGGAATCACTTTTGCGCCATTAAAAGATGGCGTAGTTTTTAAAGGTAAAATGAGATTTCACAATCTAAAAAAAGCCGAAATAGGAGCGTTGCTTTCCGCTCTTACATTCCATAATACTCCAAGAACTTTTCATAATATTGGGCTGGCAAAATCATTAGGATACGGCAAAGTAGAGCTAAGGCTAAACGGTATTAATGATATGGACGGCTATTTAAAAGCTTTTGAACTGGCTATAGGAGAGCAAATATCAAATTGGATTGAGAGTCCGCAATTAGCAGAGCTTTTTGCGATGGCGACAGAACAAAAAAATGAAGGCACTTCAAAACTAAAATATATGTCGCTTTTGGAGTTTGCCAAAAATAAGACCGGCGCCAACAAAGACTATTTGCGTAATTACACTGCACTGAATAATATCGTAACGATTAATATAAAATCTTTTCTTAGCGTAGACGAGAAAAAAAGATTGAAATCTAATAGAGAAAACATCTTAATGCAAAGAGAAGAAAAGATAAAACAAGAAGTTGAAATCAAAAAACAAAAAGAGCTTCAAGAGGCAAAAACAAAAAAAGAGCAAGAAGATTTAGAAAAAGCCCTTAATACAGATAACCTGCAAACTATCGAAAATTTTATCAATAGCTATCCTGAAAATGTAAAGACAGAAGAGCTTAAGGCAAAACTTCATATGTTGCAAGAAGCACAAAAACAAAATAAATTTGCGGAAGTGAATAAAACAGCCAAAGAGCAGTTGGATAAAACACTTGCTCAACCAGATAAGAAAAAAAGAAAAGATTTTCTTGAAAAATTCATAGATAAATGGAGTAAAGAAAAAGAAAATAAAGGCTCCGAAGATGTCTTAGAACTGGTAAAAAAAGCAAAAGAAGAACTGAAGTAAACAAACACTATTGGCATATCGTACGACTATTGATTTAGTTCGTACGATATGCTATAATTTACAAAAAACTGGAGGCGATTATGATTATTACACCTTCTAAGCTTAGAGACAATCTCTATAATCTGCTCGATGAAGTACTTTCTACCGGTCAGCCCATAGACATAGCTAGAAATGGGCAAATCTTGCATATAGTAGCCGATAGGCGTATAAGCAGACTAGATAGCATTATCCCAAAAAAGATTACAAACGCAAGTGACGACGAGCTGATAAATACAAACTGGGAAAACGAGTGGAAGCCGTATATTTAGATACTCATATAGTCGTTTGGCTGAGACAAAAGGAACTAGAAAAATTCACCTCAAAAGCCTTGGAAGCAATAGAAAAAAGCTCGTCTCTGCTCATCTCTCCAATGGTGGAGCTAGAGCTAAAATACCTCTACGAGATAGGTAGACTGACAGACACACCACACAATATTATAGGCGACTTAAACGCAATGATAGGGCTAAGCATTGACGATGCAAGCTTTCATGACGTCATCAAAAAATCACTTTTTATCGAATGGACAAGAGATCCATTTGATAGACTGATAGTTGCGCAATCAATGGCAAAAAGCCATCCGCTCATCACAAAAGATAAAAAAATAATCGCAAACTCCAACATGGCAATTTGGGAGTAAAAATTAAATAGTGAGATATAAATACAAAAAGGCTAAATAATTATGAAAATACTAATAACATCTCTAGGTGTAGGCGATAAAAACAGAGGATACTCGAAGGCAAATTATCAAATAGGCGACAAGGTATACAAAGATAAAGAGTTTATTGCACAAGCTTTGGCTGATTATTTAGAAATAGACAAAATGTTTATCATTGGAACCCAAGCGTCTATATGGGATAGTTTGTATTGCAATTTTGGTGGAACGGATGAAGATTTTCAATTGGAGCTTATGTCGCTGCAAGAAAAAAAGCTTTTAGACGAAAATACACTAAATAAAATTTCAACTCAAATTGACAACCACAGAAGGAAAAGCGGCTCACAATGCTTTCTCATAGATTACGGCGTTTGCGAGCAAGAGCTTTGGAGTAATTTTTCTAAGTATCTGCAACTTGCCGAAAAAGTATCGGACGGAGACGAGCTCTATATAGACATCACTCACTCGTTTCGATCTTTGTCGCTAATGAGTTTTATGATGGTTCAGTTTATAGAGCAAATACGAGACAAAAATATCAAAGTAAAAGCCATCTACTATGGAATGAATGAGTATGCAAAAGAAAACGGCGGGATCACTCCGATAGTGGATTTGAGTATACTTTATGAGTTTTCTAGGTGGTCGAAAGCGATTGAACTTTTCAAGAGATACGGCAACGCATCTATGCTATTTGAGCTAATGAACGACGAGGATATAGAAAAAGAGACTAAAAATATCTTTAGACACTTCAACAATAACATATCTATGGGCAATATGGGGGCGATTAAAGAAGCGGTAGGGATAATTTCAAGAAGAGTCGAAAGCATTAAAAACTCATCCAACTCAATAGCAAAATTTTTGGCTCCCGATATAGAGAGTTTTGTTGCTAGGTTTGTAAACAAAACCGTAGATTCAGACTTTCAGCTTGAACTTGCAATGTGGTTTTGCGAAGTAAAAAACTATGCTTTGAGCTACATGACGCTGATGGAAGCTATTATCACAAAAATATGCGAACTAGACGCCCTGAAGATAAAAGACCAAAAGGATAGAGAAAAAGCAAAAAAGAGCATACCCAAACACTCGCCAAATCTATATAATGACGTCTATAGCAGAATTCGGACTATTAGAAACTCTATAGCCCACGATGTCGATAGATCCAATTCGGCAATAAATGATATAAATAACTTGCCAAAATATCTAGAAACCACAAAGAAGATTTTTTCAACTCTAAAATAGGTCAAATAATGTCTAGTAACGCACAAAAAATATGTAATATCTTAAAATTGCTATATCAAGGCGAGACTCTAATCCCCTCCGATACAATTTTACAAGGAAAGCTTGAGGTGGAGATAAAAACATTGAGACGGTATCTATCCGATATAGCCAAATGTTTTGACGGGATACTTGAAGAAAAAACTTACAGAGACGGCAAAAAAGTCATGGCGTACAGGCTGGTTGATGAAAAGCAAGCGCTAGCCGATATGCTACGCCTATTTGTGCAAGAAGATAGCGGCGATTTTTTAGAGATGTTTAGACTCATATATGAAAACGATCCGACGGTATTCGAAATGTTTGAGTCCGATTACAAAGTCGCTCTTGAAAATAGACTAAAAAAAGAGTCTGATATTGTCAAATTTTATTCAAACCCGCTAGAGAGTCTTGGCGAAACTAGCGGCTCCATCTTCAAAGAGCTAAAAGAGTGCGTAAAAGAGAAGTTTTATAAAACCATTACGGTAGAGAGAGGCGAACCGCAAATCTACAAAGACGCAAAGTGCCTAAAACTCCTATTTTCAAAAGGAAACTGGTATCTAGCTATAGAGACGGATGTGGATGAATTACGGCTAATCCGAATATCGTTTATAACCGAGCTAGACCACCCATCATTGTCAAAATTCTCTTTTCAAAAAAGCGTCTTAGACAAATACGAAAATTATTTCAACTCTTTTCAAAACCCATTTTCTATAAACGCCCAAAAACAAAAAGCGATTTTATTGGCAAAGCCGAATATTGCAATGTATTTCAAAGTTGGGATGAAGCCTTTTTTTAGATCCCAACAATACATCTCAACCGAAGAAGACGGCTCTATTAAATTCAGTATAGATTTTACCCAGTCTATGGAGATCAAGCCGTTTATCAAAGAGTGGTCGCCTTATATCGCAGTATTGGAGCCGCTAAAGCTAAAACAAGATATTATTTCGGATCTGCAAGAGCTTCTCAAAAACTTATCTTAAAAATACAAACAATATTCAAAAAGTGACTTTTTTGACCCTATAGTCCTCTATAATTCCCTTAGTTTTTCAACGAAAACAGGCAAAGAGAGGAAAACCACAACTAACCTCCTTTTTTTGTCCCTATGTTTTTCTATAATTTCACCATATCTTACAAAGGAGGTCAATATGCCGTTTGCGATATTCATTCCCGTCGCAATAGCAATCTTGGAAGTTATCCTCGATTGTGATTGCGATTGTGAGTAGTCAGCCCGAGGCGGTCTAACGGCTTTTTGTCTTCATCATTTTACAAAGGAGGTCAACATGCCAATTGTAGTATTGCCATGGCTTGCATCGCTTGCGATAGCCGCTCTAGGCGCTATCAGTAGCGACTGCAAACGCAAGTGCAAGCATTCTAAGTAGTCAGCCCGAGGCGGTCTAATGACCTTTTTATCCTTATCATTTTGCAAAGGAGGTTTTACATGTCTATAGTATCTTCTGTAGCCATCGAAGTGGCGGCGGCTATCTCAAACGCTACCGTCACTGTTGATCGCAGATTCTTGTAGTCAGCCCATAGGCGGTCTTAACGACCTTTTTCCGACGCTTTTTTGATAATTTCTATTTTTTCTTTCTTCATTATTTGTAACCATTCACCACCCAACCCCAACAGGCATATAAGCCCTACCTCCTAAGG
>DZAX01000026.1 GCA_022729705.1 Helicobacter cetorum | reverse complement strand
TATTGCTTGTATTTATGAAACTAGGCAACTATAACGTGGTGAAACTGGACAGCTTAGAATAGAAGCTAACTACAAATTCTAATGAAAAAATAGCTCTTTCGCTTCGAAATATAAGGGGAGTTTCCGTTATGCACCTAGTAAACAATAAACCGCAGTTTGATATTGAATGCAAAAAATTGGGTTGTGTGGCGGGCAGAGAGGGATTCGAACCCTCGAAAGCCTTACGACTTTACACGCGTTCCAGGCGTGCTCCTTCAACCACTCGGACACCTGCCCATCAAATTGGAGAGTGCAATTATAGCCGCTGTTTACTGAATATTTGATGTTATGCGCAAATACGAGCAAAGCCCGTATTTGCGGCAGGGGCTATTCGCCCCTTGCATCCCCCTAAAGCTACCGGCTTTGCCGGAGAAATAGCGAGTCTTTGCATTTGTGTCAGTGAATATAAAATTAAAGTTGGAGTGTACGCATAAAAAACTCAACTCTCCCACCACTCTCCCGCCTACGGCGGGTAGCTTCAGAGGGTGCAGGGACATTTATGTCCTTGCCGTCAATACGGGCTTTGCCCGTATTGACGCACAACATTAGTAACTACTAATTGGCTTTGAAAGCTTAATTACCCAAAGTCTAGTTCTTCTCTCTTCTTCGTCGTTTGGTATTACACTGTATTTGATAGTACCGCTATCGCACGATTTTTCGCTTGTTGTTACAGTTTTTGCAGCTAGATTGACGCTTAGAGTCGTAGTCTTTAACGAAGTCTCTACACCAGATACTTTGCAACTAGCGCTTGCAGAGATACCAAAGTCGCTGTCGTTGATTATGGCGATTGTTTGGTCGTCTATTTTTGTCAAGCCCTCAGCTTTTTCAGGCAACCATCCAAAATCTCTTAGGTTTACCATAAACGTTCTTGTTGATGGAACTATTGCGGCTCCGCCTACAGTGATACCCGCTAGTTTTGTTTTTCCAGCATAATCAGCTGATGTTATTTTGGTTGCGCCGGATATATTGATTAGTACAAGGTTGTTTACAAGCGTCTTTTTGCCGTTTTTGCCTTGCTCTATCATAAGAAACTTACCACTGCCAAGAGCCATTAAATCTCCGGCTTTTACACCGCTTGAGCTAAATCCGCTTGGATTTGTCGTAGCGTCATACTTATCAAAAGTTACGGCGTATAGATTTACAGCTCCCGTAGTAGGATTTAGCTCTACTAGCGTCATATAGCTATCGTCACCAGAGCCGTCGCCGTCACTGTCAAGCGGAGTTTGCACAATCCCGTACACATATCCTGTATCAGGGGCTATGGCAAGTCCCTCCATCCCTCTGTTTGGAACTCTGTTTTTGATTATATCAGGCAGAGGATTTGTAGCGTCTCCTGGTATAAACTTTTTCTCAATTACGCCGCTAGACGCATTTACTTTTGCAATAAAAGAACCATACTCGTCGCATATCCATAGATTTCCGCTTGAATCTATATCAATACCCTCAGGGTCTATACCGTTTGCGCTAAATGCAAAAGATGCGCTTAGAGCATCGTTTAGCGCTATTTCGTTTGTAGAGCCCGTTTGACCCGATGGAAGCGGTAAGCCACTCATTGAAGCGCTAGCGCTTGCTTTTAGAGGAATGGTTTTTGTGACGGTAGCTTTACCATCTTTTACCGTAATTTCAGCTATTGTCGGTGCAAAATTAGGCAAAGGAAACGTTTTGCTAGCACTATATTTTGCGCCGCTTGCATCCGTCACACTCGAAGGAGCATCGCCGTTTGGACCTCTATCTGTTAGTCCATAAAACACCATTGAACCGTTTGAGTTTGATTTTAGTCTAAGACCAGAACCAATTGAGAGCGGAAGTTTTGAAGAGACTGCGCTTAGGCTGTGATTTAAATCGTAAGCGCTTGTATCGACCGTGTATTTTGTGATTTCCACAATATTTTTGCCGCTAAACGTCTGTTTTGCAAACGTTGTCGCACCTACAATTTTTGCCGTTGAAGTGATAAGGTGATCGGTCGCCGTTGAGGCGCTTTTTATAGATACCGTTGTTAAGTTTGCGTCTGTATTAATGATTTTTTTTACGTCTGATGTTGTGCTAAGCGTTTGAGCGGATAGCTTTGCAAACGCATCTCTTGTGGCTTGCGCTATAGAGATACCGTTGTTTGGATCTTTGTCGCTATCAAGAGATTGCAAAAGAGTAGCCATAGCCACTACTTCGCTTGATGGCGAACCGTCGCTGTTTTGAGCGGTTGACGCTATATCAAACAAGGTAAGCGCAGAATTTGCCGTAGTCGCTTTACCGATAGTTAGATTTCCAATTTTAAAAGTTACTTTTTCGCCGACTAGATACTTAAAGCTGCCGTCAGTTCCCGTAACGCCGCTTTGCGTCGCTGTAGAGTACTCAAGACCGCCCACTTGGTCGTCATAAAGATAACCTGTCTGCGCAGGAACCGCCGTTGTCGCCGTATCCGAATCGCTTCCGCAACCGCTAAGGCTAAGTAGTCCTATAGAGCAAGAGAGCAATAGATAGGCTAGGTTTTTACTAATTTTCATTATCTTATTTCTCCTCTTGAACGTGCATCAGTAAAGTATGCGTAATCCGTTTTTACCTGCGTAGCATAGCTTTTTGAGAGTGACTGCATAGTCGATTTTGCATTTGACCAAGCTTTTATAGCGTCTGAGGCGCCTTTGTCAAAACCATAAGAGATATATCCTGTGTTGTAGTCTTTATCAGATCTTGAGTGATCAGCCGCAAGAGCTTTTGCACAATATTTAGCAAATAGTGTTAAGTCGCTTTTTGATGTAAAATCTACCACATCAAAACCATATTTGTATTGAGATATTTTTTTGATTGAGTATTTTTTGCTGTTTGCGCTTATGTCACCCAAATGGTTGTCAACGTTTGCCAAAAGTGCTTTTGTAGCTGTTTTTACTCTTGTGGCGTGCGATGGAAATAGCGTCGTATAGCTCGTTTGGCTCATAGAGCTATTGAGAAACATCGAAGGAAGTCTCTGCTCTTTTACTTCCATAATAAGGTCGTCGCTATTTGAAGTAGACGGTCCCTCTATTAGCACATAGTATTTCTCAACGCCTTGGCTTCCAAGTCCTGAGCTCATTCGTTGCGCCATGTCTTTGATATTAAAATATCCCGAGTAGCTTGACACGGAGCTAACCTGAGTTTTATAGCTTGTCCAAGCTGAGGTTATTCCTGATTTTTTTGTAGCGTCAGGCGTTTGTAAATCTGGATTTGTAAAGTTAAATTTTCTAGCCCCGCTTGCAACTACGGTCCATTTGTCAAGTAGTTTTGTCAGAGTGTAGTCGCTTTTTAGCTTGTTTATTTTGTCTTTAATGATGCCGCTAGTGTTTGAAGCTGTCAGTTCATAAGTTTTTTCGTTGTCATTACTCGCATATCCATTTATTGCGCTTTGATACTCCGCCAAAAACGTCGATACAATAGCGTCTGCTTCAGAGGTGCTAAGATTAAATCCTGTTTCACCTTGCATCAAATATATACTAGCGCCAAATCTAATCAAATCCCAATAAAATGGAGCCATATAAGACTCGTCAAAGTCGTTTATGTCAAATTTAACCGTTCCGTTTTTATTATCAAAAAAGCCTACGTTTTGTGTGTGCATATCGCCTTGAATCCAAGTTTTGATATTTGCGGTTGAAGCCCATGAGCTCGGAGTTACGATTGTGCCGTTTGCAAGATCTTTGTAGTATAGGTGCGCTGTAGCCCTATAAAACGTGAAAGGCGTTGCGCCCATCTCTGTGTATTTATTTGTTTTTATAGCAGAATCTGTTATAAATGAGTTAAAGCTATTAACTTCATTTACGACAAAAGTTCTTCTAGCACTTGCTGTCATAGCGAGCGGAACAGTTTCACTTTTTACGTTTTCAGTCGCCGCACCTACTTGTGAATCGCTTAGGCTTTTTGTAGAAGAGCTCTCGCTCCCACAACCGCTAAATCCAATTATCCCGACAAAGCCCACTGCTAGTAAATAAGCTAGGTTTTTACTAATTTTCATCTATTTTTCCCCGCTATAGTTTTGGTTAACGCATTAGAATCTGCTAAGAGGGTTGCGAGTACGCTCTTAGCCTAAACAAATAGTATTAAACTATTCTTACAATACGGATACATTTATCTAGATTTTTTATGCTAAAATTAATTCAAATTTTTACTGGAGGTATTAGTTGATGTGTATCGAAAGAGTGCATAGACTTATGATGGCTACGTTGCTTGCCGTGTCGCTTTTGCTATTTTTTGCGGGTCTTGAGGTTATAACTTTTGCAATTATATGCTTTATGATTTTTATGCTTAGCGTTTGGGCTATTTTTGATTTTTGCCCCGCCCTTAAGATTTTGTCTAAGTTTATGAAGCCTTGTTCAACAAAAGAGGGTGGTAATTGCTAATGTATGACGTAAGTCTTGCAAAAGAGTGCGGTTGCATAAAAAAAGATACAGCGCTGAGATTGCCAAAAAACTATGAGACTAGAGTTGAAGCGGAATTAGGAGCTTTTAGAATCGCAAATAAGATGAATAAGGAGTATTGTAAAAAACATAGATTCCATGTAGATGAAGTCGAAAATGAGTTTGTGATAGATTTTGACTACTCTTGCAAAGACGGCGGACAATAAAGAAAACCTAGCCTTTTAAGGGGCTAGGTATGAAAAAAATAACTTAGGCAAGCACGTTTATATGTATACCTACACCAGAAGTTTTCGCCGCAAGCTCAGATGCTTTTCTGTTGTGATTTAGCATGGTTTGATCCATCGTAGCACTCTCAAGCAGTTGAGTCATCTGTCTTTCTTGTAGCTTAATTCCTTTTCTCATCGCGTCTAAAGCTGTGCTTCCTACTGCGCCTGAACTTTCCATTTCATCCTCCTTTTATGGGATTCGTTTGTAATATCGGATAAACATAAAAAATATTTACGACAATCTCATTGTGCTAAAATTTTTTTTGCAGATTCAATATCAGAATATATAGCCATTTTAAGCTCTTCTATACCCTCAAAATATCTATTATCTCTTATTTTTTCAACAAAAGAGACAAAAACAATATTATCCAAACACTCCTCAAAGCTATCCAAAATATGTGTCTCAACCGCAAAAGAGCCGTCTGTAGAGACTCTATGCCCTACAAAAGTTACGGAGCGATATACTCTCTTATCGCACTCCGTTCTTGTCGCATACACCCCCTCTTTTGGCAAGATATACGCATTTACGGATAGATTTATCGTGGCGACAAGCTTTTGTGCGCCTATCCCCTGCCCTTTGACGATACGTCCGCAAATCTCATACTCTCTGCCAAGATATAGGTTTGCTTCTCTTGTTTTGCCGCTCAATAATAAAGACCTTATGTATCTGGAGTGGACGCCTATATTGTTTATTTTGAGCTCCGGCATTATGACAGTCTCGCCGCAAAAAAGCTCTCTTAGCTGCATAGCTCCCGCACTTCTATTTAGCGCAAAGCGAAAATCTTCGCCTACGACTATTTTTTTGAGTCCGGCAAAATCAGCTTCAAGCTTTGCGACAAACTCAATGGCTGATAGATCCCTGATAGTCTCAAGTTCATAAATAAACACTGGAAGTTTTGTATATCTACCCAAAGACTCAGGCGGCGTAAGATTTGATTTTTTGGTTTCTATTAGCAGTATTGCGCCATTTTCGCCAAGCATTTTAAAAAGCTCTTGGTGCCCAAGGTGAAGTCCATCAAACCTGCCTATCGCAAGAGATTCTATCAAGCCTTTGTCTCGCACAAGAAAAAATACTCTTGATTACCCTCTTTGCCTCTGAATTTGCATGGCGTTTTACATACAAGCCCCAATCCAAGCCTTTGTATCTCAAGCTCAAAATCAAAAATCGCTTTCTCTATCGCCGCCGCATCCGTGACAACGCCGCTTTTATTGCGTTTTACATTTTTGCCGACTTCAAACTGCGGTTTCAAAAGCGTCAAAACATATTTTTTTGAAAAAGAGGCAAGCGTAGATAGAAGCTCTTTTGTGCTTATAAAAGCGAGGTCGGCAACTACAATATCAAATTTTTGCGGATAAGTAAACTTTCTAATATCCATATTCTCAAAGCTCTCAACATCGGCTCTACCCCTAAGCTCATTTGAGAGTTGCATACTCCCAACATCCACCGCGACGACTTTCATAGCGCCTCTATCAAGCAACACCTCTGTAAAACCACCCGTAGAAGCTCCGGCGTCAAGAGACAAAAAACCGTTTACATCTAGCGAAAACTCTTCAAAAAATCCCTCAAGCTTTAGTCCGCCTCTGCCAACATAACTCTTTACCGGCGCGACTTCCACTACGGTCGTCTCATCTATTTGAGTTGATGGCTTTAGCGTTATTTTGCCCTCAACCTTTACATATCCGTTTTCTATTAGCCACAACGCTTTTTGGCGACTTGCGGCAAGAGTGTTTGCCGCCAAATATGCGTCTAATCTAATCATGAAAGCTCCTTAAATAGCTCTTCTTCGCTCATAACTCTAACGCCAAGAGCCATGGCTTTTTGTAGCTTGCTTCCAGCGTTTTCGCCGCTCACTAATATATTTGTCTTTTTTGTGACGCTATCGGTGACTTTTGCGCCGTTTAGTTCTAATACCTCTTTGATAAACTCTCTTGGTCTAGAGAGCGTACCCGTAATCACAACTGTGCAGCCTGTCAAAAATGAGTCTTTTATCTCTTTTTTAACCGGTTCGCTCGGAGTTATCACCCAAATGAGCTTTTTTATATCCTCCGCATTAGTACTTGCAAAATGCAAAAAGCTCTTAACCATCTCGCCACCAAAACCATCAATAGCCGAAAGCGTCTCTGCGTCTTCTTTAAAAGCCGAAAGCCCAAAGTTTTCGCACAGCTTTTTGGCGGCTACCTCGCCGATAAGGTCGATTCCAAGAGCTACGATAAAACGCCAACATTCACACCCTTTTGAGGCCTCTATGGACGCTAAAGTATTATTTATCTTTTTTTCTTTAAACCCCTCTAGCCCATTAAAACTAGCATAATTGAGAGCGTACAAATCGACTAGCGTCTTAATAATATCTTTTTCAAACAGTAGCGATACAATTCGCTCGCCAAGACCGTCAATATTTAGAGCTTTTTTACCTGCCGCGTGAATAATACTCTCTACAACCCTAGCCGGACACTCTAGATTTTGACATCTAGTTATCGCCTCTTCATGCAACAACTCTTTACCACACACAGGGCAAACCGAGGGCTTTTCTATTCTCTTTTCGCTTCCGTCCCTAAAAGAGCTAAGAACGCCTACCACTTTTGGGATTACATCGCCGCTTCTAATGACGTTTACCGTGTCTCCTATGCGAAAATCTTTTCTCTCTATTTCATCAAAGTTGTGAAGCGTGGCTCTTGAGACCACCACACCATCAATATCCACGGGGGCAAGTAGCGCCACTGGAGTCACGGCACCAGTTCTACCAAGCTGAAATATGACGTCAAGTAGTTTTGTCTGCCTCTCCACAGCCGGAAACTTATACGCCGCCGCCCATCTTGGAAATTTTGCCGTAAAACCAAGCTCCTCTTGAAGCGCAAATGAATTTACTTTTATCACCATACCGTCAAGCGCCATAGAAAGCGAATCTTTGGTCGCTTTTAAGTCTTCATACGCCGTCTTTATCATCTTAGCGTCTTTACAAAAGTAGCGCTTTGGAGGAGACAAAAACCCCTCTTTCTCCAAAAACTCCGACAACTCCGTCTGCGCCTTAAGCCCTAAATCGTTTTTGCCAAGACCGTATGGGAAAAATACAAGCTCTCTTTTTGCGGTTATAGATGGGTCGAGTTGTCTTAGGCTTCCGGCCGCGGCGTTTCTAGGATTTGCAAAAACACTTTGCCTCTCCTTTAGCCTCTCCTCGTTTATACGCCAAAAAGCGTCTTTAAAGATAACTATCTCACCTCTTATCTCGCATATTCCTCTATGGGATATGGCCAACGGAATGCTCTTTATCGTTTTTGCGTTATTTAACACCATTTCGCCAATAACGCCGTCGCCTCTCGTTATCGCCTTTACTAGCGACCCACCCTCATATATGAGATTTAAGCTAGCCCCGTCAAACTTTGGCTCGCACACAAACTCAGAGTCAACCTGCGTCTTATCTATCCTGCCAAGCCAATCTTGCAACTCCTCATCGCAAAATAGATCCTCTAATGAGTACATCCGCTCTAAGTGTTCAGCTTTTTCAAATTCATCAAGCACCGCTCCGCCGACTCTTTGTGTGGGCGAACTAGCGTCTATAAAATTAGGATTTGCCTTTTCGTAGGTTTTGACAAGGTGATATAGTTTGTCGTACTCTTCATCTGTGATAAGCGGAGCGTCTAGCGTATAGTACGCCCTTGCCCACTCATTTAGTTGCTTAACACTATTTTTATACTCTGAAAATGTCATAAATACCTTAAATAGAAGTGTTTTTGAGAGCGCGCCATACGCGAAGCATCTGCACATGCTCCTTTACGTCGTGACAACGTATGATGGAAGCGCCCTCGTCTAAAGCTTTTTGATGCAAAGCGAGCGTTCCCGCTAGTCTATCCTCCGGCGGACACGGCGTTATTCTATCTATCATATTTTTTCTACTAGCCCCAACAAGAAGCGGTTTTCCGTGTGCGCTAAAATGTCTAAGATGTTTTATGAGTAGAAGATTTTGCGCAAGTAACTTTGAAAAACCAATGCCGACGTCCAATATAATATTCTTAATACCAAAACTTTCTGCAATCTCAATTTTTTCTCTAAAAAAAGCGTCTAAATCAAAAAATAGATTGTTATACTCTGTAAAATCCTGCATATCTTTTGGCGTGCCGCGCATGTGCATAATCGTAAGCTCAGCTTTATGTTCCGCCACTACGGCGGCAAGCTCGCCTTTTGAGAGACCGCTAATATCGTTTATCATTTGACACCCAATCTCAAGCGCGGCTCTTGCGACTTGCGGCTCAAAAGTATCTACGCTTATTTTGGTTTTTTCAAAAAGAGAGTGTTTTTCGATTATGGCAAGTATTGGCTCTATCCGCCTCATCTCTTCGTCTTTACCGGGATATTCGCTACCAGGTCTACTTGAGACGGTGCCTATATCTATTATGTCGGCTCCATCTTCACATATAGAGAGAAATCTCTCCAAAAATAGCCCCTCGTCTATGCGACTACCCTCAAAAAAGCTATCCTCATTGATATTAATAATACCCATTATGCGCGGCTGGGCTGTCGGCGTTTTGGCTTTTTCAAGCATTTGCGCTATTTTTTGAAGACCAAACGGCTGTATTGACTCTTTTTTGATTATTTTTTCAAGTTGCGCATCCGTGCATATCAAGAGCGCATCTGTATGCTTAACGCTCATAGCGGCGACTTTTTTTGATACCGCTAGGTCGGCTCCAAGAGATAGAGCGTCTTGTTTTAAGATATTCGCCGCCCTAATATCGAGAGCTGGCATAAAGAAAAGATTCATTGATGATTTTTTTTGAAGAATTCTCATACCGATGTCGTCAACGCCTATTTTTACCAAAACATCCGCTATATTTGTGTCGCTTGAAAGTCTTTGTATCATTTTGCAGTCACCTTTGCTAAAAGCGCCGAAAAAACTATTTTCGGCGGCGTATTAAGAGTTAAAAGCTTAAAAGCTGTATCGAAAATATCCAACTTCTGACTATTTTTGTATGGTTCATTTTTTTTGGAAACATTGACGTAGCCTTGCAAGAGCGCATAAAGATACTCTTTTGCCTCCTCTTTGCTCATACTTTCGCTTTTTTTTAGCGTCTCAAACATAAAATTAGCGTCAATTTTTGAAAAATCAACACTCTCTAATTCAGAGTTTTTTTTGGTTTTTATTTCACACTCTGAGAGTCTTGAACGAACGGTGGGCAAAAGAGCCGCCTTTGAGGCGACCAAAAGACAAAATTTTACGCCGTTAGGCGGTTCTTCTAAAAGTTTTAGAAGTTTATTTTGGACTATAGCGGAATAGCTGTCTGATTTTATAATAAACAGCCGCTCATCGCCGGTTAGGTAAGCCGACTCCATAAGCTCTTCAACATCATCTACGAGCATATCTTTTTGCTCTTTAAACGGTTTTGGAAAAATTGTAACGTCTCCGCTAAAACTCTCCTTTATAATACCAATTGCATAGTTAAAATCGTTTGATACGACTATAAAGCCGTTTGACGTCAAGGTGTCTGAAGAAAAAACCCGCGCCAAAACCATCTATCCTAATTTGATTTTTGAGAACATAACGGCGTCTATCGTCTTGTCAAAAATCGACGCAAGAGATATAAGCTTGCTATCAAGCGCCTCGTCAAACGATTTTAGATAAAAGCTGTTTGATGTTTGCTCGTCGAATATCCAAAGAAAACTATCAGCTCTCTCTTTTGCAAAAGCAGCCATTTTATCGTCGCTTCGTCCAATATACCAAAAAATATAACTCTTAAATGAAATATCCATCATATCGGTATAAGAACTAAAAGTCTCGTTTGAACTAAGCCCATCAAGCCCGGGAAGAAGTGTTTTTATTGAGAAAAACGGCAGAAATGGTCTATTCTTTGAGGGCTTATTAAGCGTTCGTGCAAGATAGTTTGAAAACCAAGTGCGCTCTTTGTCTGTGATAATAATTACAGAAGAGCCGTTCATTACCATACTTAGACAGTTTTGAACAAGAGGAACCCACTCAAAGCGTCTCTCCTCTATCCACCCAAACTCGCTTCTATCTCTTACGACGCCAAGCGTCCAATCCAGAAGCTCCTTCAAAACCTAATTTCCAAGTCCGTAAGTTTCGTGTAAAACTCTTACGGCAAGTTCTCCATATTTTTCACTAATTACTATAGAGATTTTAATTTCAGATGTACTAATCATCAAGATATTGATATTCTCATGCGCTAGAGCGATAAAAGCTTTTGACGCAACGCCGCTATGGCTTTTCATGCCCACGCCCACAACCGAGACTTTCGAAACGTCCGTATTGTAAGTCGTGATAGCACCAGCACTCTCAAATTTTTTCATAATTAGCTTTGCTCTCTCAAGCTCGTTTTGTGGAGCCGTAAAACTGATATTAGCTTTAGCGTCCTGACCTACATTTTGGACTATCATATCCACCACTATGCTTTCATCAGAGAGAGCCTTAAATATCTCAGCCGCGATTCCAGGTCTATCATCCACGCCTCGCACGGTTACAATCGCTTGATTTTTGTCAAGGGCTATACCGCTGACAAGTACATTTTCCATCATATCGTTTTCCTTTGTAATAAGCGTTCCTTCATTATCGTTGAAGCTACTTCTTGTGACAAGATTTACGGATAGTTTTTTAGCTAACTCTACAGAGCGGTTTTGAAGCACTTTGGCACCCGCTGATGCAAGTTCTAGCATCTCGTCGTAGCTTATAATGTCTAATTTTTTTGCCTTAGGCTCTATCCTCGGGTCTGTGGTATACACCCCATCAACATCTGTATATATCTCGCAAAGCTCAGCTCCCGAGGCTCCGGCTATCGCCACAGCCGTAAGGTCGCTACCGCCGCGACCAAGCGTCGTTACGCTCCCGCATTCAGTAATTCCCTGAAAACCGGCGACAACGACTATATACCCTTCGCTCACTTTTTGCTTCATATCTGTGGCGTCAATATCGGCTATTCTTGCGGTTGTAAAATCAGAGTTTGTAATGATTCCGGCTTGCCTACCGCTCATCGCCATGGCTTTATGCCCTTTTGCGTTTAAAGCTATAGCCAAAAGCCCCGCCGTCACCCTCTCGCCGGAGCTAACCACAAAATCCATCGCCTTTTTATCAGGCGTTTTTGTAAAATGCTCTGCATACTCTATAAGCTTATTTGTCTCACCGCTCATTGCAGACACGACAACTATTACGCCATGACCTTCGTTTACGGTTTTTGAGACCCTATTTGCAACATTTTCTATTCTTTCCAGATTACCGACGCTTGTTCCGCCGAATTTTTGGACTATCAACATAAAGATTACTCCTAAAAAAAATGGAAGTCGGCATAAGCCATAAAGCCTCCGCATAAACATTAAAAATTCTCCCGCAAATGCGGGTAGCTTTGGGGGGATGCAAGGGGCGATTAGCCCCTGCCACCAATACGGGCTTTGCTCGTATTGGCGTTATTTTAAATAAACCCCTCTCTTCTAAAGTGAGAGAGAACTTTTTTGTATATTGGTTTTTTAAAATGCGAAATAAATTCAAATACTAAATCTGATTTAACAAATTTATATTCATTAAACTCCGGATGATATGTTTTTATATTTATTTCAGAGTCGTTTTTCAGTCTTACCAAATAATATTTTTGTTTTTGACCGCTGTAGTTATATAGCTTTTTATTTTTGACGATTCCATCTGGGAAGTCATAAAACTCCCACTCTGGATATTCGGAGATAATCTCGATATTATCGGTGCCTATCTCCTCTTTTAGCTCCCTCAAAAGAGCTTCCCTAGGCGATTCGCCATCGTCTATTCCACCTTGTGGAAACTGCCAAACGTCTTTCATATCGCTTCTAAGCCCGATAAATACTTTCATCACGGCCGGATATTCGGACGATAAAACTACTGCGGCGACATTGGGTCTATATATTTTGTCTGCCATTTGTTACTCTTCATAGTTTTTTAAAATAGAGTTCTCACGCTCAAACAGCAAAGCCGTCTGAGCTACGCTAGCCGGTGTGGCTTTTGAAGCTTGCCTTTTTTAGATGGCAAGAGGACTTCTTTTTTACAAAAACTAGCAAATTCTAGTTAGAATAGTAGCAAAAAAAGGATAAGAATTGCTTTATTTGCACACTCCTTTTTGCGAAAAAAGATGTGGTTACTGCGCTTTTAACACCTTTTCAGGTAAAAATGATTTAATAGGTGCATATATTGACGCGTTAGTTGTACAGCTAGATAGTGAGTTTGAAAAAAATAACTTTAAAAAACTAAAAAGCGTCTATTTTGGCGGCGGCACTCCGTCATTACTGAGCATTGGCGACTTTGAGAAAATCTTTAAAAAAATTACAGAATGGCTTGAGGTGGGCGCCGAAGTAACGATAGAGGCAAATCCATCAAGCTGGAGCAAAGAAAAAGCGATAGCTCTTGTGCAAATGGGTGCTAATAGGCTAAGCCTTGGCGTGCAAAGCCTAAATAACGAAAAATTGAGTTTTTTGTCTAGGGTACATGACAAAAAAAGCGCTATTGATGCGTATGAGGCTAGCGTAAATGCGGGATTTGAAAATATATCTGTTGATTTTATGTACGATACGCCGTTTGACGATTTTGTGTTTTTGCAAGAGGAGTTATCTCTTTTTTTACAACTAAAGGCGCCACACATTTCGGCTTACTCACTTACAATAGAAAGCGGCACTCCGTTTGAAAAAAAAGGAGTTGCGACAAGATATGACCCAGACGCCGCAAAACTTGTTGGAGATACGCTTAAAACAGCTGGGTATGAACACTACGAAACCGCCAGTTTTGGAAAAAAACGCTCGTCGCATAATTTTGGATACTGGGAACACAAACCATACATGGGAGTCGGCGCCGGCGCAGTCGGATATGATGGCAAAAATAGATTATATCCGCATAAAAACATAGAAGATTACATAAAAAATCCACTTTTTGCAGAAATTGAGGAACTCTCAAACGAAGAGATAAAAACTGAAAAAATATTCCTAGGGCTTAGAAGCGTGGTTGGGGTGGAGCTCTCTATATTAAAAGATAGGCTCTCGGTAGTAGAGATGCTACTCCAAAACCAATTACTTACAAGCGACGGAAAAAGAGTCTATTCAACCGACTTTTTTTTGGCTGACGAAATAGCATTAAGACTAAGTGGAGCGGTAACTTAAATTCAGACACTTTTTTTTCATAATTCTACGTAGCTATTTTAATTTGTAACTGAACTTTCGCACCTAATTTATTGCTACTAATGCTTTTATAAGTTCGTTACTTTTTAGCGAAACGCTCACAACTTTTTCTAGCAAATCTATAACAATATTTTTATACGCAGAAAATTGATAGTTGTCAAACTTTACAGCTATTGTTGCATCTTTTGGGGTTTTTGGGCGGTATTGGTCTAGCACCCATTCAATGCCCGAGCGGTTGCCAAGTTTGTAATTTAGTGCGTCTTGCGGTAAATCTTCTAGCGTTGTAAATTCGTCTAGCTCTATATGTTTTTTATCTTTACTAAGGCGGCAATATGCTTTTGGTTCGTTACTCTCCAATAGTGAGCCTGTCTTTTTTTGTGGTTTATCCACTCTTTTTAGTTTATACGGCTCTACGCTTTCAAAATTTATATGCAGATTTAAAAGCTCTTTGCCAATATGCGCATATTTTGTAAAATCTGCTCTTAATGGAATGCGTGGTAAATCTTGCTTTAAATTTATTGCATACTCTTGCCTATACTTTGGCTCGTGCAAAACGGCGTAGCAGTAGTGAAAAATATCTAGCTTTGTAATATCTTCATTTTTATAATGCTCTTTAAAATGTCCTAACGCCCAATCTGTAATATTTTCAAACTGTTCGCCGTTTTCATAATAGTAAAATGGGAATGTTTGAGTGCTACCACCACCACTCAATAATGCGCCAAAGTCAATACAATATTGATTACCTAAGACAATAGAAAACTTGCCGCTTATACTTAGGCTAATCGCAAAATTTGCTTTTGCAAAAAATTTATGATTTAAGCCTCTTCTGTCATTTAATGCGTCATCGAAATATAGATATTTTGCGGTAAATGGACGATACATACTTTTAACTATTTTTGATTTATCACATGCAATATGCGCTTTTGCTTTAAATTTATTTTTTAAATGCTCGCTCCAACTAATTGTATTTTCTATGTTTTCTACATTGTCTTTGTGTGCTTTTAGTTGTCTTTCGTAATCTTTTATAAACCATTCTATTTTTTTGTTTAAATTTTGTTTGTCAAAATCATAGACCCACTCATCTCGTGCCGTTACAACACCAGGGCAAAAAAGCCTAAAAATTGTTTCACTTTGCTTGCCAGCCTTTGCCTCTTTACTGCCAAGCGGTATTAAGCTCTCCCAATCGTTGCTTGTTCGCTCTAGCCAGTTGTTTTTGCCATCTGGTGCAATTACATTAAACTGCAATGTATTAAATTTGTTTTGCGATAGCCACACAAGTTTATTTTGCTTTGTCTCTAGTGCATCGAATGGGTCTAAAAAGTGGAGTTTTGGGTTTTGTAGTTTTGGGTTTTTAATAAGTATTGCAATAGCCACGCCAGTTTGTATGCCAAAAACATTGTTTTTTGTGCCACTGAGTTTTGGATTTTTACGCACATCTCCGCCTAAATCTAGCACATAAATATCTTGAAATTCGCTAAATACGCTCGCTCTAAAACCATCGAAAGTTTTGGAGTGTAAAAAGCTAGAGTTTGTAATAAACGAAACTATGCCGCTACTACCAAGCCTATCGCTAGCCCAACGAAAAAACCTAGAATACATATCGTACATTTTTGTTTTTTGCGCATTGCTTAGTTTTATATATGTGTCTTTTATGCGCTTGTCTATTGCTGGATAACTTCTGTTTTTGTTGTTGTCGTTTTCGTTTTGTTGGTTTGCATTATATGGCGGATTGCCAATTATAATATTTATATTTGCGCTCTCTTGTCTTTCAATCCGCTCTGTGTTTTCTTCGCTCATTTCAAACATTTTTGTTTGCTTATCTTTAATACTTTTATTAATATTTTTATGAAGTTCTAAAGTATCTGCAAAAGATAGATTTGGAAACTCTTTATACTCTTTAGTGCGCTGTTTGTATGTGTATTCTATATTTAAGTTTGCAATATAATATGGCAAAAGCGATAGCTCTGTTGCAAATAGCTCGTTTTCAAATTTGCGTTTTAAATCGTTCGGAGCCAAAAAGTCTAGTATATGACAAAGAAAAGTGCCTGTGCCAATGCAAGGGTCTAATATTGTAATGCCGTCCGCAGATAGCGTTTTGTCAAAGTGTTTGTAGCACAAATCGTTTGTAGCCTCTACCATCCAATGCACAATTTCATTTGGTGTGTAAACAATGCCTAGTTTATCTGCCGCTTTTGGATTGTATGCTTTGTAAAAGTTTTCGTAAATTAAATTTAAAAATTTGCGTTTTTCGCCAAAGTCCGAAATATTTACGGCGTGTGCCCTGATTGTGTCGTAATAATGTGCTATTGAACTAAGAAGTGTTTTTTTGGCATGCTTATCTAAAAATATGTCTATTAATTCGCCGATAGAGTGTGCTATGTCGTTTTCGCTATGAAAAATATCATCGTCAAAGATTTTTTTAAAAATATCTTCTGTTAGAATATGTTGCAAAAGCATCTCTATAATATGCTCTTTATCTATTGATGGGTCGATTGATTTTTGACAAAGATTTAAAAACTTTTTGTATTTGATTACAAATATATCGTTTGCAAAAGCTGTATCTATTTTTTCTCTAAGCGCTATTAAGATTTTTGGTAAATCTTCGCTAAATTTTTGCAAAGCTTTTCTAAAGTCAGCTATTTCTGGACGCTCATAACTAAAAAATGCCTTTAAAAGTTTTTCTAGTGCATCGCCGTCTTGCAAACTTATGTTTTCAAATTTTACATTTCTGTTTTGATAAAGCGTTGCCGTTTGCGTGTTTTCAAACAGAATATTATCGTCTGGATAGCCCTTTGCAAATTTCTTTGTAATTTCTTCCTTTAAATCATCGTTTGTATCTTTTGCTTCCCAATATCCGTGGTCTAGCCCAAGTGCGTCTTTTATCGTGCCATCTGGCACTATACGCTTGTTTTTATATGGAAGTTTTTGAATAAGCATTAAATTTTTTGTTTCTGCATATTCGCTCAAAAGTTCCGCAAATGCTATTTCAAGATGAGATTCTCCATATGCGCCATAGCGTTTTAATTTATCAATTTTTTTATAGTAGTTTTCTATCGCTTTGTTCATAGCGTGATTTTAGCTAATTGTGTATTTATAAACCGAAAAAATGGGTGTCAGGCACTCTTTTGCTCTTTTAAGTTTACCGCTATCTGCCCCATATTTTAACTATAAGATACTCTTTTTTTTGAGGAACTATGAAATATTTGATATTTTTTTCTCCGTTCTGCGTAAAAAGCGTAACTTTGGGGGGTTTAAACAGCGTTTTTGGATACTCTATGCCGCCTGAGAAAAGTTTATTACATCTTAATATTCTGAGTAAAGAAAAAAAAGAAGCGTAGAAGAAGTTGTTATTTTCAAACTGCCAAACGGAGTATTCGCTACAACTTGGATAATATCTGCAAGAGCCGACCGTAATCGGAGATAGGATTTTTTGGTAGAAGCGCACAAAAGCGACGGCGAGCTTATTTATCAAAATAGCCGCCGTCTCGCCATTTTACGCCTTTTTTTTCAATCAAAGTCACAAAGTGTTCATATACGTCTTCAGTCACGCAAGAGCTTTGAGAGGCTAGATATATCTCAACCGCGCGACTGTCGCCATCCATAATAGGAAGGCTTGAAAACTCAACAGATGACGGTAAAGAGTTCATAATATCAATTAAATTTTCCTCAGAACAAAACGCCGTAAATGTTTTTTTGTATTTTGGCGTAGAGAGCGGATAAAATCTATCAAGAGCCTCAACAACCATATCTCGCGCCATCTGAGGAAACCCTGGAACGAAAAAAAATCGATCATCTAGATAAAACCCCGGTATCTGATTTACCGTGTTTGTCAAAAGTCCGGCGCCTATCGGCAAATCAGCCATTTTTACACGATTTGGATAAGCCGACTCTTTGAACCTATTTTCAATAAGAGCCAAAGCCTCCGTATGTCTTATCATTCGCCCGTCGCTAAATACTCTTGCCGCCGTCTCTCTTGTATAATCATCCGGTGTTGCGCCTATTCCGCCAAAACAAAACATCACAGAATCAGGATCTTTTTTTATCAGAGAAAAGACGTCGGCGATAAAAGACGGCTCATCTTTTATGACAAAGCACGCCTTAAGCTCAAAGCCTCGCACCAATAGTTCGCCGCTCAAAAAAGCAAAATGCTCGTCTTTGCGTCTACCGTTTAATAGCTCTGTTCCTATAATGCAAGCATAAAAGTTCATAATGTGCTTAGATTTTTGTTTTAATAAAGCTTTCCATGTCGCCCACTATCTCTTCTATCGTTCTCTCGGCGTTAATAGTGTGATACACGCTTTTTGCACCGTAAAAACTTCTAATAGCCTCTAGCGGCTCTGTAAAAACTTTCATTCTATTGTAGAAAACCTCGGCGTTATCATCCGCGCCTCTCGCTCTTCCAAGCACTCTATCTTTTGCAACCTCTTCGCTTACTTCTACTTCAATAACGTTAACTAGCTCAACTTCGCTCTCTGACGCAAGTACTTCGTCTAGTTTTTCCATCTGCTCTACGCTTCTAGGGAAACCGTCTATCAAAATAACGCTTTTTA
Source organism: Helicobacter cetorum (assembly GCA_022729705.1). GTDB lineage: Bacteria > Campylobacterota > Campylobacteria > Campylobacterales > UBA6016 > UBA6016. The sequence goes on along the minus strand of DZAX01000026.1, from coordinate 8,210 downwards.
GGCTCTCTTTTATAGCTTTTACGACCGTGTCAATTACGATTTGCAAAGGAACAAGGTTGCCTTTTGACACAAAACCGTCTATTGTCTGCCCAAGCTCTGAACCACTTGCAACTTCAGCTCTGAGCAAATCGCCCGTAGAGTAGTGCGCCATATCCGACTCATTTTTTGACGCTATAATGCTTGCGTCAGTTGTTTTACCGCTTCCCGGCGCTCCGATAATTAAAAATAGTTTTTTCATATAACTTCTATCTCCTTATTAGTTTTACTTGTATATTTTTGGCTTCCGTTCTTGAGATGGCTATTTTTGAGCCGTCCATGTCAAGAAGCACAGGGCTTAAAAATGAGTTTGACAACACTCTAGCCACCTCGCCTTTTGATACGCCCATAGAACAAATACGGCTTTCTACATCACAAAAAGGAGCCAAAAACTCCCCTATTTCAACGATGTCGTCCGCCTTTGTATCTGTGAGTCTCAAGCTTCTATTTTACTTACCCTGATTGATAGCTCTTTTAGTTGAGCTTCGTCTACCGTACTTGGCGCCGCCGTCATAAGACACTGCGCTTTTTGGGTTTTTGGAAAAGCTATAACATCTCTGATGCTCTCCGATTTTGTGATAAGCATAAGAAGTCTATCAAGCCCAAGAGCAAAACCGCCGTGCGGAGGAGCGCCAAACTTAAGAGCGTCTAGCAGAAAGCCAAACTTCTCTCTAGCTTCCTCTTCGCCGATACCAAGCATTCTAAATACCTCTTTTTGCGTCTCTTCTTTATGTATTCTAATGCTTCCGCCGCCTATCTCATAGCCGTTTAGCACTATGTCATACGCTATAGATTCGATATTTTCCAAGTTTTCATCATCAAGCGTACGCGGCATTGTAAACGGGTGATGAAGAGCCTTTACCCTACCCTCGTCCACTTCAAACATAGGAAAATCAACAACCCACAAAAACTCATATCTGTTTTCGTCGATGATTCCCATCAGCTTTGCAACTTCTTGTCTTAGTCTGCCCATATACTCCAAGACGACCGCTTTTTTGCCGGCTCCAAAAAATATAATATCTCCCGCTTTTGAACCAAGTCTTTTTACAAGTTCGCTTTTTTCATCCTCGCTCAAAAACTTCTCAATAGGTCCTTGCAGGCTCAAATCCTCTTTGACTTTTAGCCAAGCAAGACCTTTTGCGCCAAATTTACCCACATACTCAGTGAGAGCGTCTATCTCTTTTCTTGTTAGCTTCTCGCCGCCTTCGACATTTAGAGCTTTTATGCGGTTAACATGCGGCATACTTGCTATTTCGGCAAATACTTTTAGTCCCGTCTTTTCAAACAAATCAATAACATCCGTAAGAGATAAACCATATCTCATATCCGGCTTATCGGAGCCGTATTTTTCCATCGCCTCTGAGTGCTTCATTCTATTAAACGGAGCTTTTATCTCTATACCAGCCGCCGCAAAACCAGCTACTAGCGAGCCCTCCGCCATAGCCATTACAGCTTCATCGTCGCAAAAACTCATCTCAACGTCCACCTGCGTAAACTCAGGCTGTCTGTCGCTTCTTAGATCTTCATCTCTAAAACATCTAGCAATCTGGAAGTATCTATCAAATCCGGCTACCATCAATAGCTGTTTAAAAAGTTGCGGGGATTGCGGAAGAGCGAAAAACTCGCCGCCATGCACACGACTTGGAACAAGATAGTCTCTAGCGCCCTCCGGTGTTGATTTGGTAAGTATCGGGGTTTCAACCTCCAAAAAGCCGTTTTGATCAAAATAGTTTCTTATCGCAACAGTCACTTTTGAGCGTGTGATAAAATTATTTAGATGTTTTGTATCTCTAAGCTCCAAAAATCTATATTTTAGCTTTAACTCGTCGTTTACTTTTGAGTCTCCTATTTGAAAAGGAGGCGTTGGAGATCTGTTTTCTATTATCAAGCTTGTGACCACTATCTCTAGTGCGCCCGTTTTAAGCTTGGTGTTTTCAAGCCCCTCGCCTCTTCTTCTTACAAGCCCTTTGGCTATTATCACATATTCGTCTCTCACTTCGCTTGCCGCTTTATGCGCGTCTTTACTATCGTTTGGGTCGCACACAAGCTGAACAAGCCCGCTTTTATCTCTAAGGTCTATAAATACGAGTTCGCCGTGGTCTCTGTAGCTATTTGCCCAGCCGCACACGGTTATCTCTTTTCCAATATCTTCTATTCTGACTTCGCCGCAATAATGGGTTCTCAACGCCAATTCCTTGAATCCTAATTTTAAGCCAAATTTTAACAATTATCCCCTTAACGCCACTAGGAGCGATTTTTGCATAAATAACAAAATTAAAATACGAATTAGTATGATAAACTAACAATAGCGAGTCTAGATTTTAAAAGTTTGATTTATAACATTATTGGAGGCGAAAGATTGAAAGCCAAACAGAGTTTAACACTGGATACGGCAATAACAAAAATTAGAGCGACTGGTGATAAAGTAATAGTTTTAACAGAGAATGGCGGCGTTGTCACACTAGACGCCGCAACACTCGAAAAAACGGCGGAATTAAAAATTGCCAGTGCTGAATTTTTTAGATTTGCAAACGGATATGACGTCTCTTATGACGGTAGATTTTTGGCGTTTGGATTAAAAAACGAACCAAAATACCAAATTTGGGATATACCGCTAAAAAAGAGACTGCTGGAGGTCGGCAGTCTGCACGCCTCAGAGATATATGCGCTTAGATTTTCACCATACGCCATGAAACTTGCGAGCGGCGGAATGGACGGCAAAAGTTTTGTTTTTGATTTTGAATCAAAACAGGTGAGCAAAACATACGATATTAGAAGCGATTTTATCTCTGCATTTGCTTTTAGTCCAAACGGTAAACATATCGCTATAGCCGGATTTGACAACGAGATTAGACTCTACAAACTAAGCGACACAGAGAGATATATATCAATGATGGGGCTTGAAGAGCCTATTGTAAGAGTTGAGTTTGTAAATGAAAAAGAGATGGCGGTTTTTTATAGAGAGGGGCAAGTTCTAGTATTTGACACTTTTACAAAAAAAATCATCAAAAATGCAAAAAAACTAAACGACAGCGCCTCGGTCTTTGAAATCTCAGACGGATGTATCTATATATGCGGCAGAGAACGAAACATAAAACTACTAAGCGCCTCAAACTATGACGAACTAAGCGAAGCTATTATTAAAACGCAAAGCATAGTCTCGTGCGCTACAAAACAGAGCGCAAACGTTTTAATACTTGGTTGCCTCGACGGCTCCGTTTATAGATACGAATTAGACTCTGACAATATAGATTTTGAAGAGATGATAATGAACGGCTCTTTTGCAGACGCTTATGCGCTTGTGGAATCAAATCCATTCTTAAGAGAAGACTACAACTATACAATTCTTGAAGAAGCATGGAAAATGACACTAGTCGACATTATCAGAAATATTGAAAACGGAAAAATGGATATAGCAAAAAAGATGGCGCAAAGCTTTATGCAAATTGGCGAAAAAAGACTGATTCTTCAAACAATATTTAAGCAATTTGACGAGTTTGGTAGATTTAAATATGCTGTGGAGCGCTCAAATAAAGAGCTTATAAAGTCGCTTTTACTGAAAAATAACTACTTCAAAATGACAAAATTATACGAAAAAGTTAAAAACTTTTAAAAAAACTATTGACAGGAGTGCTAAAAACAGCTACAATTCCACTCTCTAATTTGAACGGGGCGTAGCGCAGTCTGGTTAGCGCACCTGGTTTGGGACCAGGGGGCCGGAGGTTCGAATCCTCTCGCCCCGACCACTTAGAGTGTTGTTTTGAAATTTTGAAAATTAAATTTGTTTGGTAGGTGTAGCTCAGTCGGTTAGAGCATCAGGTTGTGGTTCTGAGGGTCGTGGGTTCGATTCCCATCACTTACCCCATTTTTTAAGAAATTTTCAGTATAGCCTAAAATGTAAGTTGAGGCCGCCAAAGAGCCGAATGCGTTCGTAGCTCAATGGATAGAGCAACTGACTTCGGATCAGTAGGTTGGGAGTTCGACCCTCTCCGAGCGCACCATTTTTTTTTCGGGTCCATAGCTCAGCTGGATAGAGCAACGCCCTTCTAAGGCGTAGGTCTCAGGTTCGAATCCTGATGGGCTCACCACTTTTATTATTGTTAAAATTTGTGCGGATGTGGTGAAATTGGCATACACGCTAGACTTAGGATCTAGTGCCGCAAGGCGTGGAGGTTCAAGTCCTCTCATCCGCACCATTTAAATTAACTATTGGTTCTCAAATTTTCGGCAAAGCCAAAAATTAGGTCTTCAGCAGACGGCTCTCGCGGCTTGCCGCTCTTAGCAATTCATACTTAATTCAGATAGTTTATTTCTTCTATCTTTACTTGAAAATCAAACTATTCATTCTAAAACATGATAAGTTAGTGATTTTATATGCGGTCGTGGTGAAATTGGCATACACGCTAGACTTAGGATCTAGTGCCGCAAGGCGTGGAGGTTCAAGTCCTCTCGACCGCACCATCTTTTTTAAACTCAAACACATCACGCTCTCTCAATCAAAATTTTAATCGCTAACTCAATCTTTATGGTAAAAAATAAGTTATATTCCTGTAGAATACCGCCTGCAAAGGTATTAAGTAGGGATACGCAAGCCGAACAGACTTATTGCAAAAAAACTTTATGGAGACACAATGAAAAAAATCGTTCTTATGATTCTTGCTCTTGCAGCAGCCGCTTTCGCATCTGACGGCGAAGTTGCAAATCAAACTCTAAAAGCCGCGTCTGTAATAGCCGCTGGCGTCGGTCTTGGTATAGCCGCTCTTGGAGGTGCTATCGGTATGGGTAACGCCGCTGCCGCTACAATCGCCGGTACTGCTAGAAACCCTGGAATGGGTGGAAAACTTCTTACAACTATGTTTATCGCTCTTGCGATGATCGAAGCACAAGTTATCTATACGCTTGTTATCGCTCTAATCGCTCTTTACGCAAACCCTTTCCTAGGTTAATCCGCAACCTCTCCCGCACTTTGCGGGAGACTATAATATCCCAAGAAAACTATACAACTTTTTCTAAATCTTAATTCCAATGATTCCGAAATGGATAAGATAAAGAAAATAATTAACTGTCCAGTTTGAACATTTATGCTGTACATATTGGCTAATTCAATATTTGCTAAATAAGTTCAAAGCATTAGAGTGATAGATTTGACACATCTTTTAAATCCTTTTTTGGTTTAAAGATTTTACTTGTTTGTTGTTTGTCTATCGCTTGTATTTATGAAACTAGTCAACCAAACGAAAGCGAAACTGGACATGCCCTTAAGCCATTGAAGTTACCCGCATAAATGCGGGAGAGTTTATTTAACTCTTGCCAAAACGCTCTCCTTGTGAGCAAACAATCCTTCCACGTCTGCGATAGTCGCACACTTACCCCCAAGCTCTTTTATCGCCTCTTTTGAAAACGAAATAATCGAAGATTTTTTCATAAAATGCTCAGTCGATAATGGTGAGAAAAATCTAGCGCTAGCCCCTGTTGGCAAAGTGTGATTTGGACCCGCTAGATAATCCCCGATAGCCTCAGGCGTATAGTGACCTAGAAAAATTGCTCCGGCGTGCTTGATATATGGCAATAGCTCCAGCGCATTATCCGTACACACTTCAAGGTGTTCTGGGGCTATTTCGTTCATCAGGTTTATCGCCTCTTTTATATCGCCGCACACTATGATAATGCCATTGTTTGCTATAGAAACAGAGCTTATCTCGCCTCTTGGCAGTTCGCCCAAATATCTATCTATCTCTTTGGCTGTTTGCTCTGCTAGCTCTTCGTTGTCGGTGATAAGGTATGAGCCGGCTAGTTCGTCGTGCTCGGCTTGTGAGAGCATATCTAGGGCTAGCCACGAGGGATTGGCGCTTTTATCGGCGATAATGCCTATTTCACTGGGCCCGGCTATCATGTCTATATTGACATCCCCAAATACAAGTTTTTTTGCCGTTGCTACAAAGATATTGCCGGGACCTGTGATTACGTCTACTTTTGGTATTGTATCCGTCCCATAAGCCATAGCCGCCACGGCTCCCACTCCGCCTATTTTGAACATTTTTTTGATACCGCATATGTGCGCGGCTCCCATCAATAGTTCGTTTGGCTCGTTGTGCGGCGTTGGCGTGCAGACTACTATCTCCTCTACGCCCGCTACGAGCGCAGGAATCGCATTCATCAGTAGGGAGCTAGGGTATACGGCTTTTCCGCCTGGGATATATAGCCCCGCCTTGTCTACGGCGGTTACTTTTTGTCCCAAAATAGTTCCGTTTTGCTCTGTTGTAATCCAGCTTCTAGGCTTTAATTGCTCGTGATAAGCTTTTATTCTATCGTATGCGGTATGCAGAGCATCTTTGAGGTTTGCGTCAAGATTGTCGTACGCATTTTTCATTCTCTCTTCTGATATACACAACTCATCGCTGCTTTTTGGGCTCCAAGCGTCAAATTTCGCTATAGAATCAAAAAGAGCTTTATCGCCGTTTGCTCTTACGTCCGCAATAATAGATTTTACGATTGTCTCCACTTTTTCGCTTTGCATCTCGCCTCTGTGAAGCGTGGCAAAAAGCGTCTCTTTAAAAGCGGCGTCTGTTGTTTTTACGATTTTAATCATGTTAGCTCCTTGAATTGATATTATGCGCCAATACATGCAAAGCCCGTATTGGCGGCAGGGGCTAATCACCCCTTGCAACCCCCTAAAGCTACTGGTTTCGCTGGAGATGTGGCAGGTCTAGTTTTTGATTAGTATAGCGAGCCTCTTGCAAATCCCCAAACAAAAGAGACTCTATGAAGAACATTATACCGACTCTATCTAAAGTATAGCCCAAAGTTATAATCCCCCAAATTTCGGTCTAATGAAAAAACGAGGTGCTAAAAACCCAGACAAACTCTGCTACCATAGGGCTTTTAAAAGGATTATTTACAATGCGTTGTAAAAAAAGCGAATATTTGCCCAGAATGTTCAAGTTATGATGTAAAAAAGAACGGTAAACAAAGAGAAATTCAAAGATATAAATGCAACTCTTGCAGTTTAAGATTTTCATCAAAAAGAAGACCCGGTAAACCTATAGATAAACTCTTTAAAGAGTACTTTTTTGGCAAGCAAACATTAAATCAGCTATCAATCAAATATAGCGTATCAATTCCATATATTAAAAAACTACTTGACGCTTATCAACCTAATGCAAGAGAAATAAATCCAAAAGTCGTAACGGTAATTGCTGATGCTACCTTTTTTGGCAGACGCAACAAAGGCTTTGGAACTCTAGTTTTTAAAGACGATTTAACTAAGACTATTATTGCAAGCAAACATATCGCCAGTGAAACTGTTGCCAATTACAAACAACTTATTGATGAGCTTGTGTCTGATGGCTACACAATACAAGCAGTCGTTATAGACGGTAAAAGAGGCCAAGCCAAGGCATTTGTTGGCATTCTGGTTCAAATATGCCACTTCCACCAAATAGCTACAATCAAGCGATATCTAACAAATAATCCAAAACTCACAGCCGGCATTGAGTTATTAGCTATTTCAAAAAGACTAACTACAACTAATGAGATAAAGTTTAAAATTGCTCTTGAATCTTGGTATGATAAACATAGAGAGTTTCTAGGAGAAAAGTCTTTATGCGTTAAAAGCGGTAAACTGACGCCAACGCATACAAAGCTTTTATCTGTCTATAAAAGCTTAACGACTAACCTACCATATCTATTTACGTACAAAAACTATAAAGAGTTTAAAATACCAAACACAATAAAGTCTATTAGATGGCGGAGTATTCTCACATCTTAAAAAGCTAGTCAAACTACATCAAGGATTAGCTATGAAAGGAAAAGTTAAAATGATAGATGGGTTTTTAAGTAGATATAATGAAAAGCTATGATTTAGCCTCCCGTTTTTTTCATTAGGCCACGAAAGATATTGAGGAATTACTTCCTTGGAATGTGAAGCTTTAGGCTTTGAGGGATGAGTTGTTTGTGATGGGGGATGGGGTTTACTTGGGGGTTACGAATTTCATATTCAATCAAGAGAGATCTATTGACCCCTTAAAACGGCCAAACACTCTCAAGCACCTTAGACCCCCACCCTTGCGTAGAGGCTCTTTTTATATCACCTTGAGTCTCATATATTATCTTCGCATCAGACATATACTCAGAGTTTATAGAGTTGTCTTTGCCAATGTCATCGGCTCTAATTA